>JARLGS010000598.1 GCA_031292695.1 Mycobacterium sp. | reverse complement strand
GCGCTCGGATTCGAGTACCCGCACGGCTTCGCGTAGGGTCGGTCGGCTGACCCCGAAATGCGCCATCAGCTCGGCCTCGTTGGGCAGGAAGTCGCCCTCCTTGAGCTGACCGTCGACCACCATGCGGCGTAGGGTGCCGGCCACCAGTTCCGCGGTTTTGGGGGACCGGATGGGGCTGTTGGCCGAGGATGGCACGGTGCGCGGGTCGATCATCGGCGACAACGGCGGAGTCTGCGCCATCTGGGCCCTCCTTGAACCGAATGCGCTGGCCTTCTTCTTATGCAACTCAGTAAACCATGTCATCGCCGATGTACCGCCCAGTCGCGGCGAACTCGTCGCTACCAAACAGTAGGTTGACCTAGTAAACCTGCTGTTCTATGTTCACAGGTACGTGTGCCTTTACGGGTGTCAATTCCACTGTTGAAGGAGAAGTCCGTGGCTGAAGCAGTCATCGTCGAGGCGGTCCGGTCGCCAGTCGGGAAGCGCAACGGCGCCCTGTCGGGTGTGCACCCGGCAGAGCTGTCGGCCCAGGTGCTGGGCGCCCTGGTGCAGCGGGCCGGCGTCGACCCCGCTCTTGTCGACGACGTCATCTGGGGCTGCGTCATGCAGGCTGGTGAGCAGGCCCTCGACATCGCCCGCACCGCGGTGCTGACCGCCGGCTGGCCCGAGACCGTTCCCGGTGTCACCGTGGACCGTCAGTGCGGCTCCAGCCAGCAGTCGGTGCATTTCGCCGCTGCCGGTGTGGTCGCCGGCCACTACGACGTCGTCGTCGCCGGCGGTGTCGAATCGATGTCGCGCACTCCGATGGGCTCGTCTCTCGCCAATGGCGGACACCCGTACCCGGAGGCGTTCCGCGCCCGGTACGACCAGACGCCCAACCAGGGCACCGGTGCCGAGATGATGGCCGAGAAGTGGGGCCTGTCCCGCACCCAGCTCGACGAGTTCTCCCTGCGGTCGCATGAAAAGGCCGCTGCCGCACAGGATGCCGGTGCCTTCAAGGACCAGATCGTGGCCATCAAGGACCAGGACGGCAATATCGTCGCCGAGGACGGCGGCATCCGCCGCGGCGGCACCGTCGAGTCCATGGCCGCCATCAAGCCGGCGTTCAAGGAAGACGGCGTCATCCACGCCGGTAACTCCTCGCAGATCTCCGACGGCTCGGCCGCGCTGCTGATCATGTCCGCGGAGAAGGCAAAAGAGTTGGGACTCAAGCCTCTTGCCCGGCTGCACACCGGCGTGCTGGCCGGCGCCGACCCGGTGATGATGTTGAGCGCCCCGATCCCCGCCACCCAGAAGGCGCTGGCCAAGTCCGGCCTGAGCGTAGGCGACATCGGTGTGTTCGAGGTCAACGAGGCGTTCGCCCCGGTTCCGATGGCCTGGCTCAAGGACATCGGTGCCGACGAGAACAAGCTGAACCCCAACGGCGGCGCCATCGCCCTCGGTCACCCGCTCGGTGGCTCCGGCGCCCGCATCATGACCACCCTGCTGTACCACATGCGGGACAACGGAATTCAGTATGGCTTCCAGACCATGTGTGAAGGCGGCGGGCAGGCCAACGCGACCATCCTGGAGCTGTTGTGACCGAGGTGATCGCGCCCGGCGCCCTGGCCGAACGTCGCGGGAACGTCCTGCTGATCACGATCAACCGGCCTGAGGCCCGCAACGCGGTCAATCAGGCGGTGAGCGTCGGTGTCGGTGATGCGCTGCAGGCAGCGCAGGACGACCCCGAGGTTCGGGCTGTGGTGATTACCGGCGCCGGCGACAAATCGTTCTGTGCCGGAGCCGATCTCAAGGCGATCTCCCGCGGCGAGAACCTGTTTCACCCGGACCACACGGACTGGGGCTTCGCCGGTTATGTCAGTCATTTCATCGACAAGCCCACCATTGCGGCGGTCAACGGCACGGCGCTCGGTGGTGGCACTGAGCTGGCGCTGGCCAGTGACCTCGTGATCGCCGAGGAGAGCGCGAAATTCGGCCTGCCGGAAGTGAAGCGGGGACTGATCGCCGGTGCCGGCGGGGTGTTCCGGATCGTCGATCAGTTGCCGCGCAAGGTGGCCCTCGAGCTGCTGTTCACCGGTGAACCGATGTCGTCGGCCGACGCGCTGCGCTGGGGCCTGGTCAACCAGGTGGTCCCCGACGGAACGGTGGTCGAGGCCGCGCTGGCCCTGGCCGAGCGGATCACGTGCAACGCGCCGCTGGCGGTTCAGGCCAGCAAGCGAGTCGCGTGCGGCGCCGACGACGGTGTGGTGACCGGCGACCAGGACGGCTGGAAGCGCACCAACCGGGAATTCGGCACCTTGCTGCGCACCGAGGACGCCAAAGAGGGCCCGCTGGCGTTCGCGCAGAAGCGCGAACCCGTCTGGCGAGCCAAGTAAAGCCCAGCACCGCAGGAAAGTGAAAAGGTAATGAAGAGACTGGTTTTCGAGCCCGAGCACGAGCAGCTCCGGGAAACCGCCCGGCAGTTCCTGGAGCGGGAATGTCTGCCGAACGTCGAGAAGTGGGAAGCCAACCGTCTGGTGGACCGCGAGGCGTTCGTCGCCGCGGGTAAGTACGGGTTGATCGGGTTCAACATGCCCGAGGAGTACGGCGGCGGCGGGGTCGACGACTTCCGTTTCAACGCCGTCATCGTCGAGGAGTTCTCCAAGTTCGGGCTGGCCTGCCCGGGCGTCAGCCTGCAGAACGACATCGTCGGCCCCTACTTCAAGAGCCTCGCCACCGAAGAACAGCTGCAGCGCTGGATGCCTGGCTTCGCCAGCGGCGAGCTGATCGGCGCCATCGCCATGAGCGAGCCGGGCGCCGGCAGCGATCTGGCCGGTATCCGCACCACCGCGGTGCGCGACGGCGATGACTGGATCATCAACGGCTCCAAGACCTTTATCTCTTCGGGTATCAACTGCGACCTGGTGGTCGTGGTCGCTCGCACCAACCCGGAGGCCGGCCACAAGGGCTTCTCGCTGCTGGTGGTGGAGCGCGACATGGCTGGCTTCACCCGCGGCCGCAAGCTGGACAAGATGGGTCAGCATGCCGCCGACACCGCCGAGCTGAACTTCGAGAACGTCCGCGTTCCCAGCACCAACCTGCTCGGCACCGAAGGCAAGGGTTTCTACCACCTGATGGAAAACCTGCCGTCCGAACGGCTTTCGATCGCGATCGCCGGAATTGCCGGTGCCCGTGCGACGTTCAATGAGACTCTGCAATATGTGAAGGACCGCAAGGCCTTTGGTCAGTCGATCGGCAGCTTCCAGCACAGCCGGTTCCTGATGGCCGAAATGGACACTGAACTGGACATTGCCGAGCAGTATGTCGACCGCTGCCTGCGTGCCGTGGTGGACAAGGAGCTGACCGCCGTTGAGGCCTCCAAGGCCAAGTGGTGGTGCACCGAGCTGGGCAAGAAGGTCGTCGACCAGTGCGTGCAGCTGCACGGCCGCTACGGCTACATGAACGAGTACCGGGTGGCCAAGGATTACGTCGACGTCCGGATCCAGACGATCTACGGTGGCACCACCGAGATCATGAAGGAGATCATCGGCCGCGATTTGGGGCTGTAACTCGCCCCAACAGACCAATCGGCGCCCCTGCACAATGTCGTGCAGGGGCGCCGATTTTGTCGAGTCTGTGGCCGAGGGCGGCCGATCGAGAGTTCGACCGCCCTCAGCGCAGCATCAGTGCTGAGCCGACGTCGTCGTGGTCGGGGCCGCGGACGATGTAGCCGAGCTGGACGTCGTCGACGACTCGGTCGTGCTCGGTGCCGACGAAGATGTGGTCGACGTAGATGTGGTCGACGAGCTCGTCGTGGCGTCGCTGCCGGCGACCGTGACCGGGGCCGGGGCCTCAGCCATGTCCAGCACGGTGTCGATCACGTAGATGCGGGCGTTGCTCGCTTCGAACGCGCCGCACACCAGCTTGGCAGTGTCGTTGATCTTGATGTCGCCGCCGTCGCCGGTCACCTTGATGGGGGTGCCCTGCTGCGTCGGCCGCTGGCCCTTGACGGTGTCATTGCCGAGCACGCCGAGGAACACGTGGTAGTAGTCGAAGTTGGTCAGCGCGGCCGGGTCGGCCTTCAGCGCCGCCAGCTTGGCCTGGTCCATCGCCTCGAACGCGGCGTTGGTGGGCGCGAACACCACGTACGGGCCGTTGTCCAGCACGCTGCTGATGTTCACCGCGGGGTTGAAGCCTCCGGTGACAGCCGCGTTGAAGGTGCTGATGGACGGAATGGTGGCCAGCACGGCGCTCAACGGCTTGTTGGCCAGTACGGACAGGTCGGGCAAGCCCGTCTTGACCTTGTCGCAGCCAGGGCCCTGCGGGTCCGGCACCTTGTTGGTCGGCGGCGGCAGCGGTGGCGGGTCTGCGTAAGCGGTCACCGCCAGCGGCATTGACGCCGTCATCGCGGCGATGGCCGCGGTTATGCCCAGAAATCGGCTGGTACGAGTCTTCATGTTCGGCTCCTCAGCTGTTCACGACGCGCACACAGACCGGCCGGGGTAGTGACCATCCGGGGCGTGGCGCCCGTCGAATGGTAAAGGCTGGCGGCCCCAAACAGCAAAACCAGCTACCTGGGACTATCTCCTGTCGGGCTGCGTTGACCTGGACTTTTCTGATGGTTAAGCACAGCGTCGCCGCCACCGCACATAGCCCGGCAGCCAGTTGAAAGGCCAGGTCATAGCTGCCCTGCTGATCTCGGAGCCAGCCCGCGAGGGCCGTTGGCACCGCGGCGCCGACCTGATACGCGGCAAACACCCAACCGAACACCACCGGGGCGCGATCACAGAAGTAATGCCGGCGCAGGGCGATCGTCGGGGGACCGTGGCAACCCAGTCCAGGTCGGAGAACACGATGAACACCCAGGTACCGGGATCGGCGTGCGGGGACAGCAACGACGGCAACAGGGCTAGTGAGATGCCGCGCCCGACTTTGTACACGGTGAGCAGCAACCGTGGATCGATCCGGTCGGTGAGCCGGCCAGAGCAGACCGTCCCGGCGACGTCCAGGATGCCAATGGTCGCCAGCAGACCCGCGGCGACCGTGGTGGGCGTCCCAGTCGGTGGGGTGGGCGACCTAACATGTGCCGCATGTCTGAACCTCTGATCGTCCCCATCCACGGGCACGCCCCACAAGCGCACGACGAGTCGTGGGTGGCGCCGACGGCGTCGGTGATCGGGCAGGTGACACTGGCCGCGCGGGCCAGCGTCTGGTACGGCGCGACCCTGCGCGCCGAGTTCGAGCCCATCGAGATCGGTGAGGGCTCGAATATCCAGGACGGGTGCGCCGTGCACGTCGACCCGGGTTTCCCGGTGAAGGTGGGTGCCGGAGTCAGCGTCGGGCATAACGCGGTGTTGCACGGTTGCACTGTCGAAGATGGTGCCCTGGTCGGCATGGGGGCCATTGTGCTGAACGGTGCGCGGATCGGGGCCGGGTCGTTGGTAGCCGCGGGAACCGTTGTGCCGCAGGGTTTTGTGGTGCCGCCCGGATCGATGATCGCCGGAGTCCCGGGCAAGATCCGGCGCGAGCTGACGGAGGACGAGATCACGCACAACCGGCACAACGCCGAGGTCTACGTACACCTGCTCACCCTGCATCGCTCCTAGCGATTCGTGCGCGCTGCGTAACGGTGACCGTTACGCAGCGTGCACAGATCACAGCGGATGGGCGAGCTCGTCGCGGCGCATGCGTCCCGCGGTCCAGGCGACTGCGGTGAGCAGCGCCGGCATTGCCCCGGACGCCAGGAAGATCCATTGCATGCCAATGATTTTCGACAGCGGTCCGGCGACTGCGTAAGACACCGGCAGGAATACCAGCGAGACGAAGAAGTCCAGGCTGGACACCCGGCCCAGCATCTCGGTCGGTACCCGCCGCTGCAACAGGGTGCCCCAGATGACCATGCTGGCTCCGTCACCGATGCCGACGCAGAACGCGGCGATCAGCATGAGCGGGAACGACCAGGTGCTGCCCACCACGATCAGCGGTAGGGCGCCCAGGCCCCAGATCGCCATCATCGCGGTGAGGTAGCGCCGTGGCATTCGTGCGTAGGAAACCGCCAGTGCGCCGATGGCGCTGCCGATCCCGAACCCCGCCATGATGAATCCGTAGGCGCGGGGGCCTTCGGAGAAGCGCTGTTCGGCGATGAACGGCACCAGCACCTCGATCGGCCCGAGTACGACCAGCACATAGACGCTGGCGACCAGCAGCGTCCACAACAGCCACGGGGTGCGGGTCATGAACGCGAAACCGTCGCGTAGGTCGTGCAGAACATGCTTGTGCTCAGTCGGATCCGGCTCGGCGGGGACGGCCGCGGGTCTCGTCGCCACCAACAGGGCCAGGCCGACTCCGAACAACGTCGCGACCGTGGTCGCGCCGATCCACGGGAACGTCAGCCCGACCAGCACGCCGGCCGCCGCCGGGCCGATCGCCTGTTGGAGCGCCGGGCGCACCATGCCTTCAATGCCGTTGGCCGCCAACAGTTGTTCGGCCGGCAGCAGGAGCGGCAGCATCGCGCTGTAGGCCGGGAAGAAGAAGGCGACCGCGATGCCGAGACACGTCGCGGCCACCGCCATGTGCCATAGCCGAAGCGTCCCGGTCGAACTGAGGACAGCGATGGTCGACACCACGACCAGGTTGACCGATTCGACGGTGATGATGATGTTGCGCCGGTTGAGCCGGTCGGCCGCGATGCCGCCGACCAGTACGAAGCACACCAGGCCGGCGCCCATACAGGTCGCCACCAGCGACAGGGCCGCCGGATCGTTGTCCAGCGCAATGACCTGCAACGCCGCGACCACTGTCCACATGCCCTCGGCGAAGATCGACAGCGAAACGGCCGCGATGAGCAGGCGGTACTCGCGGAAACGCAAGGGCGCGAGCAGCCGCCAACGGTCGGTGGTCCGCGGCTCGGGCGTATCGACGTCGAACGGTGAACTCACCCAACCATCGTCGCGCGCACGTCAAGCGATTTGTGCACGTTTGGCAACGCTCGGCGTCACCAAACGTGCGCAAATCACCGGTCGCTGAAGACGGGAACGCGTCGCTGTTGGAAGGACTGGACGCCTTCCCGGAAATCGGCCGCGTTCAAAAGCTGGATCTGCCCGGCGGTTTCGCGGGCGAACGTGTTGTTCAGCTCGGTCAAGGTGGCGTCGTTGATGGCCTGTTTGGTCTTGCGCAATGCCACCGCGGGGCCGGACTTCAACACCTCGATCACCCGGTCCACCTCGGCTTCCAGGTCGTCGGCGTGGTGCACCGAGCTCACCAGGCCGGCCGCGTAGGCCTCGGTAGCCGGCAGCTTCTCGGCCAGCAGCGCCATCCGCATGGCCCGGGCCCGGCCGATGGAGGCGGCGACCAGGGCGGAGGCACCGCCGTCGGGCATCAGCCCGATCTTGGTGAACGCCAACAACAGATAGGACTGTTCCGCCGCCAGGACGATGTCGCAGGCCAGGGCGAGCGATACCCCAACCCCGGCCGCGGCGCCGTGCAGCACCGCGATCGCCGGCTTGGGCAGGTTGACCAGAGCGGCGACCGCACGGTTGGCCGCGTTCAAAACCGCTGCGGCATCAAACTTCTTGGACTCCTGGTCGTCAGGGCTGAGTCCAGCGCCGGAGCTGAAGCCACGACCGGCACCGCCCAGGCGGACCACCTTGACCGCGGGGTCGGTCGCGGCCTGGGTCACCACGTCGGCGATACGGTCGAGCATCTGCTGGGTCAGCGAGTTCAGGCTCTCCGGCCGGTTGAGCGTCACGGACAGCACGCCGTCGACCAGCGCGACTGTCAGATCGTCGGTTCCGGTGTAGCTCATTTTCGACACCCCAATTTCAGACGGGCAACGGGCCCGTAGTGGACTCAGCAGACAGACTTCGTTATACAAGTAAGCTATGTCGCGGTCAACAGACCCGGGGTCAACCGATCTACCGAAAGGTGCATAACACGATGGCTGGACCATTGCAGGGATTGCGCGTTGTCGAGCTGGCCGGCATCGGCCCCGGACCGCACGCCGCCATGATTCTTGGCGACCTTGGCGCCGATGTCGTGCGGGTCGAGCGGCCGAGCAAGGGCGCCGCTGCACCCAGCCGGGACACCATGCTGCGTAACCGCCGGTCGGTGGCGGTGGACATGAAGAGCGACGAGGGCCGCGAATTGGTCCTTGAACTGATCGCCAAGGCCGACGTGCTCATCGAGGGCTTCCGGCCCGGTGTCACCGAACGTCTGGGCCTGGGCCCGGCCGACTGCGCCAAGGTCAACGAGAAGCTCATCTACGCGCGGATGACCGGCTGGGGCCAGACCGGCCCGCGGGCCCTTCGGGCCGGGCACGACATCAACTACATCTCGCTGAACGGCCTGCTGCACGCCGTCGGCCGCAAGGGCGAGCGCCCCGTGCCGCCGCTCAACCTGGCCGGCGATTTCGGTGGCGGTTCGATGTTCCTGCTGGTTGGCATCCTGTCCGCGCTGTGGGAGCGGCAGAGTTCGGGCAAGGGCCAGGTGGTCGACGCCGCGATGGTCGACGGCTCCAGCGTGCTGATGCAGATGATGTGGAGCTTCCGCAGCCAGGGCATGTGGAGCGACGATCGGGGCACCAACATGCTCGACACCGGTGCGCCGTACTACGACACTTACGAAACCTCCGACGGCAAGTACATGGCGGTCGGCGCGATCGAGCCGCAGTTCTACGCCGAGCTGCTGGCCAAGCTGGAGCTGGACCCGGCGAACCTGCCGGGGCAGAACGACGTCAGCCGCTGGCCCGAATTGCGCGACATCTTCACCAAGGCCTTCGCCGCGCAGACTCGGGACCACTGGACCAAGGTGTTCGCCGGTTCGGATGCCTGTACGACGCCGGTGCTGAGCTTCGCCGAGGTCGAGACCGAGCCGCACCTCACCGAGCGCGACACCTTCTTCCGGTTCGCCGACCGCGGCGACAACCTGGAGCCCATGCCGGCACCGCGGTTCTCCCGCAGCGTGCCGTCCACCCCGACCGCGCCAGGCGTGCCCGGAGCCGACACCGAGGCCGTGCTGCGCGACTGGGCCTGAGTTTTCCGTTAACAGAAGGGATTTCATCAATGCAGATAAAGGATTCCGTCGCCGTTGTCACCGGTGGCGCGTCGGGCCTGGGCCTGGCGACCACCAAGCGGCTGCTCGACGCCGGCGGCAGCGTCGTGGTCATCGACCTCAAGGGTGAGGACGTTGTGGCCGAGCTCGGCCCGCGCGCCAAGTTCGTCGCCGCCGACGTGACCGACGAGGCGGGCGTCACCGCGGCCCTGGATGCGGCCGAGGAGATGGGTCCGGTCCGGATCAACGTCAACTGTGCCGGCATCGGCAACGCGATCAAGACCCTGAGCAAGAACGGCGCGTTCCCGATCGACGGCTTCCGCAAGGTGGTCGAGGTCAACCTGATCGGCACCTTCAACGTCATCCGCCTCTCGGCCGAGCGGATCGCCAAGACCGAGGCGATCGACGGCGAGAAGGGCGTGATCGTCAACACCGCGTCGGTGGCGGCGTTCGACGGCCAGATCGGCCAGGCCGCGTACTCGGCGTCCAAGGGCGGCGTGGTCGGCATGACGCTGCCGATCGCCCGGGACCTGTCCCGTGAGCTGATCCGCGTCTGCACCATCGCGCCGGGTCTGTTCAAGACCCCGCTGCTGGGTTCGCTGCCCGAGGAGGCGCAGAAGTCGTTGGGTCAGCAGGTGCCGCACCCGGCCCGCCTGGGGGATCCGGATGAGTACGGCGCCCTGGCGCAGCACATCATCGAGAACCCGATGCTCAACGGCGAGGTCATTCGCCTCGACGGCGCGATCCGCATGGCGCCGCGGTAAATAAGGAGCAGAGATGAGCATCAAGACGAAGTTCACCGAGGCATTCGGTGTCGAGCACCCGATCGCCCAGGGCGGTATGCAGTGGGTCGGTCGCGCGGAACTGGTTGCGGCCGTGGCAAATGCGGGTGGTCTGGGTTTCATCACCGCGCTGACGCAGCCGACCCCGGCGGATCTGGCCACTGAGATCGCCAAGACCCGGGACCTGACAGATAAGCCGTTCGGGGTCAACCTGACCATCCTGCCGGCGATCAACCCGCCGCCATACGACGAGTACCGCAAGGTCATCGTCGACGCAGGGATCAAGATCGTCGAGACCGCGGGGTCGAACCCGGCGCCACACCTGCCGATGTTCCATGACAACGGCATCAAGGTGCTGCACAAGTGCACCTCGGTGCGCCACGCCGTCAAGGCCCAGAGCCTCGGTGTCGACGGCATCAGCATCGACGGCTTCGAGTGCGCCGGGCACCCGGGTGAGGACGACGTGCCGGGACTGGTGCTGATCCCGGCCGCGGCCAAGGAGATCGAGATCCCGATGATCGCCTCGGGCGGTTTCGGCGACGCGCGTGGTCTGGTGGCCGCGCTGGCCCTCGGTGCCGATGGCATCAACATGGGTACCCGCTTCATGTGCACCGTGGAGTCCTGCATTCACCAGAACGTCAAGGAGGCCATCGTGGCCACCGACGAGCGGGGCACCGAGCTGATCTTCCGCAGCCTGCACAACACCGCACGGGTGGCGAGCAACGCGGTGTCGCGTGAGGTGGTGCAGATCCTCAAGGACGGCGGCCAGTTCGAAGACGTCAAGGACCTGGTGGCCGGCGTGCGCGGCCGCAAGGTGTTCGACAACGGTGACGTCGACGCCGGTATCTGGACCGCGGGCACCGTGATGGGTCTGATCCATGACATCCCGACCTGCGACGAGCTGATCTCGCGGATCGTCGGAGAGGCCGAGGAGATCATCACCGGACGGCTGGCACGCATGGTCGGCGCCGGCGAAG
>JARLGS010000067.1 GCA_031292695.1 Mycobacterium sp. | reverse complement strand
GGAACCGTCGTGCTCTCGCTGGGTGCGTCCTTCGGGCTTTCGGTGCTGATCTGGCAGCACCTCATCGGCATCGAACTGCACTGGATGGTGCTCGCGATGTCGGTCATCATCCTGCTCGCCGTCGGCGCCGACTACAACCTGCTGCTGGTGGCGCGGTTCAAGGAGGAGATCCACGCCGGCCTGCACACCGGGATCATCCGGGCAATGGGCGGCACCGGCTCGGTGGTGACCTCGGCGGGACTGGTGTTCGCCTTCACGATGATGACGATGGCGGTCAGTGAGCTGACGGTCATCGGCCAGGTCGGCACTACCATCGGCCTCGGTCTGCTCTTCGACACACTGATCGTCAGGTCGCTGATGACGCCGTCCATTGCCGCGCTGCTGGGCAAGTGGTTCTGGTGGCCGCAACGCGTGAGGCAACGCCCGGTCCCTTCGCCCTGGCCGGCACCGTCCGCGCCAGCCACAGAGGCCGAAGCCCCTAGCGGCGACGCGCTGACAGCGTCGACTCTGCGCTGACGGCATCGAGCCTGCGCACCGCGCGTGCTCGTGGCCCCCTCTGGAGCACTGGGCACAGTCTCGATGTGGGCTGACCGCCTAGGTGACCCACTCCGGCTGCTCGCCGACGTCGACCGCGGAGAAGTCCTTGTGTCCCAGGCCGGCGGTGGTGCCGCCGTCCACGACGAACTCAGAGCCGGTCGAATAGCTCGACTCGTCGCTGGCCAGGTAGACCACCAGGCTGGACACCTCCCTGGGGTCGGCGGCGCGGCCCAGGGCGGTCTGGAAGATGTCGTCGGGAACCCACTCGGTCATCGGTGTCTTGATGAGGCCGGGGTGAATCGAGTTCACTCGAATTCCGCTGGGGCCCAGTTCCAGTGCGGCTGACTTGGTCAGCCCTCGGACCGCGAACTTGCTCGCGGTGTAGCCGTGGCAGGCGATGGTGCCGGCCATCCCCTCGATGGAGGAGATGTTGATGATCGATCCCCGTCCGGCTTCCTTCATCGGTTTGACCACGGCGCGGATGCCGAGAAACACACCGGTCAGGTTGATGTCGAGGATCCGCCGCCACTCGGAGAGTTCGTAGTCCTCCAGAGTGCCGATGTTGATGATGCCCGCGTTGTTGACTAACACGTCGATGCCGCCGAACTCACTCAGAGCGGTGGCCACCGCCGCGTCCCAGTCCTCGGGTTTGGTCACATCGAGGTGCAGATAGCGAGCCGCGTCGCCGACCTCGGCCGCGACCGCCTTGCCCTCGTCGTCGAGGATGTCGCCGAAGACGACCTTGGCCCCCTCGGCCACCATCGTGCGAACGTGCGACGCGCCCATCCCCCGGGCGCCGCCACTGATGAGCGCGACCTTCCCCGCCAACCGCTGTGCCACCACGTTTCTCCTGTCGTCCGGGTGTCTAGCACCATACAGACGGCAAGGGATGTATGACCAGCGCTCAGTCAGCCCACCATCTCGAAAACCACCGCGGCCGACGTGACGGGCTTGTCCCCGTTGCCCTCGTCGTGCAAAAGCATGCGCACCCCGACGCGCCCGGCCCTTCCTCCCAGTCGGCCACTGTGCGCGGTGCCGTCGACGCGGAAGGGACCCACCTTCCCGCGCGACATGAACATGACGTGCCAGCTGACGACCTGCAGCTTCCGTGTTCCCGCCTCGTCGGCGGCGAGGTCGGTCGCCGCGGTCTCCAGCACGACGTGTTGAGGTCCGATGTGCAAAGCCGCGTCCGGTGAGGCGGATTCGGCACTCAGCTCCGGCAGCACCCAATGGCCGTCGCGACGTTTGCGGGCGCCGAACGCCTCCCACAGCGGCGGCAGATCGGGCGAGTCCTCGATGAGCAACTCCGTGCCCGACACGTCCATTCTGTCCAGGCCGTCCGGCGGAATGCCGATGATTGCTCCCTGCCCTTCGTTGAAGGCGATGACCCGTTCGGGATTGTCGGCGTCGACGATCTTGCACCGGCCGTAGCCCATGGTCCGGCCCTGGTGCACGACGCCGGAATCGACGATCTCGATCCTGCTGACGTCATAGCCGGGGTCGACGATCTGCACCGACGCGATGACCGGATTGGGCACCGCGACCATGTCGGTCTGGCAGCCCTCCGGCGACGCAATGGCCAACGGCGCCGCCATGATTCCGCCCGCCTCGTTGCGCATGTCGCGGCGGATGGTGACGGTGTCGTCGACATCGCCGAGGTCCATCGATGCGTGCTTGCGGCCGATGTAGCGGTAGCTGAGAAGACCCGTCCAGCGGCGGAACAGCTCGTCCCGGTACGCGTCGACGTCGCCGGCCAACTCCCGGATGTCTCGCGGTTGATCGCCCATTTTCCGTCGCCCTTCTCCGAGGGCCACGGCCCTGCTGAGCGACTGTACAGAAACGCGCGTTGGGTTTTACGCTCCGGCTCCGGCGGCCTCGATCAGCGCATCTGCCGCAAGCCGGCCCAGCGCGTTGGATCCGAGCGGACCGTCGCCGGTGAGCAGGTTGCGATCTTGGTGGGTCGCGCCCGTCATGTCGTCGTTGATGATCGTCAGCCCCTGCTTGGCCAGCAGGTCGGCGACCAGCCACTGCATATGCCCCGGCAGGTAACCGATCTCAACGTTCGGCCCTCGGGCGAGCGCGTCGGGGAAGACGCAGACCGAGTATCCCTTGAAGGGTGATTCCTGCTTGCCCAGCGACGCGGAGAGCAGAGCGGCCGGGCCATGACACAGGGTGATGATCAGCTTGTCGTTCGCCAAAGCCCAATCGAGGGTCTCCCCCACCGCCCGGGTGGCGGGCAGGCCCACCACTGCTCCGTGTCCGCCCGGGATGAAGACGGCAATGTAGTCGGAATCCGCACCGAGATCGTTGGCGACGACATCGCTGAGTTTCTTGGGCTGCTTCAGTTTTGCCTTGAGCGTCTCATATGTCGCCAGGACGGCCTCGTCCTC
>JARLGS010000597.1 GCA_031292695.1 Mycobacterium sp. | reverse complement strand
GCCGCCAACCGCAACCCCGCCAGCTCGATCCGCCCTTGCACCTCACGAGGTAGCGGCGCATCGGTCGTGCGCTCCAGGGAGACTTTCAACTCAGCCCCCGGCAGTTCCTCAATCACCTGCCCCTGTGCCAACAGTTGCTCACCGGACAACTCCATCAGCACCGTCGGCGCATGCACATAAGGTTGCGGCTCGGACGGGTCGCCGACCTTGATGTAATTGTCGATACGGCTGTGAATCTGCAAGGTCGCCCCCGCCAGTTGCGACAGGTCGATCTCGATGCTGTCGGTATCGCCATTGGTATCGGTACGAAACGCCAGTGTCGTCGCATCCTTGCGCCATACAGTCTGCTCGGGATGGTCGAGACCCAATGCCCGGAAGCCCTTGATCACCGCGCCGGTGACCCGGATCTCACCGGTCCAGTAGGCACCGCGATAACGGTCCTTGATCCGTGCTCCGCCCAACCGCAGGCGAATGCCGTGCCCCGAGAAGCCCAGCTCCTCGTGCAGGTTGCGTGACCAGACCCGCTGCTCGCCGTCGAACAGGTCGACCTGCTCCCAACCCGCCTCCCCCAGCAAGCGATAATCCAGCGTCGCATCGGCCCGTGCAGTGAACACTTCCCCCATGAAATGCGCCCCCTGGCGCAGGCTGGCGAACGAGCGTTCACCGGTGGTGGCAAAGGTCCGCCGGGCGCGCAATGCCTTGCCGACACTGGCACGGTCGAAGCTGTCGGCAACCACCCCGGTCAGCCCGCCACGCGAACCGAACACCGCCGTGGCCGGCACCCCGCCGCCGCAACGGCCCTGGTGCTCATCGCTGTTGGCGGCAGCCCCGACCCGATACCCACGCTGCAGGGCTTCGGCGTAGACCCAATGGAACTGCCCCCATGCCGAGCCCACTTCAATCAGGCGCTCCAGCTCAGGGTGATGCCAGTCCAGGTTGCAACGACGCCCGCCCACGTGGGGCATCATCAGATGACCTTCGGGGTCCTTGGCGTAGGCGGCATACAACTCGTCCACCGGCCAGGCACCAGGCTTGATGGTCCCGGCGGTGAACTCGTTCCATTCGAAGGAACGCACCAGCCGTCCCTGGTTATCGAAAGGAAACTCCGGCTTTCGATCATGCAGGAACACCACGTTGCGGTCGCCGCCGGCGCAGGAGTTGCCGCACCATTCGGTGCCCGGATAGCAGACAAAGCGACCGGGCTCGTTGAGTTCGTGAATCAACCTGACCGCCTGGTCCCAGCGCTGCTCGGTGATGTTGAAGTCGTTGGCGGTATAACCGAGCACATCGAGCCCGGCGACATCACGGCCATAACTGAGGTTGTACAAGGTGTCATTGGTGCCCACGGTGTCGTCGGAATGCACATGCAGGTCCGCATAGAGCGGACGCAATGCCGTACCCGCCGGGTCGACCGTGACAAAGGCCCGGGCCCCACGCACGAACGGCCCCCGCACCTCGGCCGACAAGCGCCACTCGCCCACCGCGCCGAACTTCACCGCCTCCAGCCGGGCGATCGCCCAGCCTTCGGCCGCCAGGCGGAACGGCAGCTGCCGTTGTTCACCTTCGGGGCCGGTCAGGGTCAACAGCCCCTCCAGCGGCAGCTGGCGACAGGTATTGCCCCAGGCATCGTCGACCCGCAACAGCACGTCGAACCCTTCCCCCGCGCCGACCAGTCGCGGCACGATCAGTTGCAGGCTTTGCGCCGGTCCCGGGACGATATCCAGCAACGGATCACCCGGAACCTCGGCAAACTTCGAGCTGCCCAGCGGATCGATGAACAAGCGGAAACGGAAGTCCTTCTCGACGAAACTCTGCACCCGCGTGCCCGCGCCGCCCTGGCGTCGGTCGCCGAGGCGGATGACGATGCGGTCGCCGGGATTGAGATAGCCGTCGACGATATCGATGATCACGGCTTTCTGGAACGGCCGCTCATGACCCTTCTGGTCAAAGCGCACTTTCAGGTGCTGCACCGTGGCCTGGCTCTGCCCCGGCACCAATTCACTGGCTTGATACTCGGCACTGACGTAGTTGGGGCCCGCCGGGTTCGAGGTCTGGAACAAGGCCCAGTCGGAGTAGAACTTGAACGCCAGTTTCAGCCAGGCACCGTCCGCCAGCCCGCTGCCGCCGACCTCGTAGACCAGGGTGATCTCATCCCATTGGCCGGCCACCAGGGTCTGCCGATCACAGCTGATCGTGCCCAGGAACGGGCGTTGCTTGTTACGCTCATACAGGCCTTGCGGGGCAATATAGTGCCCGGCTTCGCGGGGATCGAACGGGTTGCTCACATGACACCTCGTACAGATTCATTGAAGGTTTGAAGGGGACACCGGCGACTTATTGCTCGCGCCATTGCTGGTAATGACGCTCGATGCGCCGGAACACGAAACTCTCCATCAGCCAGGCGATCAGCCCGATCAGGGCGATGCCCAGCAGCACCTGGCTGCTGTTGCCGATCTGGCCCCCGGTGGAGACCATCCAGCCGATGCCCTGGGAGGCGCCGATCATTTCCGCTGCCACCAGTGCCCGCCAGCCCTGGCTGAAACCGATGCGCAGGGCCGCCGTGACGAACGGCAGCGACGCCGGCAGGTAGACATGGGCCAGCAACTGCCAGGAACTGGCCCCCAAGGTGCGCGCTGCGCGGACTTCCCCGCCGCGAATACCCTGCACGCCCTCCTGGATCGTCACCGCCATGGGGAACACCGCGGCAATGAAGATCACCAGCACGATGGACACATAACCCAGGCCGAAGATGATCATGATC
>JARLGS010000596.1 GCA_031292695.1 Mycobacterium sp. | reverse complement strand
TGTGCAGCACCAGTAGTTCGGTCACGACGCTCCCAGGTTCAGATGGCTCGACGCAGACGGTACTGAAATGTTTCGCGGGCGGCTAGCGTTGCACCAACCCGTGACATCATCGGAGGCTGATTGTGCAGATTGATCTGACCGGCAGAACCGCCCTGGTGGACTTCGTCTATCAGCTGGTGGACAAGACCTTGCCGTGGGACGAGGCGCAGCGCGAATTCATGATCAAGTACCGCCCACAGTCATTGCTGCGCAGGCTGATTGAGCCCGAAGAGATCGCCAACATGGTGGTCTACCTCAGTTCTGAGCAGTCCTCGGCAACCACCGGTGCCGCGGTGCGCGCCGACGGCGGCTACGTCGACTCGATCCTGCCCTGACTTGCGCAAGCGCATCGTCATAGCCGGGCTGGGGGACAGCGGCATACTCGCCGCTGTCCGCCTGGCCCGGCATGCCGAGGTGGTCGGCATCTCGGTCAAGGACGGATTGGTCAGCGGGCAGGAACTCGGTATGCGGGTCACGCGACCCGAAGTCTGGTCGCGGGACTACTTCATCGGCTTCCGGCGATTCCGTGGGCTGGATCCGGTTCGAATTGTGCACGGGGCCTTGACCGGTGCCGATCTCGACGCGCGTACGGTCACAGTGATCGCGGCCGACGGAACTGAGGCCATCGAGCCGTTCGACGTGCTGGTGATCTCCACGGGAACCAGCAACGGGTTCTGGCGCCGGCCGACGCTGCAATCGGCCGACGACGTGGCGGCGGACCTGAAAGACACCCACGACCGGCTGGCCGGCGCCCGGCGCATTGCCGTGGTCGGAGGCGGTGCCACGGCCGTGAGCAGTGCCGGGAACCTGGCCAGTACCTGGCCGGACAAGCAGGTCGCCTTGTATTTTCCTGGCGCGCAAGTACTTCCGGGGTACCACCCCGGAACGCAGGTCCGCGTCGCGCGGCGGTTGGCTGAGCTGGGGGTCCGGTCATACCTCGGGCACCGCGCGGTCCTGCCCGCCGATCGTGATGAAATAGCCACTGGACCAATTGAATTCAGCACCGGGCAACCGGATGCCGAAGTCGATGCGGTGCTTTGGGCGGTCGGGCGGGTTCGGCCCAACACCGGGTGGCTGCCGCCCGAGATACTCGACGACGACGGCTTCGTCCGCGTCACCCCGGAACTGACGGTGCCCGGGTATTCGGGGGTCTTCGCGGTCGGCGACGTCGCGGCCACCGATCCGCTGCGGACGTCAGCCCGTAACGGCGGCGGTGCCCTGGTAGCGCGAAATATTCTGGCCCAGATCAAGTCTCGAAAGCTGCGGCGCTACCGGCCCCCGGCCGTCCGGTGGGGGTCGGTGCTCGGTCCACAGCCCGACGGGCTGGAGGTGTTCACCCCGTGGGGACAGGCAGTCCGGTTCCCGGCGTGGACGGTGGATCCGGTGCTGCAACGCTTCGTCGTGCGTCGACAGCTGTACCGCGGCGTGCGCGACTGATCACCAGGTATCGACGAATCCCCGGCGCGGCGGCAGACCTGCCGGCTCGGCCGTCGCCAGCGTCGCGGCGATGAGTGACCGGGTCTCGGCGGGGTCGATGACGTCATCGATCTCGAACATGGAGGCCGCATTGAGCGCCGCGGCATTGGCCTGCGCGGCCGCGGTCGCGTCCCGCACCGCTTGCTCGCGGGCGTCGTCGTCGGCGATCGCCTCCAGCTCCTTGCGCAGCCCGAGCCGTACCGCTCCCTCCAGCCCCATCGGCCCGAGATGCGCACCCGGCCAGGCCACCGTCAGCAGCGGTTCATGCAGGCTACCGCCGCACATCGCTTGTGCGCCAAGGCCGTAACCGCGACGGAGGATCACCGCGACCAGTGGGACGCGCAAGGCGGCACCGGCGACGAGCATCCGTGACCCACGCCGAACCAGTGCTTCGGCTTCGGCCGCGGGACCCACCATGAAGCCAGGGCAGTCGACCAGCGACACCACCGGTATCCCGAAGGCGTCGCACAGTTGCAGGAATCGGGCGGCTTTGTCGGAAGCTGCGGCGGTGATCGCCCCGGCCATCACCATGGTGTTATTGGCGAGCACGCCGACCGGCCGGCCCTCGATACGGGCCAGCGCGGTCACCAGCTCGGGCGCGAACTTCTCCCGGAGGAACGTCACCGAGCCGTGGTCGGCCAGTGTCTCGATGATCGGACTGACCTGATAGGCCCGCCGGGCGCGTTCGGGAATCATTGTGCGCAAGGCATTTTGGTCGGCAGCCGCGCCGGGCGACACCCGCCCGCGGAAATAGCCCAGCAGGCGCCGGGCGACGTCGACCGCGGTGCCTTCGTCGGTCACCACGACGTCAACCACTCCGTTGGGGGCCTGTACCGAGATCGGGCCGACCTCGTCAGGGGCGACGTCGCCGAGTCCGCCGCCGGCGATCATCGCCGGGCCGCCCATGCCGATCGACGTGTCCGCGGTCGCGACGATCAGGTCAGAACAGCCCGCGATCACCGCATTTCCGGCGAAGCAGCGGCCCTTGACCACCGCGATCCGCGGCACCACACCCGAGAGCGCGGCCCACAGCTTGAATGCCCGGACCTCCAGCGAAGACACCGTCGGATGGTCGGTGTCGCCGGGGCGCCCGCCGCCGCCCTCGGCGAAGAAGACGGTGGGCAGCTTCATCCGCTCGATCAGGTCGAACAGCCGGTCCTTCTTGAGGTGCCCGAGCGCGCCCTGCGTGCCGGCCAGCACCGTGTAGTCGTAGGACAGCACCGCGCACGGCTGCCCGTCGACGCGCGCCGTTCCGGCGACGAGCCCGTCCGCGGGCGTCCTGGCTATCAGGTCGTCAAGCGGACGACGTCGTCGCTGCGCAGCGATCGCAAACCGGCCGTACTCGACGAAACTGCCGGCGTCCACGAGGTCGGCGATGTTCTCCCGCGCGGTGCGCCCACCAGCACCGTGCCGACGCTGTACGGCATCCGGTCGGGCAGCATCCTCGGTCAGCGCGCGGCGGCGCAGCAGCTCGGCGTGATCGTCGCGGATGGGTTCGTCGGGCATTGGGACAGCCTGCCAGGCATCGCGCCGGGGCGTGCGGCATGATCGGACTCAACCGACCAAGGAGCCGCAATCATGCACGCGACCGCAAGCACCACCGTCGCCCGCCCGATCGAGTCCGTGTGGACCACCCTGACCGATCACGAAGGCATGTCCACCTGGGGTCCGGGCGTCACCGTGACCATCGACAAGCCGGGCAGCCCGGAGCCGAACGGCCTCGGCGCGGTGCGGCGCATCACCACGCCAGGCCCTGGACCGGCGATGACCGAGGAAGTGGTGACCTTCGAGGCCCCGAACCTGTTTGGTTATGCGGCCCGTTCCGGTGTGCCCATTCCCGGATACCAGGGTGAGGTGCGACTGACCTCGGTGGACGTTGAGGGGCTCGCCCCTGCGGGCCAGGGCACGCGCATCGACTACACGGTGTCGTCCACCTCGTCGTTCCCGCCCGTCAAGTTGGCGCTGGCGGGCATGAGCCAGGTGCTGCTGCGACTCTTTGCGCGGGCCGCGACTAAGGCTTGACCGGGATCTCCGCAGCAATCGCATCAAGCAGCGCTGGATAGCGGTTCGCTTCGGGGTGGCCGCCGGGCTTGCCGCTGCTGACCACCGCAGCGGCCAGGCCCCGGGCCGGGTCGGCCCACACCGCGATGTTGGTCAGACCGGTGTGGCCGAAGGCATCCGGGGCATTCCGGCCGAACGGGCCGAATCGCTTGGACCCCAGCATGTATCCGGTGCCCCACCGCATCGGCATCAGGCCCACGGCGATGTCGGGCCGCAGCCGCCGGCACTGGGCGGTGGCCGCCTGCAGGGTCTCCGGCCGCATCACCCGCACCCCGTCGAGTTCGCCGCCGCGGCACAGGATTTCGGCGAACCGGGACAGCTCGACGGCGTTCGAGACCGTGCTCGACGACGGCACCACGCTGGTGAGGAAGTCCGGGGTGTTGCTGAACGGGATGATCTGGTTCGGGGTACCGCCGACCGCTTTCTTGAACGCCGCTGCCATCGGTGCGGGCAGTGGCTTGCCGGTGACGTGGCTGGGCGCGACCAGCGGAACATCTTCCGGCGCTACGCCGTAATTGGTCCACCGGAAGCCGAGGGGGTCGAGGATTTCGGTGGCGAGGATGTCCCGGATGTTGCGTCCCGTTGCCGCCGAGACGATTTCGCGGATCAACGGGCCCCAGGTGAGACCGTGGTACATGTGCATCAGCCCGGGCGGGTAGATCGGCTTGAGGTTGCCGAGCATCTCGCGGGCGTAGTCGCTGTCGTTCATCCGTTTCAAGTCCGGCCGGGGGCCGGTGGCCAGCGGAACCCCGGCGCTGTGGGTGACGACGTGCCGTACCGTGGTGCGGTCCTTGCCGTGGCTGGTGTACGTCGGCAGGTAGTCGGAAACCCGTGCGTCCAAATCGAGTTCGCCGCGCTCGACCAGCATGTGCACCACGGTGGTGCTGATCGCCTTGGCCGCCGAGTACACACAGAAGGGGGTGTCGGTGCCAACGGGTATCTGCTCGGCGTTGGGCGCGTCGGCCGGCCCGTTGCCCCAGGCGTGACCGATTGCGCGGTTGAGCACCACCTGCCCGTTGCGGCGCAGGCAGACCTGGATGGCCGGCTGCAGGCCGGCGGCGTACCAGTGCTGAGCGGCCTGCCAAATGCGTTCTATCGCTTGGGGATCGAGGCCGGAGCGGTCCTCCTGGCCGACCGCGGTCACCGAGTCCAGGTCGGCCGGCACCCGGATCCGGCCCTGCTGGGGGCCGGTCACGCGTCCTGCCGGTGCAGTACGGCCGCCAGGTGGTGCCGCAACGGCACCCCCACGGCTGCCATCCGGACGTTGTAGCTCAGCTTGTCATCCTCAAGCCTGAACCAACGGCGAAGCGCCTCAACATCTTTCGCCGAGTCGGTACGCCCGATGGTGGTGCTGGACAAGTCCAGGACGAACTCGCCCGCGGTACTGAGCGTGCCCTGCAGCACCTCGGTGATGCCGGTGGGGTGCGCCAGGACCCACTCCACCCGGCCCGGCGCGGGCACCCGCAGGTATCCGGTCTCGGCGTGCAGCGGACGGCCGTCATTCACCGCGCGAGTCCGTTGGCTGTAGGCCAGGAATGGCTTGCCGACGTGGCTGAAGGTGACTTCCTCGTGGTACTCGAACGGTTCGATGGTCGGGTACTCGCCTGCACCGGTACCGGTCCAGGTGCCGAGCAGGGGGGCCAGGACCGCGACGTCAGGGTGCAGTTCGGGCATGGTGACTATTTGGTTCCGACGGTCAGCAGATCCGACACGACCATCGTCCACACCGGGCGCTTGACCCGATGCTGCTCGGACACCGTGAAACCGGCGCCCTCGAACAGTTTCACCATCTCCGCGGGCGACGGATTGTGCGCCGGGTTGAGCAGGTGCGACGACAGGGCGTGCAGGGGCAGCACCTGCCGCGGGCTGATGGTGGTGACGGCCGCGATACCACCCGGCTTGAGCACCCGGTGGAACTCGCGCAGTGCGGCGGGCTGATCGAAGAAATGAAACGCCGACGTGGTCACCACGGCGTCCAGTGCACCGTCGGCGAACGGCAGTTTCTCGGCCGGCGCGGTCAACCAGGTGACCTTCGAGGACCGGGCCTTGGCCTGGGCCAGCATGCCCTCGGCCATGTCCACGCCGGTGACGGCGGCGTGCAGCTCACGCTCGATCCGGTCGGCGAAAATACCGGTGCCGCAGGCGATGTCAGCGATGGTCAGGGCGCCGTGGGCGCGCAGCTGGGCCAGGACCTCGTCCTGGGCGGGTTGGTAGACCCAGCGCTGCAGCACTTGGGCGTCATAGGCGGGAGCGGCGAAGCTCCAGAAGCGGGTCACATAGTCGTTGAATCCCCGGCGTTGAACCATGGCCTCAGAGTAGGCGAGGTCAACCGGTACCGCCGCCGGGCACCAGCCCCAACGGCAGTAGCGCGAACGCGGTCGTGATGGCGACGAAGGCCCAGACCGTTCTGGGCGGCGGTGGCCGGTCGAGTTCCGGTCTGCCGCGCAGGTACACCAGGTAGACGACGGTGATGTTGAAGGCGATCACCACCACCCATCGGGTCCAGTCGAAGGCCGTCGCGAAGACCGGGACGAACAACGCCAGCGCGCAGATCGGACCGGCCCAGCGGCCGCGCAGCTCGGAGAGGAAGTCGCGAAACGGGACCCCGGATACGTACTGGACTGCGGCGATCCCCGCGACCAGGCCGACAGCGCCGAGCCCAAGCGAGAGGGCCAGTCCCCCGACGCCCCACGCGGCGACGTCGCGCATGGCGCCGACGATGCTCTGGTCGAACTTGGGCAGAAACCAGCGGCAGACCCAATCGTGGAACTCTTGCGGCGGCAGCTGGCCGGTCTGCAGATAACGCTGGAAATCGGGGAAGCTCGTCATCATCGGCATGAGCCGGTGTGGCGCCGCTGCGCACAGCTGGTCCGAGACGCCGCGCCGGGTGAACGCCGCGACGGCGGCGGTGGCTGCCAGCCCGGGGCCGACTGCGACAACTGCCGACATTCGGCGTCGCGCGGGGGTTAGGTCATGGGCCAGGACATAGCTGGCCAGCACCGCGCCGAGCGCGAATTCCAGCGGTATCGCCTCGTGCGCCAGCGCGAGGGCGGTGGTGAAACTGCCGTAGATCGCGCTCCACAGCAATATTCGGTGCGGTTGGGCCGCCACGCCGAGCGCGAAGATGGCGACGGCTGCCGCGCCGAGCAGGTCCGGCCGCGCCGAGAACACCGCGAACGGAACGCCGAACGTCAGCGTGGGAAGCATCAACGCCACCATGATGCGACGCTCGGAGCGGCCCGTCCGCAGCATCGCAGCGCTGACCAGGGCTAGAGCCGACAGGTACACCGCCGTCACCGTCCAGCGCACGGCCGTTGCCCGGCCGAAGAAGGTCGCGCTGTCGATCGGGCTGACGAGTTCACCGGCCAGCCCACGGCGGATGAAGCCGAACCGGTAATCCACCACGTAGTACGAGATGAGGTAGTGCTCGACCGGGCGCAGGGACACCGTGACGCACACGATGGCGACGGCCCAGGCCGCGATCGCCGTCGCGACGGCCGCGTAGAGCAGACGTCGGCGGCTCAGTCGCACGGCCAGACTCTACCGGCCGGCAACTACGCTGCCGGTTTGTGAGTTCCACTGCACCCAGCTGGATCGCCCAGCTGCTCCACTTCACCCGCCACGGTGACACGTTCATTGCGCCGCAACCGAGCAGCGGACCGGGAAGGTCGCTGTTCGGCGGACTTATCGCGGCGCAGGCGCTGGCGGCGGCGGGCCGCACGATCGAGGCCCAACCGCCGGAGAAGCTGCCGCAGTCGCTGCATCTGTACTTCGTCCGCGGCGGACAGTTCGGCATCGACGTCGAGTTTCACGTGGAACGGACCAGGGACGGCCGGTCCTTCGACACCCGCCGGGTCACCGCGGTGCAGCAGGGCAAGACGATCCTGGAGATGATTGCGTCATTCCACGTCGCCGAACCCGGCGCTGACTGGCAGCGGCCGCAGGTGCCCGGAATCGAATTCGACGCTGCCGTGCACAAGGTTCCGGGGTTCGGGTTCGGCGACCGCCTGGAGTTCCGGGTAGCGCCCGCCGACGACTCAAGGTTCGCGGTGCCGCCGTTCTGGGTCCGGACCAAGGACGACATCGAGGACGACGCGCTGATCCGGGCCTGCACGCTGACGTTCCTGTCAGACTTCGGACCGGTCCCCGTCGCGCGTCCCGACAGTACCGATCTGGCGCAGGGATTCGCCGCCAGCCTCGATCACGCGGTGTGGTTCCACCGGCCGTTCGTGCCGCAGCAGTGGCACCGGTACGAGGTGACCAAGCTGAACAACTCCGACTCCCGCGGCCTGGTGTCCGGAGCCCTATACGACACTGGTGGGGTGCTGATCGCCAGCACCAGCCAGGAAGCCTTGTGGCGGCTGTAGTCCTCCCGGAAGATCGCTGATGACCGTCCCGACGCCGACCTGCTATCGGCATCCCAGCCGCCAGACGTATGTGAGCTGCAGCCGTTGCGGCCGGCCCGTCTGCCCGGACTGCATGCACCCGGCCGCAGTCGGCCAGCAGTGCCCGGAGTGTGTCAAGGAAGGCCAGCGGTCGGTGCGTCAGGCCCGGACCCATTTCGGCGGGCGGATCACCCAGGGTCCGGTGCTCACGTACCTGCTGATCGCGGTGAATGTGGTGATGTTCGCGCTGCAGCACACTTCCGTGCAGATGCAGAACGAGCTGGTGCTGTGGCCGCCCGGGGTGGCCGAGGGCCAGTGGTACCGCTTGGTGACGTCGGCCTTCCTGCACTACGGCCTCGTGCACATCGTGTTCAACATGTGGGCGTTGTGGGTGGTGGTCCGCAGCTGGAGCAGTGGCTGGGCCGTTTGCGATTCGGCGTGTTGTACGGGCTCAGCGGCCTCGGCGGCGCGGTGCTGGTTTATCTGCTGTCGCCACTGAATTCGGCGACGGCCGGTGCGTCGGGTGCGATATTCGGTTTGTTCGGAGCCACTTTCGTGTTGTTCCGACGGCTGCGGGTCGACGCCCGCGGGATCGTCGCTCTCATCGTGATCAACCTGGTGATCACCTTCGTGGTTCCCGCGATCAGCTCGCAGTCGATCAGCTGGCAGGGCCATGTCGGCGGGCTGATCACGGGCACGTTGGTGGCGGCCGTCTTCGCGTATGTCCCTGCGCGCCAACGCCTGCTGGCCCTGATCGCGGTGACTTCAGTGCTGCTGGCGCTGTTCGTCGGGCTGACGGTGTGGCGAACTCAGGCCTTGCTGGCGATGTTCAGTTGATTCCGGGGTAGGGGAGCAACGCCATCTCTCGGGCGTTCTTGATCGCCGTGGCGACCTTCCGCTACTGCTGGACGGTCAGGCCGGTCACCCGCCGCGACCGGATTTTGCCGCGCTCGGAGATGAACAGCCGCAGGTTGGCGGTGTCCTTGTAGTCGATGTGGTCAACCCCGAGCTTGGTGAACAGGTTGGTGGCGGGCCGCTTCGTCTCGACAGGGCGCCGAATGGGTTTGCGGCTGGCCATCACCAGCTCGCTTTCCGGATGCCGGGCAGCTGTCCGTCGTGGGCCAGTTCACGCACCCGGACGCGGGACAGTCCGAACTTGCGCAGATGGCCACGCGGACGCCCGTCGACCGCGTCCCGGTTGCGGACCCGTACGACGCTTGCGTCGCGCGGTTGACGCGCCAGTTCCCGCATGGCGGCGAGCTGCTCGTCAGCGGTGCTCGATGGCGACTTGATGATTGCCTTGAGTTCGGCCCGTCGATCGGCATAACGGGCGACCGTCAGCCGCCGCTGCTGGTTCTTGACGATCTTGGATTTCTTGGCCATGCGCCTCAGCGCTCCTCTCGGAAGTCGACGTGCCTACGGATGATCGGGTCGTACTTGCGCAGCACCAATCGGTCGGGATCGTTACGTCGGTTCTTGCGGGTGACGTAGGTGTACCCGGTGCCGGCGGTGGATTTGAGTTTCACCACGGGGCGAATATCGGTGCGGGACATCTAGATTCGAACTCCTTCCCGGCGCAGTCGCGCCACTACGGCCTCGATGCCGTCCCGGTCGATCACCTTGATGCCCTTGGCGCTCACGTTCAGCCGGACGCGACGACCTTCCGAGGGCAGGTAGTAGATCTTGGTCTGGATATTGGGATTCCATCGGCGCCCGGTGCGGCGGTGCGAATGCGATACCGAATTGCCGAAGCCGGGCTTGCGACCGGTGACCTGGCAGTGCGCTGACATGCCTTCTCCTACCGTTAATGAAAATCGTTTTCGACAAGTGTTGATCCGCACTGTAGCGTGACGGCGACCAAATTGAAAATGATTGTCGATAAGGGGTGGCGATGCGGACGCCGGTGATCGTGGTGGCTGGTCAGGGACCGACCGGGTACGTGACCGAAGAACTACTGCGGACACCGGGCACAGTCCTGGTCGAGCACCGGTTCGACGGCCATGTCGTACAGCGCCGGACGATCACCGCGCCCCACGGCGTCGTCACCGCGACCGAATCCGCGCTGGAGCTGGCCCACGGCTGCGTGTCCTGCACCATCCGCAATGACCTGCTCGTCTACTTGCGGCTGCTGCACCGGCGCGCCGACGTGAGCCGGATCGTCGTCCATCTGGCGCCGTGGCTCGAACCGGAGTCGATCTGTTGGGCGATCAACCATGTCCGGGTCCGCGTCGGCCCCGGGTACATCGACGGCCCCGCTGCCCGCGACGTCGTGATCGCTGGGGTGGTGACGTGTATCGATGACACCGATTGGCTGTCTGGGGCGCTGGGCGACGATGAACTGTCCGACGGCCGAACCGTGGCTCAGGTGGTGGTCGGGCAGGCCGAGTTCGCCGATGTCCTGGTGCTGACCCGGGCCGAGCCGATTCTGCTGGCGGTGTGCCAACGGCTGGCTCCGCGGGCCCACGTCATCTCCGGACCCGCACTGGTGGACAGCGCGCTGAGCACGCTGTGGCCGGACGCCCGGTTGGGCCGCGAGGACGGTCCGCACGGGTCGTTGCTGGCCGGTCAGCCCAGCCTGAAACCCGAAGGGCCTGTTCAGATTGTTGAATTCAATGCGCGTCGGCCGTTTCACCCCGAGCGGTTGCACGATGCGATCGACCATCTGCTCGAAGGAGTGATCCGCACCCGCGGCCGCATCTGGCTGGCAAACCGGCCGAACCATGTCATGTGGTTGGAGTCGGCCGGGGGTGGGCTACGGGTCAGCAACGCCGGTAAGTGGATTGCCGCCATGACCGCCAGCGAAGCGGCCTATGTGGACCTGGAACGGCGGGCCCTGGCCGATCTGCGCTGGGATCGGGATTCCGGGGACCGGCACACCGCGATGACGGTGCTGGTGTGCGGAGCCCGGCCGGATGACGTCACCGACGCGCTGAACAACGCGCTGCTCACGGACGCGGAATTCGCGACGCCGCATGCCTGGTCCGGCTACCCGGACCCGTTCGGGGACTGGCATGAAGAACCGTGCACCCGGGACGACGTGACGGTGGTCGGTGACGGCACTGATCACGGCGCGGCATGAGGGCGGGCGGTGTCCGCAGTTGGCTGCAGAAGAACTCGATAGCCAAACACCTTGGTAACAAGGCGATCACGCCGCGGGTCGGTCACCGGGCCCGGCGGCGGTCGGCGCTAGTTTGCTATCGCTGGGCCTGACGGGCCGGACGTGGTCAGACGAGGGATGGAGCGCCGGTGTTGGCGACATTGGTTGGCAGGAAACGCGGTACGAAATTGCGCCGACTCGCGGCAGCGGCGGCTGCCGCGCTGACGGTGCCCGGAATGCTGTTCCCCGGCACGCTGCCACAGGCGCGTGCCGCAGCCAAGGCGGTCGAACAGCTGAGCGTCCCGTCGGCGGCGATGGGACGTGACATCAAGGTCGAATTCCAGGGCGGTGGACCGCACGCGGTGTTCCTGCTCGACGGTCTGCGGGCGCAGGACGACCAGAACGGCTGGGACATCAACACCGACGCGTTCTCCTGGTACTACCAATCGGGGATCTCGGTCGTGATGCCGGTCGGCGGCCAGTCCAGCTTCTACTCAGACTGGTATCAGCCGGCCACCAACTCAGACGGCGTCATCACCTACAAGTGGGAGACGTTCCTGACCCAGGAACTGCCGGCTTGGCTCGCTGCCAACCGCGGCGTGCAGCCGCAGGGCAACGCCGTTGTGGGTCTGTCCATGTCCGGTGGCGCCGCGCTCACGCTGGCCATCTGGCATCCGGCCCAGTTCATCTTCGCCGGCTCGCTGTCCGGCTTCCTGAACCCGTCACAAGGTTTGTGGCCGACCCTGATCGGGTTCGCCATGAAGGACGCCGGCGGCTTCAACCCGACTCAGATGTGGGGTATCTCCAGCGATCCGGCCTGGCGGCGCAACGACCCCACGGTCAACGTGCAGCAGCTGGTGGCCAACAACACCGCGGTCTGGGTCTACTGCGGCAACGGCACGCCCTCTGACCTGGACAACCCCGGCGATCTGGGCGTGCTGTACAGCGCCCAATTCCTGGAAAACCTGACGATCACCACGAACAAGCAGTTCCAGCAGCTGTACCAACAGGCCGGCGGCCGCAACGCGGTGTTCAACTTCCCTGCCGACGGCACCCACAGCTGGGGCTACTGGGGCCAGCAGCTGCAGGCCATGAAGCCCGACCTACTGCGGGTGCTGGGTGTCGGCGCGCCGGCTCCTGCTCCCGCCCCGGCCCCGGCAGGTTGAGCAGCTCCAAGTCCGCTTGTTTACCGGAAATCGTCAGGTCACAGCCAGATTCCGGGGTATTCCAATCCCTCTCACAGGCTTGCTTCATAGGTTTTCTGCATCGACTGGCGCGCGTGCGCCTGACGATGGAGGAGGAACGATGCGTATCACTGTGAAGACCCTGGGCCTTGTGATCGGCGGCGCTGCTATCGCTGCGTCGGTCACAGTGGTCGTGGCCGGCGGCGCTGGAGTCTCGGGCCGGGGTGTGCTGGCCAAGAGCAGTCCGACTCTCAGTTCTCCGTTCCCGTTCAGCTCATCGCCGCCGGCGTATCTTCGCTCCGGCGGATCCGATTCCGGTGTGATCACGTCGACGACGAGTCCGGGCAGCTGAGCCGTCTTCGGCTTGGTGTCGGTTGGGTCACGGTCCGGTTCCACCTGTGAATACATTTGCGACACGCCGTAGCCACGACATGATGTAGCGGACAACACTCTTGGGGTGTACCTCGGCGAGTTCCCGATGGGCGGGTTCTGCGCCCCTGAATTCGACGCGGTGCGAATCGAATTCGAACGGAACTTCGCCGCACGCGGCGAGGTCGGGGCTGCGGTGGCCGGATTCGTCGACGGCGAGCTGGTGATCAACCTGTGGGGCGGCTGGCAGGATGCGGCCGGTGAAGTCCCTTGGCACGAGGGAACTTTGGCAAGTGTCTTCTCCGGCTCCAAGGGAGTGACCAGCACCTGCATCCACCTGCTGGCCGAGCGGGGCATCATCGACCTGCAGGCTCCGGTGGCTCGGTACTGGCCCGAGTTTGCACAGAATGGCAAGGCGCACATCACGATTGCGATGGTGTTGTCCCACCGCTCGGGGGTGATCGGGCCGCAACGACGTCTCAGTACGTCGGAAGTGCTGGACTGGGACCACGTCTGCACCGAGCTGGCGGCAAGCGCGCCGTGGTGGGAACCCGGTGCCGCGCAGGGCTATCACATGGTGACGTTCGGCTTCATTCTCGGCGAAGTGGCCAAGCGGGTGACCGGGCGCACCGTCGGCGAATTGCTACGCGACGAGATCGCCGGCCCGTTGGGCGCCGACGTGTTCATCGGGCTACCAGAGGAACACCATGCCCGGTGTGCCGACATGATCAACAAACCGCACATTCGCGCGGTGCTCGGCGACGCCGGGGCGCCAGAGCGGCCGACCTCGCTGGCCGAGCACCGTAAGGCAGGGCTGTCCGTGGCGATGGGCTTCATACCCGACGACGAAGTCGGCTCCGACACCATAGATCGTTGGCGGTCAATGGAATTCCCGGCCACCAATGCCCACGTGTCGGCATTGGGCATGGCCACCGTCTACAACTCGATAGCGCAGGGGAAGGTGATCAGCCACGAGTTGATGGACCTCTGCCGAATTTCGCAGGGCGGTTTCGACACCGATCTGGTGCTGGGGCCCAGGGTGGCCGATCACGGTTGGGGTCTGGGTTACATGCTCAACCAACGACAGGTCAATGGCCCCAACGCCCGGATATTCGGGCACGGTGGTTCGGGCGGTTCGTTCGCCTTCGTGGATCCGGAGAACGGGATCGCCTACGCGTACGTGATGAACTTCTTCGACGCGACCAAGGCCAACGCGGACCCGCGCAGTGTCGCACTGTCCGACGAGATTTATGCCGCGCTGGGTGTCGCCTCGTGACGGGCCAGCCCCATCGCTGAGTCTGCGACCCCCACCCGCGTCCCGGCCGATATCCCCGCGTATCGGTGGACACCCAAGGTGGCGCTGCAATTGTCGGTGTTGGCTGCCGCCGCCTACGTATAGGGGGTCGCCGACCTGGCGCCGAGCGGCGCCATGCCGGCAATCGCGGCGGACCTGCACGTCAGTGAGGCGCGCGTCGGAATGCTCACTGCTGCATACGCTTTCAGCAGTGTGCTGGCGACGGTGCCATTGGTGCGGTGGACGGCGCGCTGGCCGCGGCGGCAGGTCTTCGTCTGCACACTGGTGTGTCTGGCTGTGTCGCAGGTGTTTTCGGCACTGGCGCCGGGGTTGGCGCTGTTGGCGGCCAGCCGGGTGTTGGGTGCGCTCACCCATGGGCTGATGTGGTCGATCATCGCGCCGATCGGGGCCAGGTTGGTCCCGGAGTCCCACACCGGACGTGCGACCACCGCGGTGTACGTCGGCACCTCAGCGGCGCTGATTGTCGGCAATCCGATGACCACGACGATGAGCCAGGTCTGGGGTTGGCGGACTGCGGTTTTGGTGATCGCGGCCGCAGCCGCCGTGATCGCGATTCTGGCCCGGTGCTTCCTGCCTGAACTTCAGGCCGGCCACGCGCCGGCGGGGGAATCGTCGTCGGGCCGGTGGTATCGCAGCAGCAGGCTGCTCGTCCTGTGCGCGATGACGTTGGTTGGGGTCACCGCGCACTTCGTTTCCTACACCTTCGTCGTGCCGATCATCAGGGATGTCACCGGTGCGGACGGGCGGGGGCAGGCGATGCTGGTGGCGGCCTACGGCGTCACCGGACTGGTTTCGATGGCGGTGCTGGCGCGGGCCACCGACAAGTGGCCCCGGCCCGCGGTGACCGTGACGCTGGCGGTGCTGTGTCTGATGTTCTGGTTACTGCTGTCCGGTAGCCGGGCCGGTTGGGGCGGCGGCGCCATCCTGGTGTGGGGCGCGTGCGCGGCGGTGTTGCCCCCGATGTTGCAGGCGACGGCGATCAGGGCCTGCCCGCAGCGTGCCGAACACGCATCTGCCTGGTATGTCACGGCATTTCAGATCGGCATCGTTGTTGGATCGGTCGTGGGCGGATGCGTGTACGGCGGTGGGCACGGCGTACTACCGGTCGTGGCCACGTCGGCTCTGCTGTTCTGCGTAGCCCTGGTCGGCGTGATCGTGGCCGGTGGGGTGTTCCGGGCCGAGCCCGGGCCGGGTTTACGGACCGCAACTTGGACATCGCCTATTCGTACTGTCGTTCAGCGATCCTGACGGTACCCGCAGCGGGAAGGTCTGCCGCCCACGATGGTTGTACGGGTCGTCAGGGAGAAAGGACCGATGATGGACTTCTTGGTTGAGATGACAACCCATGTTCCGGCGGGAACCTCACCGCAGAACCTGGAAGACGTCCGGGCTCGCGAGGCGACTCGTGCACGCGAACTGGCCAGTGCGGGGCAGCTGCTGCGGCTGTGGCGTCCACCGCTCGCCCCGGGGGAATGGCGCACTCTTGGGTTGTTTGCCGCCCAGGATGCGGACCAGCTCGAGCAGAAGCTGGCCTCTATGCCATTGCGCATCTGGCGGACCGACAGGGTGACACCGCTGGCGCCGCACCCCAATGATCCCGGCCGGATCTCGGCGCCGTCTGAGTTTCTGACGACGTTGACGATCACGGTGCCTGAGGGCTCTGACGCCATAGAGGTCGCCGGCCGCAAGACCCGCGAAACGGTCCGCGCCCGCGAGTTGGCCGGACTGGGCCGGCTCGTGCGGCTGTGGACACCACCGAACCCGCCGGGGGTGTGGCGCACCGTCGGGCTGTGGGGCGCCGCCGACCTGGATGACCTGACTTCGATCCTGCGGTCGCTGCCGCTGTACGAGTGGATGACAGTCGAGGCGACCTCGCTGTCTGTGCACCCTAGTGATCCCGCAAACGGAGGTGCCTGACACTTGTGTCGACCAGGGCCGAATCATCAACTCCAGCAACGACATCCGACAAATCATCGAACATACATTCGATGATACCAGTTTCCACGCACTGACCCAAACTTCTTGGCAGGGTCGCAAGTTGTGGATAACTGGCGCGACGTCCAGCGTCTAGGCCGGCCGCACCAGGTAGTCCGCGCCGCCGACGTACACGGTGTCCCGCAGGTCGCGTCCGGTGGCGGCAATCGTGATGGCGTTGGCGAATTGCTCGATGGTCGGCAGCGGTCCATGGGTGCGGCGGGCGTCGACCGCCTCTGGATCCCGCCGTTCGTACAACCGGGCGATGATCGTGCCCTCGATCATGTCGCCGGAGACGACGGTGAATCCGATTCTGCACCGGTCGAATTCGGGCCGTAACGCGCGCAAGGCGTCCTCGCCGGCCCGCTTGCTGGCGGCAATGGGCCCATACCGGTCGGGCAAAGGGAGGTGCGGATAGGAGTGCGCCTCGTGGCTGGTGACGAACACGATCTGGCCGCCGGCGGGCATCAGCGGGAGAGCAAGGTCGACGAGGCGGAGCTGGGCGTCGCGGTTGAGGCGCATCGCATAGCCGGGGTCGGCACCGAACTCCAGGCCGCCGGACGCATTGAGCACCAGCATGTCCAAGCGGCCGAACCGGCTGTCGATCCGATCGACCATCGCCTTGGCCGCGCAGGGGTCGGACAGATCGGCGCCGATGGCGGAAGCCTGGCCGCCGGCCGATCGGATGTCGTTCACCACGTTGTTGGCGCGCTTGGCTTTCTCGCGGTAGTTGACCAGAACGTGGGTGTCCGGAGCGGACAGCTGCTGGGCTACCGCGGCGCCGATGCCGCGCGAAGCTCCGGTGACGAGGGCGATCTTGAGGCTCATGACGTCGACCATACCCCGACTCTAAGAAAAATAAGAGAAATCTAAGGCGACGGTAAATCGGGGCATTCGGCTGCCTCGATTACCCTTTGGGCGTGAGAACTCGGGTCGGGGGATGTCCTGGGTACTCACCCTTCAAATCGAGGATGGGCGGTCGCCCATCTACGGTGGAGCAAACGGCGGACTGGCACGGAATCGGACAGGGGTGGACCACACCAGTGTTGACACCGACCCCGTCGCTCGTTGCTCTGGCCGCTGATGCGCCGATGGGACACCACCGTTGATCGAAAACGGATTGGTGGTGCTGTTCGCACTGTGCGCGGCGGTGTGCGCGGCCGTCGGCATAGTGGTGCGACAGCGGGCGACCGTCGACGTGCCGCATGAATACGGGATCAGTGTCGTCATGCTGTCGACCTTGTTGCGCAGACGGCTGTGGTGGGCCGGCACCGGCGCGGCCGTCGCCGGCTACATCTTTCAGGCGCTGGCGCTGGCGCACGGTTCACTGCTGGTCGTCCAGCCTTTGCTGGTGTCGGCACTGCTGTTTGCGCTGCCACTGAGTGCGCGCCAGGCCGAGCGCAGGGTGACCCGGGGCGAGTGGCTGTGGGCCGGCCTGTTGACCATCGGCCTGGCGGGTTTCGTCGTGCTGGCGCGGCCTGAACGGAACGAACACCTGGCCCCGCCCGCTGTCGTCGTGATGGTTGCCGCGGTGTGCGCCGCCCTGGTCTTCGGCTGCGTGCTGCTGGCCGTGCGCTGCAGTGGCTGGCAACGGGCGGTGCTGCTGGCTGTCGGGGTCGGCGTGCTGTTCGGTGTGGTCGCGGTGGTGACCAAGGTCTTCATGCGGGTGCTCGACCACCGCGGCTGGCTGGGCTTGATGACGACGCCGGCGCCGTACCTCCTGGTGACCCTCGGGATCGTGGCGACGCTGCTACAGCAGTCCGCGTTCCATGCCGGCGCGCTACAGACGTCCGTGCCGACCATGCTTGTGCTGGAGCCGGTGGTCGCGGTGCTGCTGGGTGCGATGGTGCTGGGGGAGGGCCTGGATGCGACCGGAATCGAAGCGGTTGCGCTGGTAGCGTCGATCGGGGCGATGGCTGCCGCGACAATCGCGCTCGGCCGCGACGAGGGTGCCTATGAATCACAGGTGGAACGGCGCGCGGCGGGCCGCTAATCGGGGCGAGTGCAATTCGTCACAACGCTGGGTCGGCTCGTTTCGGCATATCTTTAGTTTTGCTAACGTTGTATTTCGGTGAAGCGAGTAGATGAGGTAGCGATGTCGAGCCAAGTAACCGAAACCCCACAAAATGAAGAGCTGATGCAGCGCATCGCCGATCTGTACGCCACTGATCCCCAGTTCGCGGCCGCGCGACCTGATGATGCGGTCAGCGCCGCCGTCGACGATCCCGGTATGCGGCTGCCCGAGATGGTCCGCACCGTCATGGAGGCCTACGCCGACCGGCCCGCGCTCGGACAGCGCGCCGTCGAGTACGTCACCGACGATGCCGGCCACACCACGGCGCAGCTGCTGCCGCACTACGAGACCACTACCTACGGCCAGGCCTGGCAGCAGATCCAGGCCCTGGACAACGCCCTGCTGACCGGCGCGGAGAACGAGGTCCCCGGCGGTGGCCAGCCAATTGTCTCCCCGGGAGACCGGGTCGCCATGCTCGGCTTCACCAGCGTCGAATACACCATCATCGACACCGCACTGGCCCGTGCCGGCGTCGTTGCCGTCCCGCTGCAGACCAGCGCGCCCGCCGAGCAGCTCCGGCCGATTCTTGATGAGACCGAACCCGTCGCGCTGTTCGCGGACGTCAACTTCCTGGACGATGCGGTCGAGCTGGCGTTGGGCCGCGTCACTTCTGGGGCCGCCCCGAAGCGGGTGGTGGTGTTCGAGTACCGCGCCCAGGTGGACGACGAGCGCGAGGCTGTCGAGCGGGCCGCGGCCCGCCTGGCCGTGCACGGTATCGCGGTGCAGACGTACTCCGAAC
>JARLGS010000595.1 GCA_031292695.1 Mycobacterium sp. | reverse complement strand
GACGTGCATCTGACCGCAGCAGGTCTGCCCGTCGGGAAACACCACTTGGTGGCCGAGCCGTTCCAGCAACTGTACGGTGGCGATGGCCGCGGCGGGAAACATCGCGTCGGCCAGGCAGGTCGCGAACAGGGCTATCCGCACCGGCCGACATTACCGCCGATGTCACGGGCGCGGGTACAACCCGTCTTGTTCGCGTGCTGGTCGGCGACGTCCAGCGCCCGGTCGAGGATGGCCAGGCCTTCGCGCGCCTGCTCCTCGGTGACGTTGCAGGGCGGCACCACGTGTACGCGGTTGAAGTTGGTGAACGGCAACAGCCCCCGGCTCTTGCATGACGCGACGACCGCGGCCATCGCCTCGCTGGAGCCGCCGTACGGCGCCAGCGGTTCCCGCGTCGCCTGGTTGCTGACCAGTTCAATCGCCCAGAACACCCCCGTGCCGCGCACCTCACCGACGCTGCGATGCCGTTGCGCGAAGTCCCGCAGGGTGGGCCCGATGATCTGCTCACCGATCCGGGCGGCGTTCTCCACCATGCCTTCCTCGCGCATTGCATGGATGGTGGCCACGGCGGCCGCACAGGCCAGTGGATGTCCGGAGTAGGTCAGGCCGCCGGGGTAGGGGCGGTCGGCGAAAGTCTGGTAGATCGCCGCGCTGATCGCGACGCCGCCTAGTGGGACGTAGCCGGAGTTGACTCCCTTTGCGAACGTCAAGAGGTCCGGAACGACGTCAAAGTGGTTTATTGCGAACCATTTTCCAGTTCGGCCGAACCCGGCCATCACTTCGTCGGCGATCATCACGAGGCCGTATCGGTCGCATAGCTCACGAACTCCGGCCAGGTAGCCCGGCGGCGGCACCATGATGCCGGCGGTGCCGGGCACAGACTCCAGAAGGATTGCGGCGATGGTCGACGCGCCTTCGAGCTCGATCACCCGCCGCAGCTCTTCGAGCGCCCGCGCGCATTCCTGCTCCTCGGTCTCGGCGTGGAACACCGAGCGGTACAGGAATGGCCCGTTGAAATGCACCACCCCGGCCGCCCCGCGGTCGTTGGCGAAGCGACGGGGATCGCCGGTCAGGTTGATCGCCAGGTCGGTGCCACCGTGATAGGCACGGTAGCGGGAAAGCACCTTGTGCTTGCCGGTGTGCAGCCGAGCCATTCGCACCGCATGCTCGACGGCGTCGGCGCCTCCGTTGGTGAAGAAGATCTTGTCCAAATCGCCAGGGGTGATCTCGGCGATCAGCCGGGCGGCCTCCGAACGCGCGGCGTTGGCATGCTGCGGCGCGATGGTGCACAGCTTGGCGGCTTGATCCTGGATCGCCGCAACGACTTTCGGGTGCTGGTGGCCGATGTTGGTGTTGACCAGTTGAGAGGAGAAGTCGAGCAACCGGTTGCCGGCACCGTCCCAGACGTAGCTGCCCTCGGCGGCAGTGATGGTCATCGGGTTGAGCTGGGCTTGGGCCGACCAGGAGTGGAAGACGTGAGCGCGGTCGAGGCTGTGGGCGCGCTCGGCCTCAGCGCGCAACGCGTCCAGACTGAGGCCACCCGGCACGACGTGGTCTGTGGTGAGGGTCATTTCGCGATCTCCTGGTGACAAGTGGCGGGAGGGGGAGGTGTGCGCGGCCCGTTAGGTGAGGTTGGGACCCGCGCACTGGCAAGGTCTTTCAGGTCAGTTGTTTTCCGGGAAGCCCAGGTTGATGCCACCGTGGCTGGGGTCAGCCCAGCGCTGGGTGACCGCTTTGGCGCGGGTGTAGAACTGCACACCCTCTGGTCCGTAGGCGTGGGTGTCGCCGAACAGCGAGGCCTTCCAGCCGCCAAAGCTGAAGAACGCCATCGGAACCGGGATCGGCACGTTGATGCCGACCATGCCGACCTCAACCTCATTCTGGAACCGGCGCGCGGCGCCACCGTCGTTGGTGAAGATCGCGGTGCCGTTGCCGTAGGGGTTGTTGGCGATCAGTTGCATGGCCTCGTCGTAGGTTTCGACGCGGACCACCGACAGCACCGGGCCGAAGATCTCGTCGGTGTAGACGCTCATTTCCGGCGTCACGTTGTCCAGCAGGGTCGGGCCAAGCCAGAAACCGGCAGGATCCCGCTCGGTGGCTACCTCGCTCCCGACGTTACGGCCGTCGAGCACAACCTTGGCACCCTGAGCCTCGCCGGCGTCGATGTACGCGGCGACCTTGTCGCGGTGCACCTTGGTGATCAGCGGGCCCATGTCGGCGCCCGTGGTGCCGTCGCCGGTCTTGATGCACGCGGCGCGCTCGGCGATCTTGGCGACCAGCTCATCGGCGATCGGACCGACCGCCACACAGGCGGAAATGGCCATGCAGCGCTCACCGGCCGAACCGAAGCCGGCGTTGACCATGCTGTCGGCGGCCAGGTCCAGGTCGGCGTCGGGCAGGATGACGGCGTGGTTCTTCGCGCCGCCGAGGGCCTGCACGCGCTTGCCGGACGCGGTGGCGGTTCGGTACACGTACTGCGCGATCGGGGTGGAGCCGACGAATGAGACGGCCTTGATGGCGGGGTTGGTCAGGAGTTCGTCGACCGCGGTCTTGTCGCCCTGCAGCACGTTGAACACGCCGTCGGGCAGGCCGGCCGCTTTCCACAGTTGGGCCATCCACAGCGACGCGGACGGGTCCTTCTCGGACGGCTTGACCACGACGGTGTTGCCGGCGGCGATGGCGATGGGGAAGAACCACATCGGAACCATGGCGGGGAAATTGAATGGCGCGATGATGGCGACCGGTCCGAGCGCCTGACGGATGTTGTAGACGTCGACGTTGGTCGATGCGTTCTCGGAGAATCCACCCTTGAGCAGATGCGGAATACCACAGGCGAATTCGACGACCTCCAGCCCACGGGCGACCTCACCCATGGCGTCGGAGAGGACCTTGCCGTGCTCGGCGGTGATGATCGCGGCCAGCTCCTCCTTGCGGGCGTTGAGTAGCTCGCGGAAAGTGAAGAGGGTCTGCACCCGCTTGGTGATCGAGGTGTCGCGCCACGACGGGAAGGCGGTGACGGCCGCGTTGATGACTGCACGCGCATCCTCGACGCCCGCCAGTGTGACCTGACCGGTGACCTCGCCGGTGGCCGGGTTGGTGACCGGCGAGGATATCCCCGACGTTCCGGTGAAGACGTCGTTGTTGATCCAGTGCGAGATGGTGGTGGGCATCGTCGAGGTGGCCTTCCTGGTTGGGTTCGGGCGGTCGAGCCGTGGTACTCAGCCTGCCTCTGCACACCAACCGATCGGCGCAGCAATCTGTATTCAGTTCCGGCCCTGGCTTTACACTCTGTAAATGCCGACCGTCGCCGACATCGTCGCCCTTCCGGTCATCCAGCAGGGCGAACCCGAGATTCTCTGCACGCAGGGGTTCGATCGCCCTATCCGGTGGGTGCACGTCAGCGATGTCCCCGACCTGTCGGACGTGCTCCAGGGTGGCGAACTGGTACTCACGACGGGCGCGGCACTACGCGCGGCTCCCCGGACCTATCTACAGTCGGTGGCCGCGGCCCGGGCGGTCGGCGTCATCGTAGAACTGGGCCCGGGCGCGGTGCCGCTGCCGGTGACTGTGGGCGCTATCGCCGAAGAGCTCGGCCTGGCGCTGGTGGCGGTGCGGCGCGTGATCAAGTTCGTCGAAGTCACCGAACAGGTGCACCGGGTGATCGTCGCCGATCAGTACCAGGAGGTCGACTTCGCGCGACAGACACACGAAGTGTTCACCAGCCTGAGCATGCGCCGGGCCACTCCCGCCGACATCACTGAAGCCGCCGCCACTCTCCTCGGTGCGCCGGTGGTGCTCGAGGACCTGACGCACCAGGCGGTCGCCGTGGCGACGGCCGGGCGTACGACTCCAGATGTGTTGCGGGACTGGCACCGTCGATCGCGACTCCACGAGACCGGCGCCGACCGCACCGACGACTGGGCGATCAGCGACGTGGGCCGGGGGGAGGATGCATGGGGCCGGCTGATCGCCTTGGATACTTCCGATGACGACGCCGCACGAGTAACCGTCGTGCTGGAGCGGGCAGCCCAGGCCTTGGTGTTACACCGGATGGCCGAGCGTGGCCGCGCCGACATCGAACACCAGGCCCAGGCCGGCTTCCTGGAAGATGTTGCCCGCGAACGTATCCGGTTCGAGGACGAGGCGACCGCCCGGGCGTTCGCGCTGGGCTTGCGCCCGGCGGCGCAGTATCTACCGGCCACCCTGCGGGTCGCCGGCTGGTCTGCGGACACCGACCCGGTATCTGAGCAACGCCGCGGCGCCCGCTTGCTCGATACTGTCACCCGGTCGGTTAAGGCGTTGGGGCACAGCGGATTATTCTCACCTCGCGGTCCTGGCGAGATCGCCATGGTGCTGTCCCTGAACGCCCGCCCGGCCGGCGCACTGGAAGCTCTGGGCCGGGCACTGCGCCGGGATGCCGAGCGCGCAGTCGACGCGCACGGGCTGGTGCTCGGCGTCGGCACGCCGGCACCTGGGTTGATCGACGCCATTCACCGCATCACCGATGCCGCACACGTCGCCGAAGCAGCGCTGTCGCTGCCACCGTCGCAGCGAGTCTGTTTCCGGGTCGCCGACATCCGGTTGCGCGGCCTGCTGTCGATGCTGCGGGTCGATCCACGGGTGCAGCGGTTCGCCGAGGGCGAGTTGCGCGAATTGATCCTGCACGACATCGAGACCGGCGATGGCTATCTGGACGTCCTGCGCGGCTATCTGGAACTCGGTGGCAATAAATCGGCTTTAGCCGAACGCCTACACCTGAGCCGACCGTCGCTCTACGCGAAGTTGGGTCGCATCCAGCAGATCCTCGGCGTCGACCTGGCCGATGGTGAATCGGTCACCTCGCTGCACGTCGCCCTGCTGATCTTGGACACACGCAACGCGTTTGGCGGCCGCACGGCACCGCTGTGACATGCTTCTGGCGTGCCGGGCACATCGCAGAACCGCCAGGGCAATGCCACCCGCGCCAAGTTGGTGAAGACGGCCGAGAAGCTGTTCGCCGAGCAGGGCGTGGATGCCGTCTCTGTGCGGTCGGTCAATGCGGCCGCCGGCCTGGGCGCGGCGTCGGTCCACTATCACTTCGGCTCCAAGGATGAATTGCTGCGCGCGGTGGTCCTGGATCTCGGTGCCGCGGTGGGTTCGACCATCCAGGCCAATGTCGATGTGCTGGCGGCCAATTCGACTCCGCCGACGGCCGACGAGTTGGTGCGTGCGGTGACGGGGCCGTACCTCGATCTGCTGCACCGGCAGCGCACCCGGGGTATGCGCTGGATCAAGATCATGGCCCAGATCACCCAGGCCGCTCCGGCCGACGAGACCATCGAACCCAAACTCCGCGGCGCACTGTTGACGCAGGTCCGCCGAGCCTTCCCCGATGCGACCCCGGACCGACTGGAGGCCCGCTGGGCGGTGTCGATCATGGGGTTCGTGCACGGCCTGAGCCGCGCCGACGAATGGGACCGCGCCAAGCTCTCGGCCGCGGCATTGGACGCGTTTTACGAAGATCTGGTGACCTTCGTCGTCGGCGGCACCGAACGCCTGCTCAACTCCTGATCACCCCCGCCACATCACACCCGCCACATGCGTCCCCGGCTGCGGACCAGATGGCATTGCCCGCCTCTCTGCGACAACTCGGCCCGGCGCGCGAAGTGGTTTCCGGGGAACGCGCCGGAGACACCTCGAGCGTGCGCACAGATCGCAGATCCTTGGCTTCTGGTGATCTGTGCGCACGCTCGAGGTG
>JARLGS010000594.1 GCA_031292695.1 Mycobacterium sp. | reverse complement strand
GGCTGAACCCGACCGACACCGCCGACCACCAGCTCGACCTGGAAGCGCTGGCCCGCACCCCGTACACCACGGTGATGCTGGCGAAAACGGAGTCGGCCGAACAGATTCGGGCCCTGGCGCCGCTGGAGGTGGTGGTGCTGGTAGAGACCCCGCTCGGTGCCCTCGCAGTCACCGACACCGCGCGGGTGGATAACACGTACGCGGTCATGTGGGGTGCTGAAGACCTGTTCGCGGTGCTGGGCGGCACCGCGAATCGGTGGCCCGATGGCGGCTACCGCGACGTCGCGTTGCACGTCCGGTCGCAGTCATTGTTGGCGGCCAAGGCGTTCGGCAAGCTGGCGCTCGATTCGGTCTACCTGGACATCAAGAATCTGGACGGGCTGCGGGCCGAGGTCGACGACGCGGTGGCCGTCGGCTTCGACGCCAAGGTGGCCATCCATCCGACGCAGGTCGCGGTGATCCGGGCCGGCTACACCCCAACGGAAAAAGAGGTCGAGTGGGCCCGTGCTGTGCTCGACGCAGCGACCCGCGAACGCGGTGTTTTCCAGTACGACGGGCTCATGGTGGACATGCCGGTGTTACGCCGGGCCCAGCGCATCGTCGCCCTGTCGCCGTAGCCTCTTGCCGAAACGGCATTCCAGCAGGAGAAGTTCGAGACCGGACCTGCTGGAATGCCGTTTCGGCGTTTCGGGTAGAGGCGGGGACGGGAGGGGTCCCGACACGTCCTCAATCCGTGACCGCTATGACCGCGGCCGGAACGCATTCGGGCGCATAATGGCGGTGATGCCCCAGCACTGGGGCGAGCAGAGCGGAACATCCGGCCGACGCCACACCCCGGCATCGACCGGCGGCCCCCACACCGGGGGATTGCCCTGGTCGCCACCGCGCTGAGCTTCTCGCGGACTGACGGCCAAACATGCCGTCACCGAAAGGAGGCGGTATGGCTGACGTGGTGGCCACTGAGGTGGTCGGCCAAGTGCGCTTGGAGCCGGTTCAGCTGATCGCGCCCGACGGCGCGCCGACCTCCAACGAGCGATACCGCCGCGACCTGCCCCCGGAAACCTTGAGTTGGCTGTACGAGGAAATGGTCGTCACCCGCGACCTGGACGGCGAATTCGTCAACCTGCAGCGCCAGGGCGAACTTGCGCTCTTCGCCTCGTGCCGCGGCCAGGAAGCAGCCCAGGTCGGTGCGACGGCGTGCCTGCGCAAGACCGACTGGCTGTTCCCGCAGTATCGCGAACTCGGCGTCCTGCTGGTTCGCGGCATCACGTCGGCGCAGTTGAGTGCGGTATGGCGGGGCCGCTGGCACGGTGGTCTGGGCTTCACCGAAAAACACTGCGCGCCGCTCTCGATACCCATCGGCACCCACGGCCTGCACGCGGTCGGTGCGGCGATGGCGGCGCAACTACTCGGCGAGGATTCGGTCACCGTCGCGTTCGTGGGCGACGGCGGCACCTCCGAGGGCGACGTACACGAAGCGCTCAACCTGGCCGCAGTGTTCAAAGCGCCATGTGTCTTCTTTGTGCAGAACAACCAGTGGGCCATCTCGGTGCCGGTCAGCCACCAACAGGCCGGGCCGTCGATTGCGCACCGCGCCATCGGGTACGGCATGCCCGGCATCCGGGTCGACGGTAACGATGTGCTGGCCTGTTACACGGTGATGGAAGAGGCCGCGCAGCGGGCCCGCGACGGCGGCGGCCCGACGTTGATCGAGGCCGTCACCTACCGGATGGGACCGCACACCACCTCGGACGACCCGACGCGATACCGCACCGCCGATGAGCTCAGGCAGTGGGAGGCGCGCGATCCCATCAGCCGCTACCGCGTCTACCTGGAACACGTCGGCGTGTGGACGCCGCGGCTGCAGGAGCACGTCGAGAACCGCTCGCGGCGGCTGCGCAACGAGCTGCGCCAGGCCGTGCTGACCGCACCGGACTTCGACGTCGCGGACGTTTTCGACACCGTCTATGCCGACATCACACCTGAACTGGCCCGGCAGCGCGACCTGCTGCTTGCCGAATTGGATTGGGAGGGTTGAGATGACGCAGATCATCGAGCGGCCACCGCTGTCCGGTGACTCCGGCGACGAGCACTCCCGTCCTGACCGCCCGCCGCTGGCGCCGGCGCCTGTCACGGCCGCGGGGGCGACGGTCACCATGGCGCAGGCCATCAATCGGGCCCTGCGCGACGCGATGGCCGCCGATGACCGGGTGCTGGTGTTCGGTGAGGACGTCGCCCGACTCGGCGGCGTGTTCCGCGTGACCGAAGGACTGCACGAAACTTTCGGTGCATCCAGGTGTTTCGACACGCCGCTGGCCGAATCAGCGATCGTCGGGATCGCCATCGGCATGGCGATCCGCGGCTTGGTTCCAGTGCCGGAAATCCAGTTCGACGGTTTCGCCGCACCGGCCTTCGACCAGATCGTCAGTCATCTCGCGAAATACCGGATGCGCACGCGCGGCGATATCGACATGCCGGTCACCATCCGCATCCCGTCGTTCGGCGGAATCGGTGCGGTGGAACACCATTCGGAATCCACCGAGTCGTACTGGCTGCACACGGCCGGCTTGAAGGTGGTGGTTCCGTCCACCCCGTCGGATGCGTATTGGCTGTTACGCGAAGCTATTTCATCCCGCGATCCAGTGATCTACCTCGAACCCAAACGTCGGTACTGGACCAAGGGCGAGCTCGATACCACGGTTGCCGGGCCGCCGATCGGGCGGGCCGCGATCCGGCGTACCGGGCGGGACGTCACGGTCATCACCTACGGCCCACTGGTCGATACCGCCTTGGCCGCAGCTGATCTCGCAGATGGTCACCAATTGGAGGTCATCGACCTGAGGTCGCTGAACCCGCTGGACTTCGACACCGTCGCGGCCTCGGTGCGGAAGACCGGCCGCGTCGTGGTCATGCACGAGGGGCCGCGCACCCTGGGCTTCGGCGCCGAGTTGGCGGCCCGGATTTCCGAGGAACTCTTTTACGACCTGGAGGCACCCGTGTTGCGCGCCACCGGCTTTGACACGCCATATCCGCCGGCCCGGCTCGAGAAACTGTGGCTGCCCGGAGTAGACCGGCTGCTGGACTGCGTGCACAAGGCGATGAGCCAGCCATGAGCGCGGCGCGGGATTTCCTGGTGCCCGATCTCGGTGAAGGCTTGGAGGACGCCACCATCACCGCGTGGGCGGTGGCGGTCGGGGACACCGTCGAACTCAACGCGGTGCTGTGCACGGTGGAGACCAACAAAGCCGCCGTGGAAATCCCCAGCCCCTACGCCGGCGTTGTGACCGAACTCGGTGGGGCAGAAGGAGAAACCCTTGCGGTGGGTGCGCTGCTGGTCCGAGTCGCCAGCGACGCGGCAGCTGAGCCGGCGCCGGCGGGCAACCAGCCAGCTCCGGCGGCGGCGCCAGTGCGCAAACCGGTGCTGGTCGGCTATGGGGCGGACGCCGAGTTGGATGCCACCCGCCGGCGGCCCCGGGCCAAGCCGCGGGTGCGCAGGCTCGCTGCCGAGCTTCAGGTGGACCTGAACGCGGTGGCGCCGTCCGGCCCCGACGGCATCGTCACCCGCCAGGACGTGCTGGCCTCGGCGCACCAGGTGGCCGACGACTCCGGTCTGG
>JARLGS010000593.1 GCA_031292695.1 Mycobacterium sp. | reverse complement strand
TTCGGCGTCGTCAACCAGGTGGCCCTCATCGCGGTCGCGATCGCGATGATCGCCGCGATCCTGCTGGGCTACCGGATGTGGTGGCGGCGCCGGCCCATCCGCGGTGCCGGATTCGCCCTGCCCACCGGTCAACGCCGCGGCGCGTTGGCGGCGCTGCGTCCGTACGAGGCTGCGCTGCTGGTGGTGGCCCTCGCCGGATTCGGTTATTTCGCACCGCTCTTCGGCCTCTCGCTGGTCCTCTTCGTCGCGGTTGACGTGGCGATGGGCTGGCGTCATCGGCGGGCGGTGATGCGGTGATCGGCGACATCTGGCTCCGGTTGCTCCTGACCGGTCTGTTCCTGTTGAGCGCGGCGCAATGTGCATACGCCATGGCCGTGGCCCGCGATGGGCGAACTTGGGCCGACCAGATCGGTCGCGCGCTGCATCTGCTGATGGCCGTGGCGATGCTGGTCATGGTGTGGCCGGCGGGTACCAGCCTGCCGAACCGGCCGCCGATGGTGTTCTTCCTGGTGGCGGCCGGCTGGTTCGTGATTGTCCTCCTGATACGTGCGCGGCACCGGGCCGCCGACGGCTATCACGCGGTGATGATGCTGGCGATGGCGTGGATGTATGCGGTGATGGACGGCCGGTTGTTGCCTGGTCAAAGCTCTCGGGCAGCCGCCGACGCGCACTCAGCGTCCGCCATGCCGTCCATGCCGGGCATGGATATGTCCGGCATGACGACGCATTCCGGTGCGATGGGTGGCAGCGGGCAGCCATCGGCGTGGGTCAGCGCAATCAACTGGTCGGTGACAGTGGGGTTCGGCGTCGCGGCGGTGTGGTGGGCCAACCGCTATTTCACGGTGCGGCAGCAGCGTCCGGACGCGCCGGCCCGGGTGTGGTTCGCCGTGGTGTGCCAGTCCATGGCGGCGGCGGGGATGTCGATCATGTTCGGGGTCATGGCCTAGGCGGCGGTGCCGTCGGTGGGCCACAGGTGCCCCCGGCGGCGGCCGCGGGATGCGTTGTCCGGCAACGTGATGTCGTCCAGCGTGGGGGACGCGTCCCGGTCCGGTCGGGGCGGCTCGACGCTGTGGCGGCGCCACACCAGCACGGTCAACACCACGCCGGCCAGCGCCGGCAGGTGGCTCAGCATGCGTACCGCACCCACCGCGCCGGTCAGTCCGTCGACGATCACATAGCCGGTGAGCACGACCGTGAACACCACTCCAACCACGGCCAGACCCAGCGCTGCGGCCGGCCGGGCCGCAGCGACCAGCATGGCGATGCCGAGCGCTATGGACCAGGCCGTCGACTCGTTGACCAGGTGCCCGCCCATCGAGTGCCCCACGTGTACCCCGACGCTGACGCCCGCGGCCTGGAGCACGGCCAGGCCCAGTTGGACGGCGCCCACTGCCGCGAGGCCGATTCGCGCCCAGCCAATGCTGATGCGGCGGTCCGGCAGGACCGGTGCGGCCGGTTGGGACACCGTATCGGCCACCGGGGTGATCCGAGTGCGATCGGAGGCGATCAGCCCGCGCAGCAGCTGCATCTGGCTGTTCATCTCGGCGTGCCATTGCCGGCACTGTGGGCAGGACGCCAGGTGTTCGTCGACCCGGCGCGCGGGCACGGGTTCGCGCTCGCCGTCCATCCGCGCGGACAGCGCCTCCCGAGCAATCTCGCACTCCACATCATCAATAGTCGCGCACCGGGCCGGATTTCTCCCGGGCGGTGCCGGTTGGTGCATCGATGCGGCCCGACGGGGCAAAAAACCTGCTGGTCGGCGCCGCTACCATAGACACGTGAACTGGACCGTCGACGTACCCATCGACCAGCTGCCCGAGCTGCCCCCGCTGCCCGAGGAACTGCGCGCGCGCCTTGCTGACGCCCTGTCCCGCCCGGCGGCGCAGCAGCCCAGCTGGCCGGCGGATCAGGCCAAGGCCATGCGGACGGTGCTCGAGAGCGTGCCGCCCATCACCGTGCCGTCGGAGATCGAGCGGCTCAAGGCCCAGCTGGCCGAGGTGGCCCAGGGTCGTGCGTTCCTGCTGCAGGGCGGCGACTGCGCCGAGACCTTCGTCGACAACACCGAGCCGCACATCCGGGCCAACATCCGGACCCTGCTGCAGATGGCCGTCGTGTTGACGTACGGCGCCAGCATGCCGGTGGTCAAGGTGGCCCGCATAGCGGGCCAGTACGCCAAGCCGCGTTCGTCGGACACCGACTCGCTGGGGCTGACGTCCTACCGCGGCGACATGGTCAACGGTTTCGACCCGGACCCCGCGGTGCGCGTGCATGACGCATCGCGCCTGGTCCGCGCGTACGCCAACGCCAGCGCCGCGATGAACCTGGTGCGGGCGCTGACCTCGTCGGGTCTGGCGTCGCTGCACCAGGTGCACGAGTGGAACCGGGAGTTCGTCCGCACGTCGCCGGCGGGTGCCCGGTACGAGGCCCTGGCCGGCGAGATCGACCGCGGCCTGAACTTCATGACGGCCTGCGGCGTCAACGACCGCAACCTGCAGACCGCCGAGATCTACGCCAGCCACGAGGCCCTGGTGCTCGACTACGAGCGGGCCATGCTGCGGCTGTCCACCGAATTCCCGCTCGAACGACCGGAAGCGCGACTGTACGACCTGTCCGCGCACTACGTCTGGATCGGCGAGCGCACCCGGCAGCTCGACCACGCGCACATCGCGTTTGTCGAGACCATCGCCAACCCGATCGGCATCAAGATCGGCCCGACGACGACACCCGAGATGGCCGTCGAGTACGTGGAACGCCTTGACCCGCACAACATTCCGGGCCGGCTCACGCTGGTCAGCCGGATGGGCAACGGCAAGGTACGCGACGTGCTGCCCGGCATCATCCAGAAGGTCGAAGCCTCCGGGCACCAGGTGATCTGGCAGTGCGACCCGATGCACGGCAACACCCACGAGAGCTCGACGGGCTACAAGACCCGGCACTTCGACCGGATCGTCGACGAGGTGCAGGGCTTCTTCGAGGTGCACCGCGCGCTGGGCACCCACCCGGGCGGCATTCACGTCGAGATCACCGGCGAGAACGTCACCGAATGCCTTGGCGGCGCGCAGGATATCTCCGACGACGACCTGGCCGGCCGCTACGAGACGGCCTGCGACCCGCGCCTGAACACCCAGCAGAGCCTGGAGCTGGCGTTCCTCGTCGCCGAGATGCTCCGCGAGTAGTTAAAAGGCCCGCCGAGTGGCCACCTACTACACGATTTCTTGAGCAATCCGTGCAGTAAGTGGCCATTCGGCGTTTCAGAACAGTCCGTTGATGTTGCTGCCCAGCGTCCAGGCGCCGGTGGCGACCAACCCGGTCAGGGTCAGAATCGCGATCACCCAGATCAGCACGGCGCGCCGCGACCGATGCCGGGCCCAGGCGAAATCCTCGAGGTCGATGCCCGCGAATTGCTTTGCCGCGACGGGTGATTCGGCAGGCCCGTGGTCCATCGCGGGGTCCATGGTGAATTGCAGCGTGTGTTGCGGTGGTGGTTTGGGCTGGCCACCGCCTGGGGCCCGGCCGGTGGCCACGGTGGTGCGCTCCGCCCGGCCGCGTTGTGCCGCCGCTGCCGTGTGTTGTGCCGAGTTCTGGGGCGCCGGGACCCGGAACTCGGGCAGGCCCAGGTCGGCCACGATGGCGGCCAGTTCGGCGGCCATGTCGCCGGCGTCGAGGTAGCGGTCGTCCGGGTCGCGGGCTGTGGCGCAGCCCACGAAGTCATCGAATTGCTTTGGGATACCGGCGATTGCCGCGCTCGGCGGCGGCACGTCGTGGTCAAGTCGCTGATAGGCGACCGACAGAGCATTGTCGCCGGTGAACGGGGTGGCCCCGGTCAGCAACTCGTACGCCAGGAGGCCGACGGAGTAGACGTCGCTGCGCGGGTCGGCGTCGCCGGTGCTGACCTGTTCGGGGGAGAGGTACGCGGCGGTGCCGAGGATCACGCTGGTCGAGGTGATCTTCGCCTCAGCGACGGCCCGTACCAGACCGAAGTCGGCGATCTTGACCTCACCGGTGTCCGAGATCAGGACGTTCTCCGGCTTGATGTCCCGGTGTACCAGGCCGGCCTGGTGGGCCACTGCCAAACCGTCGAGCATGGGAGCCAGCACGGCCGCCACGGCGTGTGGCGGCATCGGCCCGCGCTCGCGCAGCAGTTCGCGCAGCGTGCCGCCGTCGACCAGCTCCATGACGAGAAAAGGAGCCTCCCCGCTCAGCCCGCCGCCGCCCTGGTCGTAAACCGCAACCAGGCCAGGGCTCTTCAGGCCGGCGGCGGCCCGCGCTTCCCGCTGGAACCGGGTCAGGAATTGCTGGTCGCCGGAATACCGGGAATCCATGACCTTGAGCGCCACCTGACGGTCCAGTCGAAGGTCGAGCCCCCGGTACACCGTGGACATCCCGCCGCTCGCGATCGGGGCGTCAACCCGGTACCGCCCGTCCAGCACCGCACCGATCAGCGGGTCAGGTTGCTGGGATGGCTGCACCCGGCAATCGTACGGCTCTAGAATCTCCTGCGTGAGCACCATTCCGGCCGCCGAGGACGTTATCGATCCCGATGAAGCGGTCTACGATCTTCCCGCAGTGGCATCCATGCTGGGTATTCCCGTGACCAAGGTGCATCAACAGCTGCGTGACGGGCATCTGCTCGCAGTGCGCCGCAGCGGCACCGTCGTCGTGCCCAAGATCTTCTTCGACGCCAAGGGGCACGTGATCAAGCAGCTGCAGGGCCTGCTGGTGGTGCTGCGTGACGGTGGCTACGACGAAACCGACATCGTGCGTTGGTTGTTCACCGCAGACGAGTCGCTCACCCTCACCCGGGACGGCACCACCGAGCGGCAGGCCAATGCCCGCCCGGTGGATGCGCTGCATTCGCATCAGGCCCGGGAAGTGCTGCGCCGCGCCC
>JARLGS010000592.1 GCA_031292695.1 Mycobacterium sp. | reverse complement strand
CCAGACCGGCCCGGTGTACTTCTCACCCGGGCCTTGGCCGGGTTCGTCTGGTGCGACGCTGGCTTCGCGGAACGCCAGTTGCAGGCTCTTCAGGCCGTCGCGGACCGGGCCCGCGTGCAGTCCCAGATACTCGGCGGACGCTTGCACCAGACCGGCCAGCGAGGTGATCAGCCGACGAGCTTCGTCGAGATCGCGGTGCGGGCTCTCGTCCGGGTCCGCGTCGGCCAGACCGAGTTTCTCGGCAGCGGCGCTCATCAGCATCACGGCGCAGCGGGTGATCACCTCGACGGCGGGGATCTCGGCCAGCTCACGTACCGGGGAGTCCTGGGCTTCCGCTGCTGTTACCTCGGCGTCGCGCATTATGTTCGGATCGGTCATGCCTGCTAGAGTGTCATGCGCGACCGTCCTGGCTGACGTCAGGACAGCAAGTGGAGTCCCACTCCCACCGTCGGCCTCACGGCTTGGCGGTCCGGTCATAGGCACATTGTGCCTGTTCTGCGTTGTGCGCAGGCGGCTAGAGCCGTGATCGGTCGGCATTGGGCCCTGCTATATGCGGGGCTTTTTCTGTTCTTGCGAACAGATGGCTGAGCCGGGTGTGACCTCTACTGAACAAGTACTGGAACAACCCGGGAGGCCCCATCAGCACTGAGACACGCGTCAACGAGCGCATCCGCGTACCTGAAGTCCGGTTGATCGGACCGAACGGCGAACAGGTAGGCATCGTGCGCATCGAAGATGCCCTCCGCGTCGCCGCGGACGCCGATCTCGATCTCGTCGAAGTTGCGCCGGACGCCAAGCCGCCGGTTTGCAAGATCATGGACTACGGCAAGTTCAAGTATGAGACGGCCCAGAAGGCGCGCGAGTCTCGCAAGAACCAGCAGCAGACCGTCGTCAAGGAACAGAAGCTGCGACCGAAGATCGACCCGCATGATTACGAGACCAAGAAGGGCCACGTCATCCGCTTCCTGGAGGCCGGGTCGAAGGTCAAGGTGACCATCATGTTCCGCGGACGCGAGCAGTCGCGGCCCGAACTGGGTTACCGGCTCCTGCAGCGGCTGGGCGCCGACGTCGCCGATTTCGGCTTCGTCGAGACGT
>JARLGS010000591.1 GCA_031292695.1 Mycobacterium sp. | reverse complement strand
GGGGCGGGGCGGGGGCGGTCCTCGATCGGCCTGACGCGCTCCCCTCCCACCGTCATCAGAAACGCACCTTCAGCCCGGCTTCGTAGGTCACATCCTAGTACTCCCGCTGGATCGGGAAGCTCGGATTGCCGACATAGAACCGAAGCGGAGCGTTGGTCAGGTTCTTGGCGTTGAAATAGATCTTGAAATTCTTCGTGATGGCGTAGCTGGAGGCGAAGTCGAGGGTCACCCGCTTGTCCTCGATCGTGTCGGAGTTCTTGGATCCGCCGAGACCGAACAGCTGGGCGCCGACGTACTGGGCGGACAGCCGCGCATCTATCCCGTGCGCCTCGTAGAAGGCCGCCAGGTTGGCGGTGACCTTGGCGGTGCCGGGCAGGGGGCCGTACTCGGCGTGGCCGGTGGACGAGGTCAGGGCGTCGTACTCCTGCAGCCGGGAATCGACCAGGGTGACATTGCCTTCGACGCCCAGGCCGTCCAGCGGCTGGGGCAGCCACTTGAACTGCTGGTGATAGGAGGCCTCGATCCCGCGCGCATAGGCCGAACTGATATTGCCGAAGGTCTGGAAGGTCACGTCGACCACGTCGGGGATCCGCGGGTCGGTTCCGTGATGAACCCGGGTGACGATGTAGTTGTCGAACTCCTTGTCGAAGGCGCCGACCTGGGCGATGCCCCCCTTGGGGAGGTAGTATTCCAGGCTGAGGTCGAAGCTGTTGCCGGTGGTCGGCTTCAGCTTGGGATTGCCGGTGGTGATGGTGTCATTGCTGGTGTCGACCGTGACCGCGCCGGCGATCTGATTGAACCCGGGCCGGCCGATGCCGGTGGAATAGGTGCCGCGCAACACCAGGCTCGGGGTGAAGTCCCAGCGCAGCTGCACCGTCGGGAAGACGTTGGTGTAGCTCTGGGGATTGTGGACGAACCCCGGGCCGACGCCGCCCTGAACGTAGTTGCTGTAGACCGCGTCCGTCGCCTCGACGCGCACACCCGCCAGGATGCCGAGCTTGCCCCAGGTGGCGGTGTACTGGCCGTAACCGGCGTAGATGTCCTCGCGGGCGTGGAAATAGCTCGACGGGTCGAAGGCGAAGGGGCTGTGCGTGGCCGCCGCCAGGGCGCTCAGCTGCAGGGTGTCGACGTTGGGCCCGTTCGAATAGCCGTTGTCGTAGAAATTGGTGATCGCCGGGCTAGAGATGCCGGCCAGGTTCAGCGCGCCGACCACGTTCGACTGGTTGTAGACGTCCTGGCTCTTGGTCCGCAGGCGCACCTCGAAGCCCAGCTTGATCCGGTCGTCGTCATTGATCAGATGCACCGGGAACAGCAGGTTGCTGGCGAAGGCGTATTCCTGGTCGAGGTCGTGCTCCTGGGTGTTTTTGACCTTCTTCTTGCTCAGGCTGTAGAGCGAGGCGTCGTTGATATTGGTCCCGTCGAGGATGTTGAGCTTCGGGAAATCGCCGTTGTTCGCGCTGTTGTCGTAGCCGACCAAGACCCCGCCCGGACCTTTGAACGTGGCGCCGTAGTTGCGCAGTTGGTCGTAGGAGGCGGTGCTGTAGGAGCCGCGATAGTCCAGGATTACGTCGCCGAACCGGTCCTGCCCGCCGGCGACATAGATCTCGTTGCGGTGGACTTCCTTCTCGTCGGTGCTGGCGACCAGGGTGTCGGCCAGCGCCGTATAGCCGCGCCCGGCCGGGGTCGAGTCACCGAAGTCGTACTCCAGCCGGTTCTTCTTCACCGACTCGGTGTAGCCGGCCACGTTGGCGCGCAGATAGTAGCGGTGGTCCTCGTTCGGCTTGAAGTCGAACTCGCCGCCGAAGCCGGTGCGGACCCGGTGGTAGTCGTAACGCCGGAACTGGATGTCCTGGTAGCTGCGATCCGACGTGCCGGG
>JARLGS010000590.1 GCA_031292695.1 Mycobacterium sp. | reverse complement strand
CTGCAGCGGCACCACATCGCTGCGCTGCTGCTCGCCCGCATAGCTCCGCAGCCGGTCCCGGCGGCGACGCTGAGCCCCGAGATACACGGCCACCAACGCGATCGGCACCAACGCGGTCAGCAGTAGCCAGGGGTGGGCGAAGCCCGACAATGACACCGATCCGATTCCCGGCAGGTTCATCGGCGCCACGTCGCGTTCGTCACCATAAGTGGAAAGTGTAGAAGTTCTGGCCTGGCAGCCCGGGCAGCGACCCTGTGGCCTGGGAGAACCGTCGCGCACCGGCAGCCGCAGCGGACCAGTAGGTACAGCCGACCCGTAAGCTGGCCGCGGACCGTCCCCGACACCTGCCGGAGGCCCATGCTCACCGTTCTGTACGTGCACGCGGTAGCCACCGTGCTTGCACCGCCACTGGTACGGCGTTGGGGACGACAGGCGTTTTACCCGCTGGCGCTGGCTCCGGCCGGCTCGCTGATCTGGCTGGCCCTGAACTGGCCCGGGACCGGAGAGCAGACGGTCCACGTCGACTGGGTGCCCCAGTTGTCCATGGACATCACGCTGCGACTGGATGCGCTGGCGGCGATCATGTGCGTGCTGGTGCTGGGTGTCGGCACCCTGGTGCTGCTGTACTGCGCCGAGTACTTCCATCACCACGACGGTCACACCGAGCGGCGGTTGCCCAGTTTCGCCGCTGAACTCGTCGCCTTCTCCGGCGCCATGTTCGGGCTGGTCTGCAGCGACAACACCCTGCTGCTGTATCTGTTCTGGGAGCTGACGACCATCCTGTCGTTCCTGTTGGTCGGCCACTACGCCGAGCGCGCCACCAGCCGACGCGCCGCCACCCAGGCGCTGCTGGTCACCACCGCCGGCGGGCTGGCCATGTTGGTCGGCATCGTCATGCTGGGCACACTCGCCGGCACGTACCGGCTGTCTGAGCTCGTCGCCATCGCTCCCTCGGGCACCACCGCATCCGTCGCCGTGCTGCTGGTTCTGGTTGGCGCACTGTCCAAATCGGCCATCGTGCCGCTGCACTTCTGGCTGCCCGGGGCCATGGCCGCACCCACACCGGTGAGCGCCTATCTGCATGCCGCGGCGATGGTGAAGGCGGGCGTGTACCTGATCGCCCGGATGACGCCGGGCTTCGCCGATCACGCGCCGTGGCGGCCGACGGTCGTGGTGCTGGGCCTGGCCACGTTGCTGCTGGCCGGCTGGCGCGCGGTGCGCGAGTACGACCTCAAGCTGATCCTGGCGTTCGGCACGGTCAGCCAACTCGGTCTGATCACCGTGCTGGTCGGCGCCGGGGGTGGCGATCTGATGCTGGGCGGTCTGGCCATGCTGTGCGCACACGCCATGTTCAAGGCCGCACTGTTCATGGTCGTCGGCATCATCGACCACACCACCGGGACCCGCGACATCCGGAAACTGGCCTGGCTGGGCCACCGGAGCCCGGCGCTGCTGGGCATCGCCGTGGCCGCCGCGGCGAGCATGGCGGGGTTGCCGCCGTTCCTGGGCTTCGTCGCCAAGGAAGCCGATTTCGAAACCCTTTGGCACAGTCCGACATTGGGCGCATGGGCGCCACTCGTGCTAGGCACGGTGGCGTTCGGTTCGGTGTTCACCATCATCTACAGCCTGCGCTTCCTGTACGGCGCTTTTGCCCGCAAGGGGCGGCGCGGCCCGACCACGCGGGTCGCCGAGATGCACCGCCCCACCTTCGGTTTCCTGCTGTCGCCAGGCCTGCTGGCCGGCGCCGGCCTGGCCTTCGGTCTGCTGCCGAACGCCCTCGACCACGCCATCGCCGACTACACCTCCACCATGCCGGGCAGCACCGGATACCACCTGGCGCTCTGGCACGGGGCCAACCTGCCGTTGGCGCTGTCAGCGGTGATAATCACCACCGGCGCAACGGCGTTCGGCCTGCGCCACCGTCTGCGGCGGTTCCCGCTGCCGTACCTGCCGCTCGGCAACGCAGACCGAATCTACGATGCTGCCATCCGCGGCGCGGACCGCTTCGCCATCCGGTTGACGGCGCTGACCCAGCGCGGATCGATTCCGGCGACCCAGTCGATGATCTTGTCGACCCTGGTCGTGCTGCCCACCGCGATGCTGCTCCTGGGTACCCGCGACCACCCGAATCTGCAGTGGTGGCACCACCCCATCCAAGTGGTCGTCGGCCTCATCGTGCTGGCCGCCGCGATCAGTGCGACGGTGCTGCGCAACCGGTTGGCCGCAGTTCTGGTGGTCGGTGTCACCGGCTACGGCTGCGGTGCGCTGTACATCTTCTACGGGGCCCCGGACCTGGCACTCACCCAATTCCTGGTCGAGACACTGACTTTGGTGGTCTTCCTGCTGGTGTTGCGGACCCTGCCGGCCGAGTCCGACCCGGCAAACATGAAGCGGTACCGGCTGCCCCGCGCCATGCTCGCCATGGCAGTGGGCACTTCGGTCACCGCGCTCGCGGTCTATGCGATGGCCGCGCGCGACACCCGGCCGGTGGCCGACCTGCTGCCCGACGCGGCCTACTACCGCGGGCACGGCGCCAACACCGTCAACGTGCTGTTGGTGGACATCCGGGCCTGGGACACCCTGGGTGAAATCTCGGTGCTGCTGGTCGCCGCCACCGGAGTGGCCTCAATGGTGTTCCGGCACAGACGTTTCGGTGCCGCACCTCGGATCCCCAAGAATCTCCCGCCGACTCCAGACATCACCTGGCTGCGCGGCAGCGAGCTGCGCGACCCCCGCCACCGGTCCCTGGTGCTGGAAGTGGCGACCCGCATGATCTTCCCGCTGATCATGGTGCTGTCGGTGTACTTCTTCTTCGCCGGGCACAACACCCCAGGCGGCGGTTTCGCCGGCGGACTGACGGCCGGACTGGCGCTCGTCCTGCGCTACCTGGCCGGCGGCCGGTACGAGTTGGGCGAGACGTTGCCGTTGGACGCCGGAAAAATCCTGGGCGCCGGGCTGGCCCTGTCCGCCGGTACCGCAACCGCCTCGCTCTTGCTGGGCGCACCGGTACTGTCCAGCGCGGTGGTGAAATTCACGCTGCCCGTACTGGGTTCGGTGAAGGTGGTGACGGCACTGTTCTTCGACCTCGGCGTGTACCTCATCGTGGTCGGCCTGGTGCTGGACATCCTGCGCAGCCTCGGCGCCCGCGTCGACCAGGAGCTCTACGCCGCACGTGAGGACGCGACCCGATGACCACCTACCTCGTGCCCCTGATCCTCATCGGCGCGCTCAGCGGCACCGGCGTGTACCTGCTGCTGGAACGCAACCTGACCCGAATGCTGTTGGGCCTGTTGCCGATCGGCAATGCGGTGAACCTGCTGATCCTGGTGACCGGCGGTGGCGCCGGCAATCCGCCGGTGCGCGACCGCACCACCCACGGGCAGACCGGCATCGCTGATCCGCTGGCGCAGGGCATGGTGCTCACCTCGATCGTCATCACCATGGGCGTGGCCGCGTTCGTGCTGGCCCTGAACTACCGCGCGTACCGCCTGACCACCACCGAACACCTCGCCGACGACGCCGCCGACACCCGACTGCTGCAGTTGTCGTCCACCGACACCCCATCAGTCGACGAGGACCGGCCGGGTCCGTCCGTCCCCGGCACCGACCCCGATGCAGCGGCTGAACTCGACGCTCTGCCCGCCGACGCCCCTTCCCGTCGCTTCGCTCGCCCCGAAGAACCGGAGCGGGCGTGAGCGCCGGGGCGGTGCTGGCGTGAGCGCCGGGGCGGTGCTGGCGCCGCTTCCCGTTGTCGTCCCGCTACTCGGTGCTGCCGGAACGCTGTTCGCCGGACGACGGCCCCGGCTGCAACAGCTGGTGGCGCTGGCCGCGCTCACGGCGATGACGGCGGTCTGCGCCGTGCTGGTGTACATCGTCGACCACACCGGCACCGTCGCAGTACACGTCGGCGGCTGGGGGCAGACCGTACCCGGTATGGGACCACTCGGCATTGTCCTTGTGGTGGACCGGCTTTCCGCACTGATGCTGGTGGTCTCGACGATCGTGCTGCTGGCCGTGGCGTGGTACGCCATCGGGCAGGGTATCCGCGACGGCGGCGACGAACAGCCGGTCTCGATCTTCCTGCCGACCTATCTGGTGCTGTCGGCGGGCGTGTGCATCGCGTTCCTGGCCGGCGATCTGTTCAACCTGTTCGTCGGGTTCGAGGTGCTGTTGGCGGCCAGTTTCGTACTGCTGACCATCGGCGCCAGCGAGGAGCGGGTCCGCGCCGGCATCGGCTACGTCATGGTGTCCATGGTGTCGTCGGTGATCTTCCTGATCGGCATCGCGCTCGTCTACGCAGCCACCGGCACCCTGAACCTGGCCGAGTTGGCGAACCGGCTGGACGGCATCACCACGGGCACGCGCACCGCCCTGTTCGCAGTGCTGCTGGTGGCCTTCGGAATCAAGGCGGCAGTGTTCCCGCTGTCGGCGTGGCTGCCCGACTCCTACCCCACCGCACCGGCGCCGGTGACCGCGGTGTTCGCCGGCCTGCTCACCAAAGTCGGTGTCTACGCGATCATCCGGGCCCACTCCCTGCTGTTCCCGGGCGGGGCCCTGGACGGCGTGCTGCTGGTGGCAGCGTTATTGACCATGCTGGTCGGCATCTTCGGCGCGATGGCCCAGAGCGACATCAAGCGACTGTTGTCCTTCACGCTGGTCAGCCACATCGGCTATCTGGTGTTCGGCATCGCACTGTCCAACCGAGTCGGCATGGCGGGCGCCATCTACTACGTCGCGCACCACATCGTGGTGCAGACGACCCTGTTCCTGGTGGTCGGGTTGATCGAGCGGCAAGCCGGTGCGTCGAGGCTGCCACGCCTCGGCGGGCTGGCCGCCGCCAGCCCGGTACTGGCCTTCGTATTCATCATCCCGGCACTCAATCTCGGTGGTATTCCACCATTTTCGGGATTCATCGGCAAGGTTGCGCTGTTGCAGGCCGGCACCACCAACGCCTCCGTACTGGCCTGGGTACTCGTGGCAGGCTCCGTCATCACGAGCCTGCTGACGCTGTACGTGATGGCCCGGGTGTGGACACTGGCGTTCTGGCGCGCCCGCGCCGATGCACCGGAGGGCATGGTGGCGGCCGCCCCGGCGGGCCTGCTGGAACCGATGGCGGACGTAGCCGTCGACGACCGGCCGGACGTCGGCCGGATGCCGGCCAGCATGCTCGCCCCCACCTCCCTGCTCATCGGGGTGGGGCTGGCCCTGTCGGTGTTCGCCGGGCCCATCTTCGGGTACGCCGAGCGGGCCGCCGACGAGGTTCTGGACCGCGGCCACTACATCTCGATGGTGCTGGCCCCATGAGACATTGGCTGCTCCGTGCCGGGGTGCTCTGCTGGCTGATGGTGGTGTGGATCCTGTTGTGGGGCGACGTCTCTGCGGCGAACGTGGTCGGCGGACTCGCAGTCGCCCTGCTCATCACTGTGCTGTTGCCGCTACCGCCCGTTCCGGTCGAGGGCCGGCTGCATCCGCTGTCGCTGGTCCGCCTGGTTGTCCAGGTGGCCTACTACCTGGTGCTGTCCTCGGTCCAGGTCGCCTGGCTGGCGATCAAACCCGGTCCCCCACCGCTCACCGCAGTAGTGCGCGCCCGCCTCGCGCTCAAGTCGGATCTGGTGCTGGCGCTGGCGGTCAACGTCATCAACCTGATCCCCGGTTCGATCGTGCTGGAAATCGATCAGGTCCGCCGATTGATCTACGTGCACGTGCTCGACGTCGGGTCGGACCGCGCGGTACAACAGTGCTACCGCCAGATCGCCGAGGTGGAACGGTTGATGATCGCCGCGTTCGAACGCGAATCCCATTGGCAGCCATGGCAGGAAGCGGATCGCGCATGAGTACCGTCTGGGTCGTCGCCGCCGTCATGCTGACCACGGCCGCGGCCATCACGATGTTCCGGCTGCTGGCCGGCCCAGGCACGCTGGACCGCCTCGTCGCGCTGGACACCTTCGTCGCCGTCACCATGTGCGGCATCGGCACCTGGGCCGCATACAGTCTCGACACCACCGCGACCTACAGCTTGACCGCGCTGGCCCTGATCACCTTTGTCGGATCCGTCAGCGTCGCGCGGTTCCGGGTCCGCGACACCGAGCAGGAACCGCCGCAATGAACGTATTCGACGTGGTCGCCGGGGCTTTGGTGCTCGGCGGTTCAGCGCTGGCGCTGACCGCGGCGATCGGCGTGGTCCGGTTCCCGGACACCTTGTCTCGGATGCACGCTGCCACCAAACCGCAGGTGCTGGGACTGCTGTTGGTGCTGACCGGCGCCGGGCTGCGCCTGCGCGGCCAGGCCGACGTCGGCATGCTGATCCTGGCCGGGACATTCACTTTGATCACCGCTCCGGTGGTGGCCAACCGCGTCGGCCAGTTGGCCTACCGTGAACAGAGTTTCCGCGACGACCTGCTGATCCGCGACGAAATGGATGATGATGGCGCGAACTGACGACGATTCCTGGGACATCACCGAGAGCGTGGGTGCCACAGCCCTCGGCGTGGCAGCTGCGCGGGCCGCCGAATCTGCTTCGGATAAACCATTATTCGACGATCCGTATGCCCAGATGTTCATCGACGCGGCCACCGCGGCCGGCTGGTCGTCACCGTTTACCGCCACCGATCCCGGTCCGGCGCAAGCCTACCGGATCCGCATAGTGCGGGCGTACGCGGCGGCCCGCACCAAGTGGTTCGACGAGTTTTTCGCTTCCGCCAGCGCTGACGGCATCCGCCAGGTGGTGATCCTGGCGGCCGGACTGGACGCACGGGCCTGGCGGCTGCCCTGGCCGGACGGCACCGTGGTTTTCGAGATCGACCAGCCGAAGGTGTTGGCGTTCAAGGAGGAAACCGTGGCCGCCCACGGCGTGCAGCCGGCGGCCCGGCACATCGCGGTGCCGATCGACCTGCGTCAGGACTGGCCGCAAGCCCTGCGGCACGCGGGTTTTGACTCCGCACAGCCGACGGCCTGGCTGGCCGAAGGTCTGCTGCCCTATCTACCTGCGGCGGCCCAGGACCTACTGTTCGACCGGGTGCACGAGCTCAGCGTGCCGGGCAGCCGGATCGCAGTGGAGGGTTTCGGCGTCAAGTACTTCAGCGAGGAGAACCAGCGCATCCGCAAGGAGCGGATGGATGCCATCCGCGACGAGGCCGCCAAGGCCGGGCAGCAGGTCGCCGACATCTCCGAACTGTTCTACATCGAACCGCGCGAGGACGTCGCCGAGTGGCTGACCCGGCACGGCTGGCAGGCCGGGCTCGAGACGTCCGCCGAGGTCACCGCACGCTACAAGCCCGAGGTCACCGAAATCCCGCCAGACGTGGGCAGCGAGTTCGTCGACGCGAAGCTACCTGGCTGAGACGCGTGCACTGCCGTTCAGAATAGGCGGTACCTGTTGATTGGCTGCGTGCTAATCACCCACCTGGTCCGTCCGGTCCCCGACGGCACCTCCGATTGAGCGCTGTCACCAAGAGTTGACAATGTCAGCTCATGGTGACAGGCCCGGGCGCGAAGTGTGTTGGGAGAGGTCCCGCTAGACCCCCGCTAATCATCTGACAACTGGAACTCCACCATGGCGGCGATGCTCTCGACAGCCTCGTTCAACGCGTCCAGCCGGGCTGAAGCATTCGGCGCAGCCAGCACCGAATACTTGTCGGCCTGACCCATCGGCAGTAGCGAGGCCAAGGCGTACAAGCGTTTTCCGACATCGGCGTTCACCGTGCCGGCCAGTATCGAGTCGCGCCCACGCAACCGCGCGCCCCGGCTCGACGCGATCCGCTCGAACAGTGCAATGATCCGGTCTTCGACCCCGACGATCGCCGCGTCCGGCACAGCCGGGCCGGGCTCGTCGGGCCACAATTCGACTACTGCGCACGGATACGGATCGTCGTTGTGCCACTGCATGATTCGGATGCGTTCGGTCATGCTGCAGGCCAGCCGGTAGCGCCCATCCTGCCCGGCGCATTGGTCAATGTGCGCCAGCGCCCCGACGTCGCAGCGGACGTCGCCGCCACCGACCTCGCGACCGGCGGAGATCAGCACCACACCGAACACCGGCTCCGGCGCAGCCAGACAGTCCCGCACCAGCTCGCCGTACCGCGGCTCGAAGATTCGCAGCGGCAGGTCCTCGCCCGGCAGTCGCACGGACTCCAGCGGGAACATCGGCGTGACGGTCACGGCTACAACTCCAACTCCGACACCAGCAGGTCGACGACTGCCCGCAGATCGCCGTCGCTCTCCTCGGCGACCCGCCGCTGCCGCTGGTATGACCCACCGTAGGTGTAGATGTCAGCGACCCGGGCCAGCTCGTCGGCGCAATTGAGCGATGCCGCAACAGGTTCCAGCCGATTCAGCAGATCGTCGAGGTCGTCGGTGACCAGCCGCTCGTTGCTGTCCGCATCCAGGATGATCTCAGCATCCAGCCCGTATCGCGCTGCGCGCCACTTGTTCTCCTGCACGTGCCACGGCGGCATGGTCGGCAGGTGCTCGCCCGCGTCCAGCCTGCGGTCCAGGTCGACGATCAGGCAGTGGGTCAACGCCACCAGCGCACCCAGTTCGGCAATGTTGGACACGCCGTCGAAAATCCGCACCTCCACCGTGCCCAGATGCGGCGACGGCCTTATGTCCCAACGGATTTCGTTCATGTGGTCGATGATGCCGGTCTTGCGCTGGTCGTACACGATGCGCTCGAAGTCCGACCACTTCTGGAAGTGGAACGGCAGGCCGGCCGTCGGCAGCTGTTGGAACATCATCGCCCGGTTACTGGCGTAGCCCGTGTCCTCGCCGTCCCAGTAGGGCGAGGACGCCGATAACGCGAGCAGGTGCGGGTAATGGTTCAGCAGCGACGTGATGATCGGCATCACCTTGTGCGCCGAAGAGATGCCGACGTGGACGTGCACGCCCCAGATCAGCATCTGCCGGCCCCACCACTGGGTGCGCTTGATCAGCTCGGCGTAGCGGGCCCCTTCGGTCAACTGCTGCATGGACCATTCTGCGAAGGGGTGGGTGCCCGCACAGAACAACTCCATGCCGCGGTCCCGAACGATCCGGCGGACCGGGCCGAGAGTGGCCCGCAGATCATCCATGGCCTCGCCCGCGCTAGTGCACACGCCGGTGACCACCTCGACGGTGTTACGCAGCAATTCCTTATGGACGTGCGGCGTTTCACCGATCTCGCCGATCACCGCGGCGGCCTCGTTGCTCAGGTCGCGAGTGCGCGCATCGACGAGCGCGAATTCCCATTCAACACCGATGGTCGGTCGTGGCGACCCGGCGAAATCGATCCGCGGTGGGGTGTGGCTGTCCGCCTTACCCGGCAGAGATGACACCACACGCCACGCGCTTGCCAGCGTCACCGGTGTTCATGGTGGCCTCGTCCGCACCCGGAGCGCCGCCCTGGATCTGCTGGTACCGGTCGGCCGGAATGTTGCCGAAGTTGTCGGCCTTCTCGTGGATCATCAGCGCGGTCTTGTTGCCGGCCAGCAACTGCTCGGCGGTGAAGGCGTCGGTGGTGGTCACCAGCGAAGCGGTGCCATCAGCGCGCACCTCCAGCGAGGTCAGGTCACCACTGGCCGGGTGAGCGGTGTGGCCGGGAACCTGGAAGTGCCCACCGGCGGAGTTGAAGTCGCCGGGTGCACCACCGGCGGGCGCCACAGAGTTCGGCTCGCACTTGCCGACGGAGTGAATGTGGAGGCCGTGGAATCCGGGGGCCAGCACGCCCGCCTCGGTGGTCTTGACGGTCAGCGTGGCGAAGCCGCCGTTGAACAGGAACTCGGCGGTCGCGACCGTGGCACCCTCAGGGGTCTTCAGCTCGGCGACCAGCTTCTCGCCTGCAGGAGCAGCAGACTTGGGCGCCTCCGCCGGAGCGCCGCCCTGCGGGGCGTGCTCGACACCGGTCCAGATCGCGGGGGTGGTGCCGGGCTCGCTCGTCGCGTGCTGACCCGGGGCGGCGCAACCAGTGGCGATCGGGGCGATGACCGCAGCAGCGGCGAGGAAGCGAATCGGGGCTGAGATCGGCATGCCCGAGAGCCTAATGGGTGGTGATCGGCGAGCCTAGAACGGATAGTGATTCGGTGGGGTGACGCTGATCTTCCGAGCCGCTGGTCGGTGAGCACTCCGTGCGCCTGGAACGATGTTCGATTTCTAGGGTTAGATCGTGCCCCGGCTGGT
>JARLGS010000589.1 GCA_031292695.1 Mycobacterium sp. | reverse complement strand
TGGCATAGCCGAGGTTGTTGTAGGCGTATTTGGCGGTGAAGCCCGAGGGATAGGCGACCGTGCTGAGGCGACTATTGGCGTCGTAGGTCGCCGCCATGGCGTAGGTCGTGCCGTCGATGGTGGTCGCGACCTGGACCGAGCGACCGAGCGTGTCGTAGCTGGCGCTGCGCTGGAACCCTGCCCCGGGGCCGGCGGTGATGCTGGCGGAGGCGAGCTTGCCGATGCCGTTGGCGGCGGTATCGTAGGTCCAGACGCTGGTCATGTCGGCCTCGACGCGCTGCACCACGCGGTCGAGCTTGTCGTAGGTGATGCTGGTGACCTGCCCCTTGGCGTCGGTCTGGCTGACCATCTGGCCGAGGGTATTGTAGCTGTAGGTCCAATAGCCCATGTCGGGGTCGGTACTGGTGAGCTTGCGGCCACGGACGTCGTAGGTCGCGCTCACCACGTTGCCGACGGCGTCAGTGGTCTGGGTCATGTTGCCGAACGGATCGTAGGCGCGGCTCATAGTGTGGCCGAGCGCATCGGTGACCGCCACCACCTGGTCCTGGCTGTTCTTGGTCACCGTGCGGGTCTGACTGAGCGCATTGGTCTCGGTGATCGACAAGCCATGATAGGCGGTCTGCGTGACGCTGCCATCCGGCAGGGTCATGGTCACCACCCGGCTGAGCCCGTCGTAGCTGTAGGTGGTCCATTGCGGCGTGCCGCTGGCCAGGAAATACGGCCGGCTGGTCTGCGAGACCCGGCCGAACGCGTCATACTGCTTCGCCGCGCGGATGGTGCTGCCGTCGAAGCCCTGGGTATCGCGCGCGATCTCGCGATCGAGCATATCGAAATACACCAGTCCGGTCGGGCCGTTCTGGGTCACCCCGTCGGCGGCCAGTGGGGTTGCCTGGATCAGGTAGGACGCCCCCGACGGGCAGGTCGCGGTGCCGCCATTGTGAGCTGGTCCCGGTTGTCTGAACAGAATCTCCGCGTCGATAAGTGGAGCCCTGCCGGGGTTAGGCTGCCAAGCGGAGCGGCAGCGGGGTGAAGTAGGC
>JARLGS010000588.1 GCA_031292695.1 Mycobacterium sp. | reverse complement strand
GACCTCCTGGCTCGGGACGTCGAGGGCGTTCCTCGGCGAAGGCGAGATGGACGAGCCAGAATCGGTGACCGCCCTTTACCTCGCCGCCCGTGAGGGCCTCGACAACCTGACCTTCGTCGTCAACTGCAACCTGCAGCGGCTGGACGGGCCGGTGCGCGGCAACGGCAAGATCATCCAGGAGCTGGAGTCGTTCTTCCGCGGCGCCGGCTGGAACGTCATCAAGGTGGTGTGGGGCCGCGAGTGGGACGCCCTGCTGCACGCCGACAAGGACGGCGCGCTGGTCAACCTGATGAACGTCACACCAGACGGTGACTACCAGACCTACAAGGCCAACGACGGCGCGTACGTCCGCGACCACTTCTTCGGCCGCGACCCGCGCACCAAGGCCCTGGTCGAGTCGATGACCGACCAGGAAATCTGGAACCTCAAGCGCGGTGGCCACGACTACCGCAAGCTCTACGCCGCCTACCGGGCCGCCATGGAGCACAAGGGCCAGCCGACGCTGATCCTGGCAAAGACCATCAAGGGCTACACCCTGGGCAGCCACTTCGAGGGCCGCAACGCCACGCACCAGATGAAGAAGCTGGCGCTGGACGACCTCAAGAAGTTCCGCGACGCGACCCGGGTTCCGGTGTCGGACAAGCAACTCGAAGAGAACCCGTACCTGCCGCCGTACTACCACCCAGGCACCGAGTCGCCGGAGATCCGGTACATGCTCGACCGGCGCCGCGCACTCGGCGGGTTTCTGCCGGAGCGCCGGACCCGAAGCAAGCCGCTGACGCTGCCGGGCCGCGATACCTACGCACCGCTGAAGAAGGGCTCCGGCAACCAGCCCGTAGCCACCACCATGGCGACCGTCCGCACGTTCAAAGAACTGTTGCGGGACAAGAACATCGGGCCGCGCATCGTGCCGATCATCCCCGACGAGGCCCGCACGTTCGGTATGGACTCGTGGTTCCCCAGCCTGAAGATCTACAACCGCAACGGCCAGCTGTACACCGCCGTGGACGCCGAACTCATGTTGGCGTACAAGGAAAGTGAAATCGGCCAGATTCTGCACGAGGGCATCAACGAGGCCGGGTCGACGGCGTCGTTCACCGCGGTCGCCACCTCGTACGCCACGCACGACCTGCCGATGATCCCGATCTACATCTTCTATTCGATGTTCGGGTTCCAGCGCACCGGCGACGGATTCTGGGCGGCGGCGGACCAGATGGGCCGCGGTTTCGTCCTCGGCGCCACCGCCGGACGCACCACGCTCACCGGCGAGGGCCTGCAGCACGCGGACGGCCACTCGCTGCTGCTGGCGTCGACCAACCCCGCGGTCGTCGCCTACGACCCGGCGTTCGCCTACGAGATCGCGTACATCATCGAAAGTGGCCTGGCCCGGATGTACGGCGAGAACCCGGAGAACGTGTACTTCTACATCACCATCTACAACGAGCCCTACCTGCAGCCGGCCGAGCCGGAGAACTTCGACCCCGAAGGCGTGCTGCGCGGTATGTACCGGTATCGGACGGCGACGGAGAAGCGCACCAGCACCGCACAGATCCTGGCGTCCGGGGTGTCGATGCCCGAGGCGCTGCGCGCCGCGGACCTGCTGGCCGCGAGCTGGGACGTGGCCGCCGACGTGTGGTCGGTGACCAGCTGGGGTGAGCTGAACCGGGACGGTGTGGCGATCGACCGCGACGCGCTCCGGCACCCGGACCGGCCGGCCGGGGTGCCGTACGTGACCGCGAAGCTCGCGAATACCGCGGGACCGGTTGTCGCGGTGTCGGACTGGATGCGCGCGGTGCCCGAGCAGATCCGTCCGTGGGTGCCGAACACCTACGTCACGCTGGGCACCGACGGGTTCGGCTTCTCCGACACCCGCCCAGCGGCCCGGCGCTTCTTCAACACCGACGCCGAGTCTGTGGTGGTGGCGGTCCTGGAGGCGCTGGCCCGAGACGGCGAGATCGATCCGTCGGTGGCGGTCGCGGCGGCCAAGCAGTACCGCATCGACGACGTCTCGGCGGCGGCGGTCTCGTACGCCGACACCGGCAGCGCCTAGCTTTGATGCGCCGAGGCCGCGGTTTCTGACGAGCATTCGCCCGAATCCGTCAGAAACCGCAGTCTCGCGCAAACTCAACTAGAGGAAATCTCCAGAAATCAGGCGTAGCTTTTAGCTGTGCCCGACAACATGGCCGACAACCGGTTCGTTCCACCCAAGTCCACCATCGAGGTGCTGGAGAACATTCCCGAGTCGCTGCTGCGCCGGTTGCAGCAGTATTCGGGCCGGCTGGCGACCCAGGCGGTGCATTCCCTGGAGGAACGGCTGCCGTTCTTCGCCGAGCTGGAGGCCTCCCAGCGCGCCAGCGTCCATCTGGTCGTACAGACCGCGGTAGTCAACTTCGTCGAGTGGATGCGCGACCCGAACAGCAACGTCAGCTACACCGCGCAGGCGTTCGAGGTGGTGCCGCAGGAACTGACCCGGCGCATCGCGCTGCGTCAGACCGTGGAGATGGTGCGGGTCACCATGGAGTTCTTCGAAGAAGTGGTGCCGCTGCTGGCCCGCACCGAAGAACAGTTGACCGCGCTGACCGCGGGCATCCTGCGCTACAGCCGCGACCTGGCCTTCGCCGCGGCCAGCGCGTACGCCGACGCCGCCGAGGCCCGCGGCGCCTGGGACACCCGGATGGAGGCCAACGTCGTGGACGCCGTGGTGCGCGGCGACGTCGGCCCTGGCCTTCAATCTCAGGCGGCGGCGCTGAACTGGGACGCCACCGCGCCCGCCACGGTCGTGGTGGGTTTTCCCCGGCCCGACCGGGCCGACCTCGCCAGCGAGGACGTGCACGACGTCGTGACCCGCCACGGCCGCGTCGCGCTGTCCGACGTACACGGCACCTGGCTGGTGGCAATCGTGTCCGGCCCGATCTCCCCCACCGATCGGTTCCTGGGTGAACTGATGGGCGTATTCGCCGACGGCCCAGTGGTGATCGGACCGACGGCAGCGACGCTGGGGGCCGCGCACTACAGCGCCACCGAGGCCATCGCCGGGATGAACGCGGTGGGCGGTTGGACCGGCGCGCCCCGCCCGGTGCCGGCCCGCGAGCTACTGCCCGAACGCGCGCTGCTCGGCGACCGCTCGGCAATCGCCGCGCTGGAACTGGAGGTGGTCCGACCGCTGGCGGACGCGGGTCCGGCACTCTCCGAGACGCTCGATGCGTACCTCGACGCTGGAGGCGCCATAGAAGCGTGCGCCCGTAAATTGTTCGTTCATCCAAACACCGTCCGCTACCGGCTCCGCCGCATCGCCGACTTCACCGGCCGCGATCCGATGGTGCCGCGAGATGCCTATGTGCTTCGAGTGGCTGCCACAGTGGGCAGACTGAGTCGACACACGCCCCAAGCGAACCAACAAACAGCCTGATCAGACCGACCAGACCGGGACGATCCGACACCCTCGCGCAACCTCTCCAAGTGATCCAGGTCGCAGCCAGGTCTCGTTGACATCGCATAACGTGCCGTTTTGTGGACATTCCACAAAAACTTAAGACGAGGTTCATAATCTCTTACACGGCGTAAACCCAGCTTCACAGTGTTTTCTTAATCCGTGCCCCAAACACCTGTGCTTGCGCTGCTTGCCCCCGGGCAGGGATCTCAGACGCCCGGCATGCTCGCCCCCTGGCTGGAGCTGCCCGGCACTGCTGACCGCCTGGCCACCTGGTCGGAGATCAGCGGCCTGGATCTGGCCCAGCTCGGCACCACGGCGACCGCCGAGGAGATCACCGACACCGCGGTGACCCAGCCCCTGGTCGTCGCCGCCACGCTGCTCGCACACGAAGAACTGATCAAGCGCGGCCTGCTGACCAATGCGCAGCTCATCGTCGCCGGGCACTCCGTCGGTGAGATCGCCGCTTACGCCATCGCCGGGGTCATCTCCGCCGACGACGCCATCAAGCTGGCCGCCACCCGCGGCGCCGAGATGGCCAAGGCCTGCGCCCTGGAGCCCACCGGCATGTCCGCCGTGCTCGGTGGCGACGAGGCCGAGGTGCTGGCCCGTCTCGAAGCCCTCGAACTGGTCCCGGCCAACCGCAACGCGGCCGGCCAGATCGTCGCGGCCGGTGCCATCTCGGCGCTGGAGAAGCTGGCCGAGGATCCGCCGGCCAAGGCCCGGGTGCGTCAGCTGGCCACCGCCGGCGCCTTTCACACGCACTTCATGGGCTCGGCGCAGGAGCCGTACGCGGTCGCCGCGGCGACCGTCAGCCCCAGCGAGCCGACCACTACCCTGCTGTCCAACGCCGACGGCCAGCCGGTCGCCGACGCCGCCGACGCCATGGCCAAGCTGGTCGCCCAGATGACCCGCCCGGTGCGCTGGGACCTGTGCTCGGCCACCCTGCGCCAGCGCTTCAGTGCCGCCCAGGACGGCGAGCAAGTAACCGGCATCATCGAATTCCCGCCGGCCGGCGCCCTCACCGGTATCGCCAAGCGCGAAGTCAAGGGTGTACCGACCTTCGCCATCAAGACCCCCGCAGACCTGGACGGACTCACCGAGTTCTGACAGGGCTGTTTGCCGAAACAACCAACCCGGCACACCAAATCCGGTGTGCCGACACAACAAAAAGAAGGAGCCACCGTGGCTGCCAACCAAGAAGAAATCATCGCCGGCCTCGCCGAGATCATCGAAGAGGTCACCGGTATCGAGCCGTCTGAGGTCACCCCGGAGAAGTCCTTCGTCGACGACCTGGACATCGACTCGCTGTCGATGGTTGAGATCGCCGTTCAGACCGAGGACAAGTACGGCGTGAAGATCCCGGACGAGGACCTGGCCGGCCTGCGCACCGTTGGTGACGTCGTCGCCTACATCCAGAAGCTCGAGGAAGAGAACCCCGAGGCTGCTGCCGCGCTGCGCGATAAGTTCAGCAAGTGACCAGGCCTTCCACTGCTAACGGAGGCTTCCCGAACGTCGTGGTGACCGCCGTGGAGGCAACCACGGCGCTCGCTGCTGACATCGAGAGCACGTGGAAGGGCCTCCTGGCAGGCGAAAGCGGCATCCGCGTTCTCGAGGACGACTGGGTCGAGAAGTGGGACCTTCCGGTGCGTATCGGTGGCCACCTGGTCGATGACATCGAGAGCCACCTGACCCGCGTCGAGCTGCGCCGCAATTCCTACGTGCAGCGCATGTCGCTCGTGCTGGCCCGGCGGCTGTGGCAGAACGCGGGCGTGCCCGAAGTCGATCCCGATCGTTTCTCCGTGGTGATCGGCACGGGTCTTGGTGGCGGCGAGAAGATCGTCGAAACCTACGACGCGATGAACGAGGGCGGCATCCGCAAGGTCAGCCCGCTCGCCGTTCAGATGATCATGCCCAACGGTGCGGCCGCGGTCGCCGGCTTGGAGCTGGGCGCCCGCGCCGGGGTCATCACCCCGGTGTCGGCGTGTTCGTCGGGTTCTGAGGCCATCGCCCACGGCTGGCGTCAGATCGTCATGGGGGACGCGGACTTCGCCGTCGTCGGCGGTGTGGAAGGCGCCATCGAGGCACTGCCCATCGCGGCGTTCTCGATGATGCGCGCCATGTCGACCCGCAACGACGATCCCGCGGGTGCGTCGCGGCCGTTCGACAAGGATCGTGACGGCTTCGTGTTCGGCGAGGCCGGCGCGATGATGATCATCGAGACCGAAGAGCACGCCCTGGCCCGTGGCGCCAAGCCGCTGGCCCGGCTGATGGGGGCCGGCATCACCTCGGACGCGTTCCACATGGTGGCTCCGGCCGACAACGGCTTGCGGGCCGGTGCCGCGATGAAGCGTGCACTGGAGACCGCCGGGCTGGACGCCAAGGACATTGACCACGTCAATGCCCACGGCACGGCCACCCCGATCGGCGACACCGCCGAGGCCAATGCCATCCGCGTTGCGGGATGTCAGAACGCCGCGGTGTACGCGCCGAAGTCTGCGCTCGGCCACTCCATCGGTGCGGTCGGCGCGCTCGAGTCTGTGTTGACGGTGCTCGCGCTGCGCGATGGCGTGATCCCCCCGACGCTGAACTACGAGACACCGGACCCCGAGATCGATCTCGATGTGGTTGCGGGCGAGCCGCGGTATGGCGACTACAAGTACGCCATCAACAACTCGTTCGGGTTCGGTGGACACAATGTCGCCCTGGCCTTTGGGCGCTATTAAGTCGAAGGGACATTTGCAGTAATGGCAGAGGTAACCGCAAACAAGTTGTCCACGGGGAATGGTCTCCCCAACGTGGTCGTCACCGGTGTGGCCATGACGACTTCGCTGGCAACGGATGCTGAAACCACATGGCAGAAACTCCTCGACGGTGAAAGTGGGATCCGTCGGCTCGAAGATCCGTTCATCGAGCAGTACGACCTGCCGGTCCGCATCGGCGGCCATCTGCACGAGGATTTCGAAAGTGAACTGACGCGGGTCGAACTGCGCCGGCTGTCATATCTGCAAAAAATGTCGACGGTCATCGGCCGGCGAGTCTGGGAAAACGCAGGCTCGCCGGACGTTGATCCCCGGCGGCTCATGGTGTCGATGGGCACCGGTATCGGCTCGGCCGAGGAGCTGGTCTTCGCCTACGACGGCATGCGCGAACGCGGTCTGCGCGCCGTCTCTCCGCTGGTCGTCCAGATGTTCATGCCCAACGGGGCGGCGGCGGCGGTCGGGCTGGACCGCAAGGCCAAGGCCGGGGTGACCACCCTGATCTCGGCCTGCGCCTCCGGCTCAGAGGCCATCGCCAACGCCTGGCGCCAGCTGGTGCTGGGTGAGGCCGACGTCGCCATCTGCGGCGGCGTGGAAACCAAGATCGAGGCAGTGCCGATCGCCGGGTTCGCCCAGATGCGCATCGTGCTGTCCAATACCAACGACAATCCGGCCGGCGCCTGCCGCCCGTTCGACCGCGACCGCAACGGTTTCGTGTTCGGCGAGGGCGGCGCGATGCTGGTACTGGAGACCGAGGAGCACGCCAAGGCCCGCGGCGCCAACATCCTGGCCCGCCTGATGGGTGCCAGCGTGACCTCGGACGGCTACCACATCGTGGCGCCGGACCCCAACGGTGAGCAGGCCGGCTACGCCATGACCCGGGCCATAGAACTGGCAGGGCTCGTTCCTTCTGACATCGACCACGTCAACGCGCACGCCACGGGCACCAGCGTCGGTGACGTCGCTGAGGGCGTGGCCATCAACAACGCCATGAAGGGCCACCGACCCGCGGTGTACGCCCCCAAGTCGGCGCTGGGCCACTCGGTGGGTGCGGTCGGCGCGGTGGAGTCCATCCTCACCGTGCTCGCGCTGCGCGACGGCGTGGTTCCGCCCACACTGAACCTGGAGAACCTGGATCCGGAGATCGATCTGGACGTGGTCGCCAAGGCTCCGCGGCACGGCGACTACAAGTACGCCATCAACAACTCATTCGGGTTCGGCGGGCACAACGTCGCACTCGCTTTCGGCCGGTACTGAGCGACCTGAGCACGAGATCAAGGAGAAAAGAAATGACGACCCTGGCACCCGAGGCGACGGCCGCCGAATCACTTGATCCTCGCGACCCGCTGCTGCGCCTGTCGACCTTCTTCGACGAGGGCAGCGTCGCGCTGCTGCACGAGCGCGACAAGTCGGGTGTGCTGGCCGCCTCCGGCACCGTCAACGGCGTACACACCATCGCGTTCGCCACTGACGGCACCGTCATGGGTGGCGCCATGGGCGTCGACGGCTGCGCGCACATCGTCCGCGCCTACGACACCGCCATCGAAGAGCATGCCCCGATCGTGGGCATCTGGCACTCCGGTGGTGCCCGGTTGGCCGAGGGCGTGCGCGCGCTGCACAGCGTCGGCCTGGTCTTCGAGGCCATGATCCGGGCTTCCGGTTACATCCCGCAGATCTCGGTGGTCGTCGGCTTCGCCGCGGGCGGCGCCGCCTACGGCCCGGCCCTGACCGACGTCATCATCATGGCCCCGGAGGGCCGCGTGTTCGTCACCGGTCCGGACGTCGTCCGCAGCGTCACCGGTGAGGACGTCGACATGGTGTCGCTCGGTGGGCCCGACACCCACCACAAGAAGTCCGGCGTGTGCCACATCGTCGCCGACGACGAGCTCGACGCCTACGAGCGCGGCCGTCGTCTGGTCGGGTTGTTCTGCCAGCAGGGTCATTTCGACCGCACCAAGGCCGAGGCCGGCGACACCGACATCCGCGCGCTGATGCCCGAGTCGGCGCGGCGCGCCTACGACGTGCACCCGATCGTCGAGGCCCTGCTCGACGGGGACGCACCGTTCGACGAGTTCCAGTCCAAGTGGGCGCCGTCCATCGTGGTCGGCCTGGGCCGGCTCGCCGGTCGTTCTGTCGGCGTGATCGCCAACAACCCGCTGCGCCTGGGCGGCTGCCTGAACTCCGAAAGCGCCGAGAAGGCAGCACGTTTCGTGCGGCTGTGCGACGCGTTCGGCATTCCGCTGATCGTCCTGGTCGACGTGCCCGGCTACCTGCCCGGAGTGGACCAGGAGTGGGGCGGCGTGGTGCGCCGCGGCGCCAAGCTGCTGCACGCCTTCGGCGAGGCCCAAGTCCCCCGTGTCACGCTGGTGACCCGCAAGATCTACGGCGGCGCGTACATCGCGATGAACTCGCGGTCGCTCGGCGCCTCGAAGGTATTCGCCTGGCCGGACGCCGAGGTCGCAGTCATGGGTGCCAAAGCCGCGGTCGGCATCCTGCACAAGCGCAAGCTGGCTGCCGCCCCGGATCACGAGCGCGAGGCCCTGCACGAAGAGCTGGCCCTCGAGCACGAGCGGATCGCCGGTGGTGTGGACAGCGCCATCGAAATCGGTGTGGTGGATGCCAAGATCGATCCCGCCCATACCCGCAGCGTGATCACCCAGGCGCTGGCCGAGGCCCCACACCGGCGCGGCCGCCACAAGAACATCGCCCTGTAGCTTCCCCTTTCTGGCGCGAATGGCCAGTTGTTGCACGCTTTCTTCGAAAATTCGTGCAACAACTGGCCATTCGGCATTTCTGGTCCGATGAGTTTTGCCGCCCGTGCCGGTCTACACCTATGACGTCAACGAACAAGGAGGACAATCGTGGTACAGCTGGTCAAAGTGCAGAATTTCTGTGTGTCGGCAGATGGTTTCGGCGCCGGAGTGGGCCAGAGCTTCGAGCGGCCCTTCGGCCACGCCGATCCGGCGATCCTGGTCGGCGCTTGGGCTGGCGCGACCGCCAGTTGGCCCACCCGCACCGATCTGGGCGGTAGCCGCGGCCTCGACGACTACCTGGTCCGCGATTTCTCCAACAACATCGGCGCTGAGATCATGGGCGCCAACAAGTTCAGCCCGTATCGCGGGCCTTGGACAAATCACGCCAACCACGACTGGCAGGGCTGGTGGGGCGACGAGCCACCGTTCCACACCCCGGTGTTCGTGATGACCCACCACACGCGGCCGTCATTCACCCTGTCGGACACCACCTTCCACTTCGTCGACGGGTCGCCTGCCGAGGTACTGGAACAGGCCCGAGAAGCCGCACAGGGCAAGGACATCCGGATCGGCGGCGGCGCCATGACGGTCCGAGGCTTCCTCGACGCCGACCTGATCGACACTATGCACGTGGCGGTGTCCCCCACCGTGACGCTCGGCGACGGATCGCGACTGTGGGAGTCACCCGACGAGTTGCTCGACCGGTACCACTGCGACGTGGTGCCGAGCCCCAGCGGAGTTATCCACCACCTGTTCTGGCGGCGCTGAGCCGTCGCCAGCTACCGCGTGGTGTAACCGCCGTTGGCGAAGATGGTCTGCCCGGTCACCCAGTGGCCTTCGTCGGCGAGGAAGACGACCAGCGGCGCGATGTCCTCGATCAAGGTCAGCCGATCCCCCATCGCCTGAGACTTGTGGAACGCCACCCGCTCCGGGGTCTCCTGACCGTAGAAAAACGGGGTGTCCATCGGCCCCGGACCGACGTTGTTGACGTTGATCCCGCGCGCCGCAAACTCTTTGGCTGCCGCCCGAGTGAAGTGCTCGACAGGGCTCTTGGCCCCGGCGTAGGTGGAGTACCCGTCGGTGAAGGCGGCGAGCAACGACGTCACGATGGTGATGACCGATCCGCCGTCGTTGAGCCGCCGGCCGGCCTGCTGCAGGAAGAAGTACGCCGCCTTGGCGTTGATGTCGAACATCGAATCATATTCGGCCTCAGTGGTTTCCACGATCGGCTTGCGCAGCACCTTACCGACGGTGTTCACCGCGATGTCCACGCCGCCGAATGCCCCGACGGCCGCGTCGAACAGCTTCTCGACGTTGCCGGGCACGGTGAGGTCCCCTTGGACCTTGATGGCCTTGGCGCCGGACCCCTCGACCTGCGCCACGGTCCGGTCAGCGTCAGCCTCGGTAGCCGCACTGTTGTAGTGCACGGCGACGTTGACTCCCCGCGCGCCGAGCGTGGTGCTGATCAGACCGCCCAGGTTCTTGGCTCCGGCGGCGACGACTGCGGACTTGCCCTCAAGATTGCTCATGGAGGCAACGCTAGCCACGGCAAACCACAAATAGAAACGCATTTTATCTACCTATTCACAAGGAACAGTTGTGGATATGCTTCATCGAGTGACCAGGCCGTACCCAGACCTGCGCCGGCTCCAACAGTTCCTCGCGGTCGCTGAGGCCGGCGGATTCACCCGCGCCGCCGAGCAGCTGCACCTCAGCCAGCAGGCGCTCAGTAGTTCCATCCGGCAGCTCGAAAAAGAGCTCGGGGTAACACTTTTCGAGCGCGAAGGCCGCCGCGTCGCACTGACACCCGCGGGCCGCCAACTCCGTAGCGATGCCCGCGGTCTGCTCGCCGCCGCCCATACCGTCGCCGATCACGTGCAGCGCGCCGCCAGCGCCGCCGGGGAGAACTACATCGTCGGCCACACCCCTGCGCTCGACAGCATCGAGGCCTACGGTCTGCTGGAGCCGGCGGTCGAGGCGTTTCCCGACGTGTCGTTCACCTTCCGCCAGATGTTCCCCGACCAGCTGTCACCGGCGCTTCTCGACGGATCGATCCAGCTCGCACTGCGGCGCGGGGTTGTCCCCGACCAGGACCTCGCCACCGCCGTGGTCGGCTATCACTCGGTCCGCGTGGCCCTGCCGAGCCATCACCCATTGGCACGGCGGGACGCCATCGAGCTCACCGATCTGGCCGACGAGCGAATCGCGCTGTGGGCACCACCCGGCGGCTCGTATTACAGCGACCTGCTGCTCGGCGCCTGCCGGCGAGCCGGATTCGAACCGGACTATGTGGTCAGCCGCGTGCAAGGCGCTGCGCCGGTGACTGCCCCGTTGACCACTGGGGCAGCCGCGTTGGTCACCTACCCTGCCGGGCCGGCGATGGACGGCCGGGTGACCGTCGTCGATTTACAGCCGCCGCTGCTCGTGCCGGTGCAAGCCATGTGGCAGCGGCACACGCGATCTCCGATCCGCGATCTGCTGCTGGCCTACGGCAGCGGTGATCGTCCCGACCGCGACACCTAATGGGTGGTGATCGGCGAGCCTAGAACGGATAGTGATTCGGTGGGGTGACGCTGATCTTCCGAGCCGCTGGTCGGTGAGCACTCCGTGCGCCTGGAACGATGTTCGATTTCTAGGGTTAGATCGTGCCCCGGCTGGT
>JARLGS010000587.1 GCA_031292695.1 Mycobacterium sp. | reverse complement strand
CCCGGCGCAGCGCGGCATCGGCGAAGGTCAATGCGGCCGCGGGCGGCAGCGCGTCCGGCGGCCGCGGCCGGGCGACGGGTTCGGTCGACGGAGTCGGGCCCGGTTCGGGCACCACACGGAGCCGGCCCGTCGGCAGCGACGGAGCCGCGGAGCCGACGGCGGTCGGCGCGGGTTCGTAGTCGACGATCCGTGCGGCGAGTTCCAGGACGGTACGGGTCGATGCGGTCATGCGGAATCTCCAGCGGTTCGGTCGAGTGCGAGACGGCATCTGCTGGAGAGTCGCAGACCGGTAAATCATCGCACCGGTCTTACCCACGGCCAGACACCAATTCGCGACACCGGCGCTGCACGGTCCAGGAACCGGCGCTACCGTGACGGGGTCGTGCCAGAGGCGAAGGGGGAGCAGGCTGCAATGGTGACCCGATGGTGACCAGGTTGTCGGCGTCGGACGCGTCCTTCTTCGGGTTGGAGGACTCGTCGACACCCATGTACGTCGGGACGCTGTCCATCCTGCGCAAGCCGCGAACCGGCCTGAGCTACGAGACGCTGCTGGAGACCGTCGAGGCCCGGTTGCCACAGATTCCGCGCTACCGGCAGAAGGTCCGTGAGGTCACGCTCGGTCTGGCCCGGCCGGTCTGGGTCGACGACAGTGACTTCGACATCACCTACCACATCCGGCGCTCGGCGCTGCCGTCCCCGGGCAGTGATGCGCAGTTGCACGACCTGGTGGCCCGGCTGGGTTCTCGGCCGCTGGACAAGACCCGGCCACTGTGGGAGATGTGTCTGGTCGAGGGGCTGGCCGACAATCGCGTCGCGATCTACACCAAAACCCATCAGGCTCTGGTCAACGGCATGACGGCGCTGGAGGTCGGGCACGTCATCGCCGACCGGACCCAGAAGGCACCCGAGTTCGGCGAGGACATCTGGATCCCCGGGCGCGAGCCGAGCGACGCCTCGCTGCTGCTGGGCGCGCTGGGCGAGTGGATCACCCGGCCGACGGCGCAGCTGGGGGCGGTTCGATCCGCGGCCCTCGACATGATCTCCAGCACCGAGCAGTTCGTCGAAGCGGGCCGGCGGGTCATCGACATGGCGCGCACGTTCGCGCGGGGTACCGCGCCGAGCAGCCCGCTGAACACCACCGTGTCCCGCAACCGGCGGTTCACTGTCGCCAAGCACGAACTGGAGGAGTACCGCCGGCTGCGGACCCGCTTCGACTGCGACGTCAACGACGTGGTGCTGGCGGTCGTCGCAGGCGCCCTGCGCAACTGGCTGCTGTCCCGCGGCGAACCGGTGAGCACCGGCTTGGCGGTGCGCGCCATGGCACCGATGTCGGTCTACCCCGAAACAGATCACGTGGAGACCGCGGGTCCCGGGCAGGCGATCAGTGAGGTGTCGCCGTTCCTGGTCGATCTGCCAGTAGGCGAAGGCAACGCGGTGGTCCGGCTGTCCCAGATCGCACACGCTACCGAGACCCAGGCCACCGCGGCCAGCCTGGTCGACGCGCGCACCATCGTCACGCTGTCCGGTTTCGCGCCGCCGACCCTGCACGCCATGGGCACCCGGGTCGCGACCAGCTTCCCGGCGCGCCAATTCAACCTGTTGATCACCAACGTGCCGGGCGCGCAGAAGCAGATGTACGTCGCCGGCACCAAACTGCTCGACACCTATGCGGTGCCGCCGCTGCTGAACAATCAGGTGCTGGCGCTAGGTATCACGTCGTACAACGGCAACCTGTACTTCGGTATCAACGCGGACCGGGAGGCGATGAGTGATGTCGACGTCTTCCCGAGCCTGCTGCGCGAGTCGCTCGACGAGCTGCTGGAGTCGGCGCGCTGATTCCGGACAATCCGAACCTGCCTCTGGGGCACCGACCTAGCATGTGACGAGCCGACACAGCAGCGGCGACTGGGGGACATCGTGGGTAAACCGGGCGAGGAACAGAAGTCGACGAAGAAGTCGGTTCGCGAGAAGGGGGTGAAGAAGCCCCGCAAGATCCCGAACGCGGTGTATGAGGCCGAAATCTTCCGGCTGCAGACCGAGTTGGTGAAGCTGCAGGAGTGGGTGCGCGACACCGGCGCCCGCATCGTGATCGTCTTCGAGGGCCGCGACGCGGCCGGCAAGGGCGGCACCATCAAGCGCATCACCGAGTACCTGAGTCCGCGCATCGCCAGGGTGGCTGCGTTGCCGGCGCCCAGCGACCGCGAGCAGGGGCAGTGGTACTACCAGCGCTACATCGAGCATCTGCCCGCCAAAGGCGAGATCGTGTTGTTCGACCGGTCCTGGTACAACCGGGCCGGTGTGGAGAAGGTCATGGGGTTCTGCACGCCGCAGCAGCACGCCCTTTTCCTGCGGCAGACCCCGATCTTCGAGCAGATGTTGATCGATGACGGGATTCTGTTGCGTAAGTACTGGTTCTCGGTCTCCGATGGCGAACAGCTCCGGCGCTTCCGGTCGCGGATGAACGACCCGGTCCGGCAGTGGAAACTGTCGCCGATGGACCTCGAATCGGTCTACCGGTGGGAGGACTACTCGCGGGCCAAGGACCAGATGATGGTGTATTGCGACGTTCCCCAAAGTCCTTGGTACGTAGTCGAATCCGACGTGAAGAAGCATGCGCGGCTGAACATGATCGCGCACCTGCTGGCTTCCATCCCGTATGTCGCGGTCGACCGGCCTGCCGTGGAACTGCCGGAACTGCCGGTGGTGTCGGACACCTACGTTCGCCATGCCCGTGAGCTCACCACGTATGTGCCAGATCACGTTGCGGACCTGGTGGGCGATCGCGAGAGATCCCTTTAGAGTTCCCTTCGTGCGCGTCTACATCCCGGCAACCCTGGCTATGCTCTCGCAACTCGTGGCAGACGGGGCGATGCCGGCCCGCAGCGGCACCGCGTTCGCGGTGACGCCGACCCTGCGTGAGGCCTATGCGCACGGCGACGATGACGAGCTCGGCGAGATCGCACTGCGGGAAGCGGCGCTGGCGTCGCTGCGACTGCTGTCCGGCGAGGATTCAGGTGCGGCCTCGGGGTTGCCGCCACGGCGGGCGGTGCTGGAGGCCGACGCCGACGCCGTGACGGTGCGGCCCGATCTGGACGACGCGGTGGTGCGTCTTGCCGGCCCGGTCACGCTGTCCGACGTGGTTGCGGCGTATATCGACAATGCGGCCGCGGAACCCGCGGTGCTGGCCGCGGTCGCGGTGATCGACGCCGCCGACCTCGGTGACGAGGATGCCGAGCTGACGGTGGGCGACGCCCAGGATCACGACCTGGCGTGGTACGCCGCCCAGGAGTTACCGTTTTTGTTGGAGCTGCTGTAGCCCGGCGGGTAGCTGGAGTGGCCGGCTACTCGACCGTAGGTTACGGTACCGTAGGTAGGAAGTTGCCGGCCCGAACGCGGTCGGCAGTGTGCACCTGAGCGGGAGTCGACGTGGCCAAGAATGAAATCAAGATCTCGGCCAATGTCGTAAACACGGTGCGGCCCACGGTTGCTGGCGCCAAGGAACGACCGGGCTGGCACGCATTGCGCACCATCGTTGCGCGGATCACGACGCCGCTGTTGCCGGATGACTACCTCAAGCTGGTGAATCCGTTGTGGTCGGCGCGGGAGCTGCGCGGCAAGGTGGTGCAGGTCCGGCAGGAAACCGAGGATTCGGCGACCCTGGTGATCAAGCCGGGCTGGGGCTTCTCCTTCGATTACCACCCGGGTCAGTACATCGGCATCGGACTGCTGATGGACGGCCGCTGGCGGTGGCGCTCGTACTCGCTGACGTCTAGCCCGGTCGAGTCTCGCGACGACCACACCATCACCATCACAGTCAAGGCCATGCCAGAGGGGTTCCTGTCCACCCATCTGGTGGGCGGCGTGGCACCGGGGACCATCGTGCGGCTGGCGGCTCCGCAGGGCGAGTTCGTCATGCCCGACCCGGCGCCGGCCAAGGTGCTGTTCATCACCGCGGGCTCGGGCGTCACGCCGGTGATGTCGATGCTGCGCACCCTGGCGCGCCGGGGCCAGATCACCGACATCGTCCATTTGCACTCGGCCCCAACCGAATCCGACGTCATCTTCGCCGAGGAGTTGGCGCAGCTCGCCAAGGATCATCCGAATTACCGGCTCCGGGTGCGGGCCACTCGGACCGAGGGGCGCCTGGATCTGGCCAAGCTGGACGACGAGGTCGCCGACTGGCGCACGCGGGAAGCGTGGGCGTGTGGGCCGGAGGCCATGCTGCACGACACGGAACGTAAGTACACCGCGGCCGGACTGGGGGTGCGGTTGCACCTCGAACGGTTCGCGGCATCGCGCGCAGCGGTGACCGGCACCGGTGGTTCGGTGACGTTCGAGCGCAGCGGCAAGACCGTCACCGCTGATGCGGCGACGTCTCTGATGGAAGCCGGTGAACAGGCCGGCGTGCAGATGCCGTTCGGCTGCCGTATGGGCATCTGCCAGTCGTGCGTGGTGAGTTTGCTGGAGGGGCATGCGCGGGACCTGCGCACCGGTGAGGAACGGGAGCCGGGAACGCGGGTGCAGACCTGCATTTCGGCTGCGGCCGGCGACTGTGTGTTGGATATTTAACTCAGCAGTAGATCTGGGAAATTTAGAATTTGCTGCGTGGTAACCTACTACGCCGTAGGTTACGCTAGCGTAGGTAGCAGGAAGGAGGTCGATAAATGGCAGTCACCGACGTACCGGAATTCGTGCACTTGACCGAGGCCGATATCGAGGCTCTGGGAATTGAGCTGGACGCGATCCGGCAGGACATCGAGGAATCCCGCGGCGTGCGCGACGCGCGGTACATCCGCCGCACCATCGCGGCACAGCGTGCTCTTGAGGTAGCCGGCCGCCTGCTGCTGTTGCGCAGCTCCAAGCGGTCGTTCTGGTGGGCCGGGGCGAGCACCCTGGGCGTGGCCAAGATCGTCGAGAACATGGAGATCGGCCACAACGTCATGCACGGCCAGTGGGATTGGATGAACGATCCCGAGATCCACTCCTCGTCGTGGGAGTGGGACATGATGGGTTCCTCCAAGCACTGGCGGTACACCCACAACTTCGTGCACCACAAGTACACCAACATCCTCGGGATGGACGACGACGTCGGCTACGGCATGCTGCGCGTCACCCGCGACCAGCGCTGGAAGCGCTACAACGCCTTTAACCTCCTTTTCAATACGCTGCTCGCCATCGGCTTCGCATGGGGCGTCGGCCTGCAGCACGTGGAGATCGGCAAGATCGTCAAGAAGAAGATGG
>JARLGS010000586.1 GCA_031292695.1 Mycobacterium sp. | reverse complement strand
TGCGGTGACCCTGGCTTCGGGTGGCACGGCGGTAGAGAATGCCGGGTTCGCGCTGCCCGCCTCGATCAGCGGCACGACGTACACGGACAACAACGACAACGGCGTGCTGGGCGCCGGCGATACCGATCTGGCCGGCGTGACGGTGACGTTGCTGAGCGGCACGACGACGGTGGCGACGGCGACCACCGACTCGTCGGGCAACTACAACTTCACCGGCCTGCTGCCGGGCAACTACACGGTGTCTTTCACCACTCCGGGCGGCGACACGGCGACCACGGCGATCAAGGACACGGTGTCATTGGCCTCGGGTGGCTCGGCGGTCGAGAACGCCGGGTTCTTCGCGCCGGCGACGTTCACGGCGACGGTTTATACGGACACCAACGGCGACGGTTCGCTGGACAACGGCGAGACCGGGCTGGCCGGCGTGACGGTGGATCTGGAGAATGCCGGCGGCACGATCGAGGCGACCGCGATCACCAACAGCAGCGGCAACGTGGCGTTCACCGGCCTGACGCCGGGCGGCTACGAGGTCGCGGTGGTCGCCCCGGCGGGCGATGCGGTGACCCAGCAGACCAACGTGACGACGGTGAACACGCTGGTTTCGGGTGGCACGGCGAACGCGGTCGAGGGTGTCTACGTGCCGGCGACGATCACCGGCACCGCGTTCCTGGACGCCAACGGCGACGCCACGCAGGACAACGGCGAAGCCGGCATCTCCGGCGTGACGGTGACGCTGCTGAATGCGTCCGGCACCTCGGTTGGCACGACGACCACCAACGCGACCGGCGGCTACAGCTTTACCGGTCTGGCGCCGGGCAGCTACACGGTGGCGTTCACCACGCCGACGAACGATCTGGCGACCACGCCGATCAGCGATGCGGTGACCCTGGCTTCGGGTGGCACGGCGGTTGAGAATGCCGGGTTCGCGCTGCCCGCCTCGATCAGCGGCACGACGTTCACGGACAACAACGACAGCGGCGTTCTGGGCAGCAATCCCGATCTGGGCGGCGTGACGGTCACGCTGCTGAATTCGTCCGGCACCTCGGTTGGGACAGCGGTCACCAACGCGACCGGCGGCTACAGCTTCACCGGCGTGGCGCCGGGTAGCTACACGGTGGTGTTCACCACCCCGGGCGGCGACATCGCGAGCACGCCGACCAGTGACCAGGTGACGCTGTCCGCGGGCGGCACGGCGGTCGAGAATGCCGGGTTCTACGCGCCGGCGACGTTCACGACGACGGTTTACACCGACGCCAACGGCGACGGTTCGCTGGACAACGGCGAGACCGGGCTGGCCGGCGTGACGGTGGATCTGGAG
>JARLGS010000585.1 GCA_031292695.1 Mycobacterium sp. | reverse complement strand
CGGCTACTGGTTCACGGCGGGTGATGGTGGTGTCTTCGCCTACGGATCCACCACCTTCCACGGCTCGATGGGGGGCAAGCCCCTCAACGCACCGGTGGTGGGTATGGCAGCTGACGACGCCACCGGTGGGTACTGGCTGGTGGCCGCCGACGGCGGGATCTTCAGCTTCGGCGCTCCGTTCCTCGGAGCGGGCTGAGCGCCACTTCTCCTGACGAGACCCAAGCTGATCAAGGCTGCACGGCATCGACGCTGCGGCGGGCCGACGGAAACCATGCCTCACGGGTTCGGTTGTCCCAGTACGCCAATGACCGGGCGGTCGACGTACCAGACGTTGTGGCCGAGGCGCGCTCGGCACTACCACTACGCTTGCCCGGTGATGGCTTCGGCGGAGTCGGATGTCCCTCCAGTACCCAGGAATGCCGCCGCGCCGTCGGGGCACTCAGCAGTCGGGCGACTTCGTCGGCGAATCCATGGGTGGCTCAGGCTTCACCGTGTCCACCGCCACCGAACCGCGGCCCATGGACTTGGAGTCGTCCTGATGATCGCAGGCGCGTCGACGCTCGCACTGGGCCTTGCACTTGGGCTGTTTCACTGGACCGGGGCTCCTGCGGGTGAAACCGCGACTACGACAGGAAGGTTCGTGAGTCACGGTCGCTGGCCAGGATGTGAGGATGTCGTCGCGTACCACGTCGATGGCAGGCTATTCAGGGCGGAAATCCGAACGATCCTTTCCGGTGGCCGGTCGGGATCATTCTGCAACAGTCATCCGATTGGATCCTCCGCACTGGTGTTCTACTCTCCGGTCAATCCAGCTCACGCCTCCGTCCGATTCGGGCACCCGTTCCTCGAGTGGATGCTGTTCTCGTTCTTGGGCGCAGTGTTCGCGTTTCTGGGCTGGCTCTTCATTCCACCGCCGCACAGCGAGCACTCGAATGCGTCACGTCAACTCCCCTTGAGGGCCAATCGAGCCTGACCCGCTCTTCCGGACAGGTTGATCTTCGCCCACTTCTCCGGAGTCGGCATGCTGGAACCTGAATGCCACCCGAACGCAATGAGGAGTGGGAATTCCGAGGAGATACCCGGCCGGGTTCCGGAGGAGAGCCCTCGATCTGGTCCGGCAAGGTCGACGGCACCGGCCCATCCGGGCGAGAGGGAACGTCCGTGGGTCTGCTGCGACCGGTGTCGGCTCGTTTCCGTGCAGCCGCCGGGTACGATGCCGATGCCGACGACGAACGTTCGGACAGTGACCGCAGGCCATCGTCCACGTGCGCCCCGGGGGACTCGAACCACCCAACCTCCGGATTAAGGATCCGGTGCTCCACCGTTGAGCTAGGGGCGCGCCCGAAGCATACGCACCGCAGCACCCGCCCGTCGGTGCAGGGCGGATCACCCGGGGCCGTTCTCCTAAGATGGCGGCTCCGACGCGGGTCCGTACCCGCCCCGGGCTCCCCAGAAAGCAGACCCCGCCGTGTCCAACGAGACCCAGCCGTCATCCGACGAGGCCGCCGCACCCACGCTCGACGCCCTGATCGGCGAACGGCGCAAGAAGCGTGAGGAGCTGGCGGACCGGGGGATCGACCCGTATCCGTCGCGGTTCGACCGGACCGCCCTGGCCGACGACCTCCACGTGCGTCATGCCGGCCTCGAGCCGGACCAGCGCACGGGCGACCACGTCATCCTGGCCGGCCGGGTGACCGCCGTGCGCCGCCACGGAAAGCTGTCGTTCGCCACCCTGGCCGACACGTCGGGGTCGATCCAGCTGCTCCTGCAGGCCGCGTCACTGGGGGAGGACGCCACGGCCGTCCTCGACGCCGTGGACCTCGGCGATTGGGTGGGCGCCGAGGGCGAAGTCATCACCTCCCGCCGGGGGGAGCTGTCGGTGGACGTCACCCGCCTCACCCTGCTGTCCAAGGCGCTCCGGCCGCTGCCCGACAAGTGGCACGGTCTGACCGAGACCGACACCCGCTACCGCCAGCGCGAGGTCGACCTGCTGGCCAACCCGGACAGCAGGCGGGTGTTCGACATCCGCTTCAAGGCTGTCGCCGCCATGCGCCG
>JARLGS010000584.1 GCA_031292695.1 Mycobacterium sp. | reverse complement strand
GGCGGCACCGGCGGCAACGGCGGTACCGGCGGATCGGGTCAAACCGGCGCGAACGGTACCCCGTTCATCAACAACAACGCCGGTTCCACGGGCGGTGTGGGTGGCCACGGCGGCGCCGCGGGTGCCGGCGGCAACGGCGGCACCTCCGGCAACAACGTCGGTGGTGACGGTGGCGTCGGTGGCGTCGGTGGCGCTGGCGGTTCCGGCGGTAACGGCGGCAAGGGCTACAACGACAACGTGACCCAATGGGGCAACGGTGGCGACGGCGGTGCCGGTGGCGGCAGCGGCACCAGCGGCAACGGCGGTAACGGCGGAACCGGTACGACAACCGGCGCCGGCGGCAACGGTCCCATCGGCGGTACCGGGGGCGTCGGTGGTTCGGGCGGCGCCAATGGCGGCCACGGCACCCACGACGGCGCCAATGGCCCCAGTGGTAGTGGTGGCGGCAGCGGCACCGGAGGCACCGGCAACCCGGCTGGCGGCACCGGAATCCGGGTATAGCCAATGCGGTGTGGCGCCGCCAATCGGCGCCACATCGCATTCCGCCATCAAGTGGGCACGGTCGTCAGAGCCGCAGGTCCAACAACTCCTCGTGAAACCCGCGCTCGCCGACACCAGGCCGGATCAGGTCGCGCCGTACGATCTCGATGCACAGCTCCGCCGTGTTGCCCTGGGCATCGAGAGTGTGTGCGACACGGCATGTTTGTCGATCTTCTCCACACCACCGACGCTAGGCGGGCCGCACGAACTCCCAGCCGGCCGCCTTCATGTCGGCGATGGCACCGGCGTACCCGGCCGCGGTACCGGACCCCGGGCGATTCATGTGGGAGATCACAACGGAACCAGGTTGCGCGCCAAGCAGATTCGCGCGAACTCTCGCGGCCGGCAGGGTTGCTCCAGCGTCACCGTTGATGCTGAAACCGAGCGGCTGCAACCCCAGATCACGCACGATCTGCACGGCCACGTCGTCGTAATGCGCGGTGCCGGGCCGGAACCAGGTGGGAGCCTTCCCGGTCAGCGCGGTAAGCCGGCACTGGTTGTTCCACACCTCGTCCGCAACCTCGGCCGCCGACCGGGTCCCGGCAATCCCATACGCGGCACGCCCCGTCACCGACAGCGGAACGTGGCGGGTGCCGTGGTTGCCGATATCGAACAGCGGATTGGCCGCCAACTGCGCCACGCGGTCCTGATGCTGGTCGATCCACCGTGAGTTCAAGAACAACACCGCCGGCACGTTGTTGCGCTGCAAGGTGTCCAGCAGCGCATCGTCGCAACCGCCGCGGCAGGCGTCGAACGTCAGCGCGACCTGATGACCGTTCGACGGAACCGATGTGACGATCCCGGGCAGCGCCACCCCCCACTGGGTCGGCACGCGGCGGGCATACTGGCCCGCGACGGCGGCCGGGTCCAGCGCGGCCGCGGCCCGAGCAGCCAAAACCAGCGAACCGGCCGCAACCGTCCCAGCTGCCAGAAATGCGCGTCTGGTTATCACGCGCGGGACGCTAAGCGGCAACTCTGAACGGCCGGTGTCCGGCGGGTGTGATTTAACCGAGGCCCAGCTGGACGCCGCGCCCGTCCACGACGGGCAGCTCGACCGACCTATCCTGGGCCTCGAGAAGCCGCTGTCGATGCCACCTGGCCACCAGGAGCCCACCATGTCATTGGTAGTACCGCCTTATCCGCCGGCCCGCTACACCGCCGACAAGCCGGAGGTCAGCGCCACGCTGCGGCGCGGCGACGAGCCGGCCGACTACGACTCGCACGGTCTGGTGCAGTACCACTACCTCGCCAATCAACAGAAGACCGCGGGCGACTACGGCCTGTACCGGGTCGACATCGCACCGCACGGCGGCGGCCCCGGCCCGCATTTCCACCGCGCCATGTCCGAGGCCTTCTTCGTGCTGTCGGGAAGCATGACGCTCTACGACGGCACCGACTGGGTGCAGGCCGGGCCCAAGGACTTCCTGTACGTCCCGCCGGGTGGCATCCATGGTTTCCGCAACGAAGCTGACGAGCCCGCCTCGGTGCTGATGCTGTTCGCTCCGGGCGCGCCGCGGGAGGCGTACTTCGAGGGATTCGGCCAGCTCGCCGACATGACCGACGATGAACGCCGGGAGTGGTTCATCAGGCACGACAACTTCTTCGTCGAGTAAGGCACGACCGACTCGCCCCAGGACACGCCGGTGAACGTGCGTGGCCGGAAGCCGTTGCCCTAGACTGCCCTTCGACCAGGGAGGAGTCTTCGGGTGCGGGCTTACGCAGCGCCCAGCACCCAGGCTTTGCGGGGCTGGCAACGTCGGGCTTTGGTGCGGTATCTGACCGCCAAGCCCAGGGATTTCCTGGCTGTCGCGACGCCGGGCGCAGGTAAGACCACGTTCGCTCTGCGGATCGCCGGTGAATTGCTGACCGAGGGCACGGTCGACCAGGTGGTGGTCGTCGTCCCGACCGAACACCTCAAGACCCAGTGGTCGGAAGCCGCGGCCCGCGTCGGCCTGGCCCTGGATCCCAAGTTCAGTAACTCGACCGGGCAGACGTCCTCGGATTACCACGGCATCGTCGTCACTTACGCCCAGGTGGCCAGCCATCCGACCAGGCACCGGGTGCGCACCGAGAACCACAGGACGCTGGTGATCTTCGACGAGGTTCACCACGGCGGCGACGCGAAGAGCTGGGGCGAGGCGATCCGTGAGGCCTACGAAGATGCCGCGCGACGCCTCTGCCTGACCGGGACCCCGTTCCGGTCGGACGACAGCCCGATTCCGTTCGTCAACTACGAGCCCGACGGCAGCGGCCACCAGCAGTCGGTCGCCGACCACACTTACAACTACTCCGATGCACTCGCCGACGGCGTGGTGCGCCCGGTGGTGTTCATGGCGTACTCCGGCGAGGCCCGGTGGCGGGACAGCGCCGGCGAGGAGCACGCGGCCCGCCTCGGCGAACCACTCAACGCCGAACAGACCGCCCGGGCCTGGCGTACCGCCCTGAACCCCGAAGGCGAGTGGATGCCCGCGGTGATCGCGGCGGCCGACAAGCGCCTCGGCCAGCTGCGCCAGCACATCCCCGACGCCGGCGGCATGATCATCGCCACCGACCAGACCACAGCCCGCGCCTACGCCAAACTGCTGCACACCATCACCGGCGAAGACGCCACCCTCGTGCTGTCCGACGACCCGACCGCGTCGGACCGCATCTCCCAGTTCTCCGAGAGCACCAGCCGCTGGCTGGTCGCGGTGCGCATGGTGTCCGAAGGCGTCGACGTGCCCCGGCTGGCCGTCGGGGTGTACGCCACGAGTGCGTCGACCCCGTTGTTCTTCGCCCAGGCCATCGGCCGGTTCGTGCGCCTGCGGCGGAAAGGCGAGACTGCCAGCATCTTCCTGCCGTCGGTCCCGAACTTGTTGGAGCTGGCCAGCGAGCTGGAGCGCGAGCGCAACCACGTGCTGGGCAAGCCGCACCGCGTGTCCGACGGGCTCGATGACGAACTGCTCGAGCAGGCCGAGAAGAAGCAGGACGAGAAGTCGGAGCTGGAGAACGGCTTCGAAATGATCGGCTCGGACGCTGAGCTGGATCAGGTGATCTTCGACGGCTCGTCGTTCGGCACCGCGACCGAGGCCGGCAGCGACGAGGAAGCCGACTACCTCGGCATCCCCGGTCTGCTGGACCCCACTCAGATGCGTGACCTGCTCAGCCGGCGCCAGGACGAGCAGTTGCAGAAGCGCAGCGCCAAGGCCGCGGCCAACCCGGGCGTTCCCCAGCCACCGTTGACCACGCACGGACAGCTCCGCGAGCTACGCAAGGAGCTCAACCTGCTGGTGTCGGCGTTCCACCACCGCACCGGCAAGCCGCACGGCTGGATTCACAACGAGTTGCGGCGCCGGCGGGGCGGGCCGCCAGTGGCTGCCGCCACCCGCGAGCAGCTCCAGGAACGCATCGAAGCGATCCGCGAGCTGCAGCGCGAGCAGACGGCCTAAAGCCCGAGCAGCCCCGGCAGGTCGGCCACCGAGTCCACCACGAAATTCGGCTGCATCGCGAATTCGTCTGCGGCCCAACGATCCAACGTGTCCTGCCGGAACTTGCCGGTGCGCACCAGCACGCCGGTCATACCGACCACCTGGGCCGCCAGCACGTCGTTGTTGAGGTCGTCGCCGACCATGTACATCTCTTCCGGGTCGGCGCCGAGGCGGGCGGCGGCGGCCAGGAATCCCGCGGGTGCCGGCTTGCCGACCGCGGTGCCCTGATGACCGGTGGTCTGCTCCAGGCCCGCCAGGTACATGCCGGTGTCCACCCGCAACCCATCGGCGGTATTCCACGCGTTGCTGCGGTGCATGGCCACCACAGGGATGCCGCGGGTCATCCAGTCGTACACCCAACTGAGGGTCAGGTGGTTGTAGTCGGGTCCGACGCCGCCGAGCAGCACCACATCCGGAGCCTCAGGCTGCCGGGGTCCGGCGAAGTCGGCTGCGTACACCAGGTCGATGCCGGGCATGTCGGCACCGATCTGGCCGTTGTTCACCAGGAAACATCGGGCACCCGGGTACCGGTCGCGAACATAATCGGCGGTCAGCACCGCAGCGGTGATCACCTCGTCGTCAGCGACGTCCATGCCTGCGGCGCAAAGCAATTCGGCGATCTGCTGCCGGGTCCTGGTGGTGGTATTGGTCAGGAACGACCGGGCGATCTGATGTTCGGCCAGGACGCTCAGAGCCACACAGGCGCCGTCGATCGGGCGCCACGAAGTCACCAGGACACCATCGATGTCGAAGAGCACGCCGCCGACTGCCATGGTGCCGACAGTAAACCGCTGCCGCTCGCACGCAAGTCAGACGTCCCTGCTGGGTAGTCTTTCGCGCATGGACACGCAAGCGAGTAGCGGAACGGATCGCCCATGACCGTCAAGTGGACCGCCGACGACGTGCCGGACCAGACCGGCCGCGTCGCGATCGTCACCGGCTCCAACACCGGGTTGGGGTACGAGACGGCGCGGGTGCTGGCGGCCAAGGGCGCGCGCGTGGTGATGGCAGTCCGCGACACCGCCAAGGGCGACGATGCGGCCGCCCGGCTCCGGGCCTGCACCCCGAACGCCGACGTCACCGTGCAGAAGCTGGACCTGGGGTCGCTGACGTCCGTCCGTGCTGCAGCCGACGACCTGCGCGCGGCCTACCCGCGGATCGATCTGCTGGTCAACAACGCCGGTGTGATGTATCCACCGAAGCAGACCACCGCCGACGGCTTCGAACTGCAATTCGGCACCAACCACCTCGGCGCGTTCGCGCTGACCGGGCTGCTGATCGACAACCTGTTGCCGGTCGCGGGCTCGCGAGTGGTGGCGGTCGGCAGCATCGCGCACCGGATTCTGGCCAAGATCGACTTCGACGACCTGCAGTGGGAGAAGCGCGGCTACAACCGGGTGGCCGCCTACGGCCAGTCGAAGCTGGCCAACCTGATGTTCGCCTATGAGCTGCAACGCCGGCTCGTGGCGACCAACGCCGAAACCATCTCGGTCGCAGCGCATCCCGGTGTCTCGAACACCGAGCTCATGCGGTACATCCCCGGGTCCGGCCTGCCGGGCTTCAGCCAACTTGCCGGTCTGGTCACAAACAGCCCGTTGGTCGGCGCCCTCGCCACACTGCGGGCGGCCACCGATCCGAACGCCGGCGGCGGGGAGTACTACGGGCCCTCGGGATTCCGGCAGCTGGTCGGCCACCCGGTGCTGGTCCAGTCCAGCGCCCAGTCGCACGACGCCTCCATCCAGCGCCGGTTGTGGACGGTCTCCGAAGAGCTGACCGGCGTCACGTTCCCGATCTGACGCCATGCGGACTGTCGAGGAACATCAACGCGTCGTCGCTGGGCTGATCGGCGCCCGGCCGGCGGTGACCCTGCCGCTGGCTGACGCGCTGGGGCTGGCACTTGCCGCCGACCTGGTAGCGCCCCTGGCCCTGCCCGGTTTCGACAACTCGGCGATGGACGGCTATGCCGTGCTGGCCAGTGACGTGGCCGCCGCCACCGTCGACGCCCCGGTGAAACTACCTGTCGCCGAAGATATTCCGGCCGGTCGCACCGATCCACTGGCCTTGGCGCCGGGCACGGCGCACCGGATCATGACCGGTGCGATGCTGCCGGCCGGCGCCACCGCGGTCGTTCCGGTCGAAGCGACGGACGGCGCGACGGATGTGGTGACCGTCCGCACCTCAGTCAAAGCGGGCCAACACATTCGGCGCGCCGGCGAGGACGTCACCGCCGGGATGACGGTGCTGCCCGCCGGCGAGGTGCTGACGCCCGCGGCGCTGGGACTGGCCGCCGCGCTCGGTCTGGCCGAGCTGAAAGTGATTCCACGACAACGGGTTTTGGTCCTGTCCACAGGAACCGAATTGGTGTCGCCGGGCACCCCGCTGCTGCCGGGCCAGATCTACGAGTCCAACGCAGTGATGCTCGCTGCAGCGCTGCGCGACGCCGGGGCCGAGGTCACCACCGCACCCGCGACATCCGACGACGTGGCGATCTTCCGGACGACCCTGGCGGACCAGGCCGTGGACGTCGACTTGATCATCACCACCGGAGGCGTCAGCGCGGGCGCCTACGAGGTGGTCAAGGACGCCCTCGCCGAAGAAGTCGAGTTCGTGAAAGTCGCGATGCAGCCCGGCATGCCGCAGGGCGCGGGCTCGGTGAGCGGTACCTCGATCATCACGTTGCCCGGCAACCCGGTATCGGCGCTGGTGTCGTTCGAGGTGTTCATCCGGGCACCGTTGCGCGCCGCCATGGGGCTGTCCCCAGATCGGCCGCGGGTCACCGGCACGCTCACCGAGAAACTCACGTCGCCGCGCGGGAAACGCCAGTTCCGCCGGGGTGTGCTCGGCACCGACGGCCTGGTCACCAGCTACGGTCCTCCGGCATCGCATCACCTGCGATGGCTGGCGACAGCCAACTGTCTGCTGGACATCGCTGAGGGCGTGGTCGAATTGGACGCCGGATCGCCAGTGCCCGTCTGGGATCTCACTTAGAGCTCCCGGTAAAACCGTAGAATCGAGTCCCGATGGCCAGACCCGCGAGACCCCCAGCTGATACCCCAGAGTCCGACCTGTCCCGTCTGGTCGATCTGGTCCGTTCCACCGTTCCGCCGATTCACCCGGCCGGGCTGCCGTTCGTCGGCGGCGCCCTCGGCATCGCGGCGATCGGCGCCCGCCACCGCTGGGTCCGGGCCGCCGGGCTGACCGCGGCCGGCGCGTGCGCCGCATTCTTCCGGCACCCGTCCCGGACCCCACCGAGTCGGCCCGGCGTCGTCGTCGCACCTGCCGACGGCACGGTCACCCTGATCGATGAGGCCGTCCCGCCCGCCGAACTCAACCTGTCCGCTGAACCACTGCCGCGGATCAGCATCTTTCTGTCCCTGTTCGACGCCCACGTGCAGCGCGCTCCGGTGGCCGGCGAGGTGATGACCGTCAAGTACAAGCGGGGTCAGTTCCTGTCCGCAGACAAGGCCGAGGCGAGCGACAACAACGAGCGCAACAGCATCTGGTTGCGTACCGACGACGGGCACGACGTGGTCGCGGTCCAGATCGCGGGCCTGCTGGCTCGCCGGATCGTGTGCGACACCCACCCGGGTGAGAAGCTGGCCCTTGGGCAGACCTACGGCTTGATCCGGTTCGGCTCCCGGCTGGATACCTACCTGCCGAAGGGTTCGGTGGTCAGCGTGGAGATCGGGCAGCGCGCCGTCGGCGGTGAGACCGTCCTGGCCGAACTGCCGTCCGGGTCGCCGGCATGAAACCGCGCATCAAGACGCCTCAGGTGAGCCTGCGGCGGCTGATTCCCAGCGCGCTGACCGTCGCCGCGATCTGTCTGGGTCTGTCGGCGGTGAAGTTCGCCCTCGATCACCGGCCCACAGAGGCGATGGCGCTCCTGGCCGGGGCCGCGATCCTCGACGCACTCGACGGCCGTGCCGCCCGCATGCTCAACGCCACCTCCAAGATGGGCGCCGAGATCGACTCGTTGGCCGACGCGGTGAATTTCGGTGTGGCACCGGCCTTCATCGTGTACGCCACGCTGCTGGAGCACGATCATTCCCCGATCGCCTGGATCGTGGTGCTGTTCTACGCGGTGTGCATCGTGCTGCGACTCGCCCGGTTCAACGCCATGCTCGACGTCGACCGTCCGGCGTTCGAGAAGGAGTTCTTCGTCGGGATGCCGGCGCCGGCCGGGGCGATCGGCGCCATCGGGCCGCTGGCCGCCAAGATGCAGTTCCCGGGCCCCTGGTGGGATTCGCACTGGGGTCAGGTGTTCGTCATCGTCTGGCTGATCTGCGTCTCGCTGTTGGTGGTCAGCACCGTGCCGATGCGCAAGGTGCACACGTTCGCCATCTCGCCGAACATGGCGATGCCGCTGCTGGCGCTACTGGCGATCGGCGTGGCCGCCTCGGTGATGTACGGCTACATCGTGATCCTGGCGATCATCCTCGCCTACGTCCTGCACATCCCGTTCGCCATCCGGACCAAGGCCTGGCTGCGTGAGCATCCAGAAGTCTGGGATGACAAACCCAAGGAGCAGCGGCAGGCCCGTCGGGCCATCCGCCGGGCCCAACCGCGGCGCGTTCGCCCGCATCGCCGATCCATGGCCCGACTCGGTCTGCGCAGGCCCGGTCAGCGGCGATGACGCAGGGTCTGCACGCCGGGAGGTCGGCAGAGCCGCCACCAGGACAGCTGCGGCTCACCGCACGACTGAACACTTCGGCGCTGGACGCCCGCCGCGGCGTCGTCATGCTGCACCCGGAAGCGATTGCCGCCCTGGGCATTCGCGAGTGGGATGCGGTTTCGCTGACTGGCACGCGCACCACCTGCGCCGTGGTCGGCGTGGCTGGCGCCGGGACTCCCCCGGGCACAGCCCTGCTCGATGATGTGACGCTGTCAAACGCCGGGGTGCGGGCCGATTCGCCGGTGATGGTGGCACCGGCGACGGTGTACGGCGCGCGGTCGGTGACGGTGAGCGGGTCCCGGCTGGCCAGCGGTTCGATACCGCCCGCGACGTTGCGAATGGCCTTGCTGGGCAAGGTGATGACGGTCGGCGACACAGTGTCGCTGCTGCCCCGGGACCTGGGTCCGGGCACCTCGACGTCCGCGGCGACCACGGCACTGGCCACCCAGGTCGGCATCACCTGGACCTCCGAACTGCTGACGGTCACCAGTGTGGACCCTGGCGGGCCGGTGAGTGTGCAACCGAATTCGGTGGTGAGTTGGGGTGACGGGACGGTCGCTGCCGCCGTCGCGCAACCGGT
>JARLGS010000583.1 GCA_031292695.1 Mycobacterium sp. | reverse complement strand
GGCCACCGCGGCACACTGCGTCAACTCGGTCCCCGCGGTCTGCGCCGCGGAACCGGGCATCGCCACGTACCTGGACCTGCCGCTGTTCAGCGCCAAGGCGGCACCGCGACTTCGGTGATGATCGTTATGGTCGCGCTCGCCGGCGCCGAGCGTGCGCAAATGGCACGCCGAAAGCGGCGTGTTGGCGTACAAACACGGACGCTCGCGGTTAGGGCTGGATCAGTATCCGGATCGGATTGCCTTCGGCTCGATCGAGTTTCGCGATCCCATCCGCCACGTCCTCGAGGGGGACGATCTCGCTGATCGACCGGCTCAGGTCCAACCGGCCACGGGACACCAAAGTGGCCAGTGTGCCGATGTCGGCGTTCTGATAGCCCAGGTGTCCGCGCACCTGCTTACGGGTCAGGTTGAACAACGACGTCGGGCCGATCGTCGGGGCATCGGCACTCATCCCGACACCGACGAAGCGCCCGCCCACGGTCAGCGACGCCAGCGCCTGATCGAACGTCGAGCCCTTGCCGACGGCGTCGAACGCCACGTCGAGCATCCGGCCGCCGGTGGCTTCGGCGATCTGGGCCGCCAACTCGGGGTCACGCGCGTCGAATGCGTAGTCCGCACCGACCGCCAGGGCGCGGTCCAGCACCGCCGGGTTGACGTCGACGGCCACAATCGGTGCTGCCCCGACCAACCGGGCCAGCTGCACGATGTGGGTGCCGAGCCCGCCGACGCCCCACACCCCGACCGACTCGCCGATGCCAACCTGACCGGTGCGGACCACCGCACCGAAAGGGGTGGACACCGCGTCGGCGAGGATGGCGGCCTGCTCGAGCGGCACGTTGTCGGGGACTCGGGTCAGCCCGAAGGCCTGCGCCACGGTGAACTCGGCCCAGCCGCCGTCGTAGGCGAAGGCCATGAGCCGGATCCGCAGGCAGTTCGACATGTCGCCGCGGAGGCAGTTCACGCAGGCCAGGCATGGTCTGCCGGCTGCGACGACGACGCGGTCGCCCTCGGCCCACCCGGTGACGCCCGGGCCCAGCTTGGCGATGGTGCCGGACGTTTCGTGGCCCTGGGTGACCACCGGCAGTTGAGCCGGGAAGGTGCCGTTGATCAGGCTCAGGTCGGAGTGGCAGATGCCGCAGAATGCGACCTTGACCAGGACCTCGCCCGGACCGGGCTCGGGAATCGGAACATCTTCCACCACAACCTTTTTGGTGTCGGCGTAGAACCGTTGGGCCCGCATCGTGGTGGTCATGACACTCCAGTGGTCAGCTTCGATGGTTACGATCGCCATCATGGCGCAGGCATTGGTTGTCGAGCAATCACGAACAGTTCCCGTTGCGGTGGCCGACGCGTTCAGCGGCACCGTGCCGATCCCGTTGAACGAGTTGTTCTGTCGTTGGTACGGGCCGATCCCGCCGATCAAGGCGGTCCGCGACCAGACCGGTATCTGGGATGCGGTCGGGCAGACCCGGACCATTCTGCTGACCGGCGGCGGCAGCATGGCCGAGACTCTGACCTCGTATGACGAGCCGCACTCGTTCGGCTACACCCTGTCCGACATCAACGGACCGATGGCGCCGCTGGTGAGTGGGGTCCAGGGGCAATGGATTTTCGAGCCCGTTCCCGGCGGTCAGAGCACCGGCACCAAGATCACCTGGCGCTGGACCCTGCACCCCCGCAGCGCGCTGACCGCCCCGCTGCTACCGGTGTTCGGCAAGCTGTGGAAGGGCTACGCCGGCCGCTCGCTGGAGCATCTTTCTGCCCTCCTGGTGGGATGACCTCCTCACGGTGCGCGCCGCTTCCGGTTCGATGAACCAATGACTGAGCGCGCACTGGTGTTGGCAGGTGGCGGCATTGCCGGCATCGCCTGGGAGACCGGCGTCCTGCAGGGTATTGCCGACGAAACCCCGGAGATCGCGGCGGCGGTGCGAAATTCGGACGTGGTGTTGGGGACATCGGCGGGCTCGACCGTCGGCGCCCAACTGGGCAGCACACTGAGCATCGAGGAACTGTTCGCCCGTCAGATCGCGGCCGAATCGGCGGAGATCAGCCCAGGTGTCCCGATCGACGCCATCATCGCGCTGTTCGAGGACGCGATGAGGACCCCGGACGCGACGAGCGCCGCGAAGCTGAGACGACTCGGCGCGGCAGCGGTGGCAGCGGACACGGTCGGCCCGGCGGTGCGGCGAAACGTCATCGAGCACCGGCTGCCGTCGCACGAGTGGCCCCAGCACGACTTGCGCATCACCGCGGTGGCCATCGACACCGGTGAGCTGGTGGTGTTCACCAGGGAGTCCGGGCTGTCCCTGGTCGACGCTGTCGAGGCCAGCTGCGCGGTCCCGGCCGCATGGCCGGTTGTGACCATCGGTGGTCATCGGTACATGGACGGCGGCATGGGCAGCAGTGTCAACATGATCGCGGTGTCCGACTGCACTTCGGCGGTGGTGCTGGTGCCGGCTCCGGCGGATTCCCCGTCACCGTTCGGCGCGGGCCCCGGTGCCGACGTCAAGAGCTTTCCGGGCCGCGCGTTCGCGATCTACGCCGACGACGAGGCCCTCGCGGCCTTCGGTGCCGACCCGCTGGACCCGGCCTGCCGGATTCCGTCGGCGCACGCCGGCCGCGCGCAGGGCCGCCGGGTGGCAGCGGCGCTCGCCGCGTTCCTGGCCTAGTCGCCGATATCGAGTGAATCCAGTGCGGCACAGGCCAATTCGTGCCCGATTTCGATGACCTCTGAGGCTCGGTAGAACTCCAGGCTGCGGCACACCGTGCGCGGCACGTCGATCAGCAGATCGGGCGGGTATGCCGCCAGGGTGTGCCGCATCAACGCCGCCTGGGAGATTTCGATGGTCCGGTTCATCACCTCGAATCCGCCGAGCCGGGGCACCGGAGGGTCGTCCCCTTCGGACTCGGCGTGGTCGAAGACGTCGACTGCGTTGCTGAACCGGCTCAGTACGGACCGGGCGGTGGGGGTGTCCAGCAGTGCGCTCGCCGCGGCTCGGTCGATCAGGGACGTGGTGCTGCGCCGCATCCGGTTCAACAGCTCCGCGGTGGGGCGAGGTGAATGCGGCGGGGGAGTCGGGTCGCTGGCGTTGAGGCTGACCGCGATGGTGAGGTCCGCGTTGACCGCCGCGACTGGCGCCATCGGCAGCGGGTCAAGGATGCCGCCGTCGGCCAACAACCGGCCGTCCAGCAAGTGCGGCGCGATGACACCGGGGATGGCGATGGAGGCCCGGATCGCCGCGTCGATGGGGCCGCGCTGCAGCCATACGGATTTTCCGGCGATGAGGTCGGTCGAGACCGCGGTGTATGGGATCGGCAGGGATTCGATGGTCCGCGGGCCGATGATCTCGCGGACCGCGTCCAGAATCTTGTCGGCCCGCAGCACCCCGGCGGCCGTCAGCGATGGGTCGAGTAGGCGTAGCACCGCGCCCTGCGTGAGGGCGCTGGCCCAGGAGGTGAATTCGTCGAGGTTGTCGGCTGCCTGCAGCGCGCCCACCAGCGCGCCCATCGATGAACCGGAGATACCGACGATGTCGAACCCGCGCTCACGAAGCGCGTCGATCACGCCGATATGTGCGTAACCTCGGGCACCACCGCTGCCGAGGACCAGTGCGACCCGCATGCCTCTATTTTGGGGTGCGGGTCAGACTGGGGCGAGGTGAGCTGGGGTCAGCAGCCGACGCGGGAGAAGAATGCCGCGGAGATCAGACCGATGATCAGGGCGACCTGCGGCTGGCCGGTGCTGAGCGAGAAGACGATCCCGCTGACCGACGCGACGGCGATGAGCAGCAAGACGATGCCCAGGAGCACCCGATGCCCGTTGACTGCGCCGCTGTGCGGCCGTGCCACGGGTCCGTGCTGACGAGCGACCATGGAGCCCATCCCTTCAGATCATCAGTGAGACACCACACAGTGTGCACCATTGTGTGAGTACAAGCACAATTACTGACCGGTAATTGGGAATTGCGGCGTATTTGTTAGCCGGGCTCATTGCTTTGACGACGTTTCACCAGGTCGGCGGGGTGTTTTGTTAGTTGTGCTTTGTGTTCTGGGAATGGCGTCGATGGGCCGTTTGGGGGCCGGCGGAGGGGTAATTCCGCGCCGCGTTCGCATCGATTTTGATTTGTTGTCCTAATCTAATTAATTTGCCGTGAGGTCATGCGAATGCCGACGGATCGGGCCTCCGGCTGTGGTGAACGGGGGTGGGGGTAGTGCCGCCCCGCCAGTGGTCGACGGCGTTCGTTTGCGGTGTTGTCGACGACGGGGTGTGCAGGCCCGTTGTGGCCGTGCGGATCGGATCGGGCAAGCAAATCGGCGTGATCGTCAACCGCGATGAGCTGACCTAGGGGTGTGCCGCGGGTCGAGGCATAGCGGGCTGACCGCGCATAACCTCACCTAACGCGGCACTTGTTGACCGTTTGGCGGCGGCCTGCTTTGCAGGTCGGGTCCGTGGACCGGATCGAATTCTGGCCACAGCAAACGCGATCGCCGCATTGCAGCTAATGTATTCTGCGGCCCGCACATCGTGCGCGACTCCTGGTCCGGACCGGTGCAGGGGTACGCGACACGAGGGGCCACGACACCATTACCGAATCAGACAGAGACGGAACACCAGTTAGATATGGCGACCCACGTCGGATGGGCACTAGCGGCGGTGTTCGCGTTCGTTGCTCCGCTGTGGTTGGCCAAAACGGGTGCCGGGTCCCTGCCGAATCAACCGCGCGACGACGCCCCGTCGCTCTAGGCCCGCAGCGCGCGACGTGGCGCGGGCGACGGTCAGTTCACGCAGGGCAGGCCGCCGTTGGAGCGCACCGGAGGTCCAGCTTCCGGGGTCGGCAGCGTGGTGTCGTAATTGGACGAGTTGGCCGCGGCGATGGACGTGCTGTCCAGGGTGTCCGGTATCTGATAACCCGGACCCAGCGTGACGTGAACGCGGCCCGCGGGCACAGCCGGATCGGACCGAACCGCGTCGATGCCCAGCAGCTCGGCCAGGCGTTTGGCATCGGCACCCGCTCCAGCGCCGAAATCGACCGCGGTCGAGCTGAGTTCGGTGTCTTGAGCGCTTCGGGTCTGCCCGACCGTGTAGTCGAGGTTGCCCAGGATTTCCGACATCTGCCGGGCGAGGCCCGACACGTCGGATGCGTTGATGACGTCGACCACGGCGGTCGGCGATTCGGTCGCGGAGCGGAGCTTGCCCGTGGCGCTCGAGCCCGTCTTCGACGTCGTACCGGTGCTGTCTGAGGCCTTGTCCAACGTGGACGGCCCGGTGGAGACACTGGGCGTGGAACTGGATGACGTCGACGACGACTCGGCCGGTGGCTTGAGGTCGAACGCCTTGGCGACCTCTGTCTTGATCGCCACCGGATCGACGATGTTGACGTCCTGGCCGTTGATGTTGTCGTAGCGCACCACTGGCAGCGTCCGGTACTGGACGTTCGAGCCGCCGGCGATCTCGCCCATCCGCTTGAACTGCTCCTGACCCCAGCCGGCCGACAGCACGATGTCCTTCTGCGCCACGCTGATCAGCTGGTTCAGCTTGCCGAGATCGGTGAACGAGCCGTCCTGCTGGAGCTGGTGCATCACCGAGATGAGGAACGCCTGCTGGCGATGGGTTCGGTCCAGGTCGCCGTTGTCCAGGCCGTGCCGTTGCCGGACGAACGCGACGGCCTGCGACGCGTCCAGGGTCTGCCGCCCGGCGGGGAAATCGGCGCCCGAGTAGTCGTCGGACACCGCATGGTTCAGGCAGATCTCGACACCGCCGAGGCTGGCGGCGATGTCGTAGAAGCCGGCGAGATTCACCTCGGCGAAGTAGTCGATGGGTGCGCCGGTCAGGTTGCGGACTGCGGCCAGTGTCGCGGCGCGGCCGGCCTCTCGGCTCTTGCGCTCCAACTCGGCCTGGTCGGTGACGCCCTTGTCCATCAAGTGCTGCTCGACGTTGGCCTTGGTCAGGCCGTACGCCTCTTTGATCTTGATGTGGTCGTAGCCGGGGATGCCGGTCACCCGGACGTAGTCGTCGCGGGGGATCGAGAAGGCGACCACTTTGTTGTCGGCGGTGATGTGCGCCAGGATCAGCGTGTTGGTGTTGTAGCCGCCGACATCGGAGTCGCCGGCGTGCAGCTTGTCGAGCAGTTCCTGGGGCAGGTCGTTGCCCTGCTGGTCTTTGCGCGAATCCAGGCCGACCAGCAGGATGTTCATCGACCCGCCGGTGGACTTGGGGGCGTCCGACCCGAGCGCGTCGCTCACCGTGATGCCGTGCAATGCTCCGCGGACCGTCCACCACCCCAGTCCTGTCGCGACCACGGCCACCGCGGTGACCATCGCGAGCGCCACTCGGGCGACGGTGTCCCAACCCACGCGCGCGCTGAGCACGCTACGCACCCGGCTCCGGCTGTGCCGGGCTGGGAGGCGGTGGCGGGCGGACTGCCCCGGGTCGTCAGCGCATGCCGGAACCGGTAGCCGGTCGCTGCGCTGGATCTCACTGGTACTCAGGTGCGACCCCGCGGCGTTGTGGTCATGTCGGTGGCCTCGGGTACGTGTGGTCCGCCGATCGGGTGTACCGGCAGAGTCGGAAGTTCGCTGGTGCCGCGGCCCGCACTTCAGTCGCCGGATCGCGACCGGGCGGCAGCACCCTGGATTTTAGGGCACTGGCGCGAACTCAGCGAATCCTCAGAGAGCGCTGCAGATCAGCCGCATTCACCCCTGGATGCGCTGGTCGCGGCCATGATCACGCCGGCCTGCTGGGCCGCGGTCAGCTCCGTCCACGGGGTCTGGAAGTTACCCGGATCACGCGTTCCGGGCTGCTGCATCAGCTTCAGATAGGGCTCGACCAGGGTTTTCGGGTCGGTGCGTTGAGCGTCCATCCACAGTTTCGCGGCATGGCAGGCCTGGCCATATTGGGATTCCGTCGCGGCCGACGGCACGTCGACGGCCGTCGTCACACCACTGGGGGACACTGCGATGGCGTTGGGCGGAACCGGGTGTTCCTGCGCCGGCAGCTCGGCTGCGGGGGTCGCGGTGTGGTCGGCGGGCTTCTCCACTCCACAGCCGGTCAGGACCGCCAACGCGGTGGTCGCGAGCAGCGCTGCCCGGATGACGTTGGTCTGCATGGTTGCCAATCTAGCCGCGCGGTTCCCAGAATCACCCTGACGCTAACTGTTCCCACCGTCGTGCGGGCCCGCCACTATGGGCGCATGGCAGTGCAGATCATGCAGAACGCGCAGTGTTGTCGGGCTTGAGCCCGGCCCTGTGAGGGCTCGATGCCCACCGTTCCTTTCTGCATTGGAGTTTCCCGATGTCCGTCCTGTCCGAATCCCGTCCTGCCGTCCTGGCTCCGACCCGGCTGCGCCTACCCGACCTGCTGCGCGCCACCGACTACTGCGCAGATGACGTGCTGGCCGGCCGGTACAACCGACTGCTGCCGACCGGCGGACTGCCGATCGACGAGCGGTGGTACCACCGGCTGTATGGCGACGACGAACTCGACATCTGGCTGATCAGCTGGGTGCCCGAGCGCAGCACCGAACTGCATGACCACGGCGGATCGCTGGGCGCGCTGACCGTGGTGTCGGGCGCCCTGTCGGAAACCCGGTGGGACGGCCGCGGGCTGCGGCAACGCACCTTGGACGCCGGCTCGCAGGCAGGTTTTCCCCTTGGGTGGGTGCACGATGTGGTGCTGGCCTCCGGCCAGGACGCGACGCCAGCCAGCCCCACCTTGAGCGTCCACGCCTACTCGCCGCCGCTGACCGCCATGTCCTACTACGACGTGACCGACCGGGACACCCTGCGTCGCGTGCGCACCGAACTCACCGATACGCCAGAGGGGGACTGATGCCCAGCCGAGTCGATGCCATGTTGGAGGCGGCGCGCGCAAAGCTGATCCGGCTGCCCGCCACCGAGATTTCCGCCGCGGTGCAGCGGGGCGCGGTGCTGGTTGACATCCGGCCCGCCGAGCAGCGTGCCGTCGAAGGCGAGTTCCCCGGGGCACTTGTCGTCGAACGCAACGTTCTGGAATGGCGCTGCGACCCCACCAGCGACGCCCGCCTGCCCCAGGCCACCGGCCTCGATGTCGAGTGGGTGGTGCTGTGCTCGCAGGGGTACACCTCGAGCCTGGCCGCGGCGGCACTGCAGGAACTGGGCCTGTACCGGGCCACCGATGTGATCGGCGGGTACCGGGCGTTGGTCGCGGAGGGCCTGCTGGGCGGCACCGCGGCCGCCGTGCTGCTACGTGCCGGCGCTTGGGTGTAGCAGCGGACGCAACCGCTCCGTTTTCTCCGGGGTCCAGTCCGGGGGCTGCAGCACGTCGGCCCAGGCGTTGGCGACATCGGCGACATACACGTGTCCGTGCCCGTCAGGCACGTCGACGGCGACTGCCATGTCAGCCGACACCTGCAGGAACGTCACCACCGGAATCCACTCCATCCGCGGCGAGACGTCCCGGCCCCGCGGTTCGCGCAACCAATCCGGCTTCGCGAACAGCAGGTCGGGGTTCCACCATGCGATCGGATCGGAGGCATGCTGCAGGTACACCACCCGGGGCTCGCCCCAGGGGGCGCCGGCGGGCCGGTTCAAATCCTGTGGGCGAGAGCCGAACCGGGCGTTGCGGCCGTCGTCGTAGATCGGCAGCTTCTCCGGCGACCCGGGGTCGCGGTAGCGGGTCAGATCGGTCCAGATGGTGTTGTTGAAGGTGGGCCCGGAGAACAATGCGCCGTTGGTGCGCGCCAACAGGTTATTCAGCGCCAGGAACGGGGCCTCGCCGCCGAATGAGCCCAGGCTCTCCCCGAACGCGACCAGCTTGGGCCGCTTGGCCTCGGGCATCTGCCGCACGAGGGCGTCGACCTCTTCGAACAGATCCGCGCCGGCCTCCTGGGCGTTCTCCTTATCCACCAGGAACGAGATCCAGCTCGGCAAAAATGAGTACTGCATGGAGACGATCGCGGTGTTGCCGTTGTACATGTATTCGAGCGCAGCGGCTTCGGCCTCGTTGATCCAGCCGGTGCCGGTGGTGGTTCCGACCGCAACGACAGCGCGGCGTAATCCGCCCTCGCGCTCCAATTCTCGCGCGGCCAACTCCGCGGCCGCGGTGATGCCGTCGGCGGAGTCGAGTCCGGCGTAGGCGCGGATCGGC
>JARLGS010000066.1 GCA_031292695.1 Mycobacterium sp. | reverse complement strand
GGCGCCCCGGCCCCGGCAGCCGTGCCGGCACCCGTTCCAGCGGCCCCGCCGGCTGCACCGGCAGCACCGGCACCCGTCGTACCGGCTCCCGCTCCGGCCGCTCCGCACGTTGCGGCTCCGGCCGTGCCCCTGACTGCCACCATTCCTGGTCTGACCCGGTAGCCGGTCACCGATTTGGACTGACCCGACGGTCGCCCCTTATGGTTGAGGGCATGCTCATCGCTGCCGTGCTGTGCCTGTGCGCGGCCGCAGCGACCGCGGCCGTCGGTGCCTGGTCTCTGACGCGGCCCCATTCGACCGACACCGTCCGGCGCGTGCTGCGCTCGGTGGCGCCGATCCAACTGGCGACGGCCGTGATGCTGGCCGCCGGTGGTGCTGTCGCTCTCGCCGCGCCCCGCAGCACCGGTGTGATGGTGATGATCGTCTGCGTCCTCGGCGCCGTCGGCACCCTTGCGGCCGGCTGCTACCAGGGCGCCAGGGCCGGGGCTGCCATGCTGGCCATGGAGAACGCCCCGGCGGGCGAGAGCTGCGCCGGTAGCTGCGCCAGCTGCACGTTGTCCTGCAGCTAGACCCGCTGGCCAGTTCCGGCTGGCAGCTAGTTCCGGCTCACATCGATCGGATGCGTAGCCAGCATCGCCAGTGGCATCGGCTGCCGCCGCAACACCCGGGACCACAGATCGATCCGCGGCTCCACCAGCACATCCGCGGGCAGCGCCGACAGCACGATCCAGTCGTCCCTATCGATCTCTCCGTCGAGTTGTCCCACCGACCAGCCCGAGTACCCGGCGAAGATCCGCACGCCTTCGACCGCGCCCTCGACATCCTCGGGTTCGGCATCCAGATCCACCATCGCGATCCGACCCTGGACGTGGCGCAGCCCCGGCACCGTACCGGCGTCCACCCCGACCCGCATGGTCGCCAGGCACAGCGCGGAATCGCGCTTGACCGGACCGCCGACGAACATGGTCTTGGGTTTGGTCGCCAGCTTCGCCCACTGCGGCAACACGTTGTAGACGGCCGTCTCACTCGGCCGGTTCAGGACGACGCCGAGGGTACCGCCGGAGTTGTGCTCGACGATGTAGATGACGCTGCGCCGGAAGGTCGGCTCCAGCAGATCAGTGTTGGCCAGCAGCAGCGTCCCGGCGCGAACCCGGTGCGCAACAGGGGCGATGAAATCCTCCGGTTCCTCTGACTGCGCCACCCATCCATCATGGCACCCGCACCCCGTCGACGTGACCAACGAACACGCCCCGCCCAGATATTTGTACTGTGGAGCGGGTCGCTCCCGCACCGCCCGCATCGCCAGTCAGGACCACGAATATCCCGTGACCGACAGTCGCACTCATGTCGCCGTACTGCGCTCGGTACGAGCCCTGCCGGACTTTCGCCGGCTGCTGGAACTGCGTGCGGTCAGCCAATTCGGCGACGGACTTTTTCAGGCCGGTCTGGCGGGCGCACTGCTGTTCAATCCGGAACGCGCGGCCGGCCCGTGGGCCATCGCCGGCAGCTTCGCGGTGTTGTTTCTGCCCTACTCGCTGCTGGGTCCGTTCGCCGGCGCGTTGCTGGACCGCTGGGATCGCCGGCAGGTGCTGATCGTCGCCAACGCGGTGCGGCTCTTTCTGATGATCTGCGTCGGTGCACTGCTGGCGGCCGGCGCCGGCGACTTTTCGGTGCTGTTCGGGGCGCTGATCATCAACGGCTTCACCCGCTTCGTCTCCTCGGGCCTATCCGCCGCCCTGCCGCACGTGGTGCCGCCCGATCTGATCGTGTCGATGAACTCGGTCGCCACCGCCGTCGGTGCCGTCGCGGCGTTTCTCGGCGCCAACGTGATGCTGCTGCCGCGCTGGCTGCTGGGCGCCGGCGACACCGGGGCCGCAGCCGTGATCTGGCTGGCAGCGGTGCCGGTGGCACTGGCCCTGTGGCTGTCGGTGCGCTTCCACCGGCACTTGTTGGGGCCCGACGACAGCGCCCGCGCAGTACACGGTTCGGTCACCTACGCAGTGGTCACCGGCTGGGTTCACGGACTTCGATCGGCGATCAACGTGCCGACGGTGACGGCGACGCTGGCGGGTCTCACCGCGCACCGCATGGTGTTCGGGATCAACACCCTCATGGTGCTCGTGATGGTCCGGCACGGCAGTGGCGAGCATGTCGCAGGCTTCGCAGCGACGGTCGTGTTCGTGGCCGCCGCCGGCCTGGGGTCGTTCCTGGCCAATGTGTTCATGCCGGCCGCGGTGCGGCACTGGGGCCGCTACGCCACGGGCAACGGTGCGCTCGGCATCGCGGCGGCGGTGCAGCTGGCCGGCGCGGGTCTGCAGCTGCCGGTGCTGCTCGGCTGCGGTCTGCTGCTCGGCACGGCGGGCCAGGTCGTCAAACTGTGCGCGGACTCCGCGATGCAGCTCGACGTCGACGACGCGCTGCGCGGCCACGTCTTCGCGGTGCAGGACTCGTTGTTCTGGCTGGCGTTCATCGCTGCGATCACCGTTGCCGCGGCGGTGATCCCGCCCGACGGTCGGTCGTCGCTGATGGTGGTCGCCGGTTCGGTCATCTACCTGGCTGGCCTGGCGGTGCACGCCGCACTGGGCAGGCAATCCCGGACCACCGGTACCGCCAGCTAGGGTGCTGCCATGGCCACTGCCAATGCCGCTGCCGCCGTCATCGCCGATCTGAGTGCCGAAAGCGCCGACCTGGATCAGTTGGTCGCCGAGCTGCCGGCCGACGGGTGGGCACGCCCCACCCCGGCCGAAGGCTGGACCATCGCCCACCAGATCGCCCATCTCTGGTGGACGGACCGTGTCGCGGTGGTGTCGGTGACAGCTGAAGACGCCTTCGGTGAACTGCTCACCGAGGCCTGGAAGAACCCCCTCGGGTTCGTCGACGAAGCCGCCGAAGAACTCTCCAGGACCCCGCCGGCAGAGCTGCTGGCCCAGTGGCGTGCCACCCGGAACGTGTTGCACGACTCGTTGCTCACCGTGACCGATGGCCGCAAACTGCCGTGGTTCGGCCCGCCGATGAGCGCCGCATCGATGGCCAGCGCCCGGCTGATGGAGACCTGGGCACATGGCGTGGACGTGGCCGACGCCCTCGGAGTCCGTCGCCAACCGACCGCGCGGCTGCGGTCGATCGCCCACATCGGGGTGCGGACAAGGGATTTCGCCTACTCGGTCAACGAGCAGACCCCGCCGGCCGAAGTGTTTCACGTGGAACTTTCCACGCCCGACGGCGGCGTCTGGACCTGGGGCCCCGACGACGCGGCGCAACGCGTCACCGGTTCGGCCGAAGATTTCTGTCTGCTGGTGACCCAACGCCGGGCGCTGCGCGACCTGGACGTGACGGCCGTCGGCGACGACGCCCAGCACTGGCTGACCATCGCGCAGGCCTTCGCCGGACCGCCGGGGAAGGGCCGCAGCTAGCGACTCGGGTTGACGCCGCCCACCGCGTCAGCCACCCCGTCACCATCGGTGTCGGACAGCTGCACATCCCACCGGCCATCTCCGTCGGTGTCGGCGTAGGCCACGGCGCGGCTCAGCACCCGGTCCGCGAGTCCGTCGCCGTCGGCGTCCACCAGCCGGTCGTCGGCCACGCCGTCCCCATCGAAGTCGACCAGCGCGCCCGCGCTGTGCTCGGCGCCGTCCAGCCCGAACCACCGCAACCCGGCGCTGCCCACCGCCCAGGTGCCAGACCCGTCATCGGTGAACGTCCGCCGCGCCCCGTCGACATCCACGACGGCATGGTCGGCGCGGCCGTCACCGTCGAAATCGGCGAGCGCGTCGTCGAACAATCCGTCACCGTCGACGTCCAGGCGCACGCCGTCCAGCACGCCGTCACCATCGGCGTCCACGGCCGGCTCCCCGGGCCACCACGACGCCGACCCGTCTCCATTACTCAGGCAGTAGTCCATACCTGATTGGACGCACGGTCAGCCGCGGGCGTTCCACCACTTCTGCAATTCGGCCACTGCCTCGTCGTGGGTGAGCGGCCCGCGGTCCAGGCGCAGCTCCTTGAGGAACTGCCACGCCTCGCCGACCTGCGGTCCGGCCGGGATCCCGAGCAGTGTCATGATCTCGTTGCCGTCCAGATCCGGCCGCACCCGGGCCAGATCCTCCCGCGCCGCCAGCTCGCCGATGCGCTGCTCCAGGCCGTCATAGTTGGCCTGCAGCCGGGCCGCCCGACGACGGTTCCGAGTGGTGCAGTCGGCCCGAACCAGCTTGTGCAACTGGCTCAGCAACGGCCCGGCGTCGGTGACGTACCGGCGCACGGCCGAGTCGGTCCATTTCCCGGTGCCCTTGTCGTCGGCGTAGCCGTGGAACCGCAGGTGCAGGTACACCAGCTGGGATACGTCGTCCACCATCTGCTTGGAGTATTTCAGCGCGCGCATCCGCTTGCGCGTCATCTTGGCACCCACCACCTCGTGGTGGTGGAAGCTCACGCCGCCGTCGGCCTCGTGCCGGCGGGTGTCGGGCTTGCCGACGTCGTGCAGCAGGGCCGCCCAGCGCAGCACCAGGTCGGGCCCCTCGTCTTCGAGATCCATGGCCTGCTGCAGCACTGTCAACGAGTGGTGGTAGACGTCCTTGTGCTGGTGGTGCTCGTCGATGGCCATCCGCATGGCGCCGACCTCCGGCAGCACTACGTCGCCGAGGCCGGTCTGCACCATGAGGTCGACGCCGGCCACCGGGTCCGCGCCCAGCATCAACTTGTCCAGCTCGGCGGCCACTCTCTCGGCCGTGATCCGGCCCAGTTGCGGCGCCATCTCGATCAGCGCCTCGAGCACCCGCGGCGCTACCGAGAAGCGCAGCTGTGAGACGAACCGCGCGGCCCGCAGCATGCGCAGCGGATCGTCCCCGAACGACACCTGCGGCGCCGCCGGAGTGTCGAGCACCCGATCACTCAGCGCGGCCAGCCCACCGAGCGGGTCGTGGAACTCACCGATGCCGCCGGGCAGGTCCGGGTCGATCCGCACAGCCATGGCATTGACCGTGAAGTCGCGGCGCAGCAGGTCGTCTTCCAACCGCTCGCCGAACACCACCTCGGGGTTACGGGACACCTGGTCATAGGAATCGGCCCGGAACGTGGTGATCTCGATCCGCTGTCCGTATTTGGCCGCCCCGATGGTGCCGAACTCGATCCCGGTGTCCCACAGCGCTTCTGCCCACCCGCGCAGGATCTTCTGCAGCTGCTGCGGCCGAGCGTCGGTGGTGAAGTCCAGATCGTTCAGCTCGCGGCCCAGCACAGCGTCGCGGACACTGCCACCCACCAGGTACAGCTCATGACCGGCGGTCGCGAAAAGCCCGCCCAGCTCGCACAGCAAGGTGGCATGCGTGTTCAGTGCGACCGCGGCAGCGGTCAGCAACCCGGCATCAGCACTTGCGTCGTTCGGCACGTCCGATGAGCCTAATGTGCCCGCGCCACCGACCGGTACCGACCATCGCGGCACGGTTACAACTGGGCCACTGACCGGCGAGTGGGGACAAGTGCCTCAACCTGGGCAGCTACTATCGCTTGGGTGTCGGAAGGCGAGCGTGCCAAACCACGACGGCGCCGAGGGCGGCGCCGCGGTCGACGCTCGGCCGGTCCGCCCAACGACAGCGCCCAGCGCGCCGACACCGATCCATCATCACCCAACCGGACCAACACCGCACCCGCCGTTCCCGCGGCCTCGGCCCCGGGACCGTCCGCTCCTGCCGCCGCTGGCGCCCGCAAGCCGAACAACGACCGACTGCGCACCGTGCACGAGACTTCAGCCGGCGGCCTGGTGATCGACGGCCTCGACGGCCCCAAAGACAGCCAGATGGCCGCCCTCATCGGCCGCATCGACCGGCGCGGCCGGATGCTGTGGTCGCTGCCCAAGGGGCACATCGAGCTCGGTGAGACGGCCGAGCAGACCGCGATCCGCGAGGTCGCCGAGGAGACCGGACTGCAGGGCAGCGTGCTGGCCGCGCTCGGCAGCATCGACTACTGGTTCGTGACCGAGGGCCGGCGCGTGCACAAGACAGTGCACCATTACCTGATGCGATTCCTGGGCGGCGAGCTCTCCGACGACGACGTCGAAGTCACCGAAGTGGCCTGGGTGCCGCTGCGCGAGCTGCCGTCCCGGCTGGCCTACGCCGACGAACGCAAGCTCGCCGAGGTTGCCGGGGAACTGATCGACAAACTGCACACCGACGGGCCGGGCGCCCTACCACCGCTGCCGCGCACCGCGCCGCGCCGCCGCCCACAGACCCATTCCCGCACGCGGAACCACCGCACAGACGACTCCGCCCATACTCAGCCCGGCCGCCGCGCGAACGGCTGCGGACCCGGGACGTGAACGTCAGGTCGGCGGCCTCGACAGCACTCCTGCGTGTCCTGGCGGTCACCGCCCTGCTGTTGCTGTTCACCGCCCCAACCACGCCGCACTCGTCAGCCGGCGAGCCAGGTGGGACCACCTTCCTGCAGCTGCGCATCGACCACGTGACGCCCGATATCGTCACCACCACCAGCGAGCCGATGGTGACCGTGAGCGGCACCGTCACCAACGTCGGCGACCGGCCGGTGCACGACGTCATGGTGCGCCTCGAGCACGCGCCTGCGGTGACGTCGTCGCCGGGCTTGCGTACGACGCTCGCCGGCGAGCCCTCGGAGTATTCGGCGGTCGGCGACTTCACCACGGTTTCGCAGGATCTGGCGCGCGCCCAGAGTGTGCCGTTCCGGCTGGCATACCCGGTGCGGTCGGCGAAACAGGCAGCGTTGGACATCGACCAGCCCGGCGTGTACCCACTGCTGGTCAACGTCAATGGCACCCCGGACTACGGCTCGGCGGCCCGGCTCGACGACGCCCGCTTCCTGCTGCCCGTGCTCGGCGTGCCCGCCACCCCCGCCGCCAACCCGTCGGGTTCCGCAGCACAGCCGATCGACGCCGTGGTGCCGCCCGACACCTCCCACCCCGTCGCCCTGACCCTGCTGTGGCCGCTGGCCGACCGCCCGCACCTGGCCGCCGGCGTCCCGGGACGAACCGAACCGGCCCGGCTCGCCGATGACGACCTCGCCACCTCTCTGGCCGGCGGCGGTCGGCTGGAGACCCTCCTGACCGCCGCCGACTTCGCGACCAACGACCAGGTGGATCCGGGCGGTCTGCTGCGCGGCTCGTTGTGCCTGGCCGTCGATCCGGATCTGCTGATCACCGTCAACGCGATGAGCGGCGGCTACGTCGTGTCCGACGATCCCAACGCCGGACTGAACTCCCCCACCCACCCGGGTGCCGGCCAGCAGGCCGCGGCGGACTGGCTGCACCGGCTGCGAACGCTGGCCCAGCGGCTGTGCGTCGTCCCGACCGTGTACGCCCAGGCCGATCTGCGCGCGCTGCAGCGCGTCGGCGATGCCGTGCTCAGCTCCACCGCGACCACCGATGCCGGACCGATCGTCAACCAGATCCTGGGCATCACGTCGACACCCGGTGCCACCGTCGTCGGCGACGGGCCGCTGACCGGCCCGGCGGTACAGCTGCTGTCGGCACAGCCGGACCCGACCGTGGCGCTCACTGCCGCCGACTTCGCCACCGACGACGCCGGACAGCCGGCCACTTCCGACACCACGCCGCGGCGATACTCCGACAAGGTCTCCGCGGCGCCGTTCGACCCGTGCGTGGCCGCGGCGCTGGCCGGCGCGGGCCGCACCCCGATCTCACCCGGGTACCTCGACACCTCGCTGCATGTACCGCTCACCCACGACTCGGCGGTGGCACGTCGTCAGGACGCCATCGCCGCCGTGTTGTGGCGGGGCTTGCAACCCGCCGCGCAGCCCCGCAACCAGGTCCTGATGCCGCCGCTGGCCTGGGACGTGACGGCCGACGATGCCCAGGCGATCCTGACGTCCGTCGCGACCGCGATCCACTCCGGGCTCGCCGTCGCCCGCCCGATCCCCGCCCTGATCGCCGAGGCCCAAGCGCTGCCGCCGACCCCGATCGCAACGCCGCCGGACAATGCGGCCGGCAACCCACGCGCCCAGTACAGCGACGACGTGACCGAGCAGATCTCGGCCGTCATCGACCGGGTGTGGGGCCTGACCGCCGCGTTGACCGTCAACAGCCAGACCGGTCTGACCGGTGATCAGTACACCGCGCCGCTGCGCGAGGACATGCTGCGCGCGCTGACCCAGTCAGTGCCGCCGAGCGTCCGCGACTCCCTGGCCCAGCAGCGCGTCACCACCACCCAGAACACCATGAACGACCTCTTCGGTGCGGTCACCGTGGTGAACCCGGGCGGCTCGTACACACTGGCCACCGAACGCAGTCCCCTGCCGCTGGCGCTGCGCAACGACCTGCCGGTGCCGATCCGGGTGCGGCTGAACATCGACGCGCCACCAGGCATGACCGTGACCGACCTCGGCGAGATCGAACTGCCGCCGGGCTATCTGCCCTTACGGGTGCCGATCGAGGTGCACTTCACCCAGCGGGTCGCGGTGGACGTTTCGCTGCGCACCACCAACGGGCTGGCACTCGGCGAACCCGTCCGGCTGTCGGTGCACTCCAACGCCTACGGCAAGGTGCTGTTCTTCATCACCCTGTCCGCCGGCGCGGTGCTGGTGCTGCTTGCCGGGCGCCGGCTGTGGCACCGGTTCCGCGGTCAACCCGACCGCGCCGACCTGGACCGGCCCCCCCACACCCGCCCCGACCCCCTCGATGTCGCCATCGCCCACGCCCCGGAGGACACATGAGCGCCACGCGCCGCCCCGGGGTCCAGACCGGCGGTCCACCCCGGCGCGCTGAACTGTCCGACGCCGCTGTGGTCTCCCGCTCCTGGGGCATGGCCTTCGCCACGCTGATCAGCCGGATTACCGGCTTCCTTCGGATCGTGCTGCTGGCCGCGATTCTCGGCGCCGCACTGTCCAGTTCGTTCACGGTCGCCTATCAGCTACCGAACATGATCGCCGCGCTGGTGCTGGAGGCGACGTTCACCGCGATCTTCGTGCCGGTGCTGGCCCGCGCCGAACGCGACGACCCCGACGGCGGCGCGGGATTCGTGCGCCGGCTGGTCACGCTGGCGACCGCGCTGCTCCTCGTCACGACGGTGATCTCGATCGCCTCAGCTCCCCTGCTGGTGGGCCTGATGCTGGGTAGCGATCCAGCGGTCAACCGACCGCTGACCATCGCCTTGGCCTACCTGCTCCTGCCGCAGGTGTTCTTCTACGGCCTGTCGTCGGTGTTCATGGCGATCCTGAACAACCGCAACGTATTCGGGCCGACGGCCTGGGCCCCGGTCTGCAACAACCTCGTTGCCATCATGACCTTGCTGGTCTATCTGGTCGTGCCCGGTGAACTGTCGATCAACCCGGTGCAGATGGGCAACGCCAAACTGCTCGTGCTGGGCATCGGCATGACACTGGGCACCGTCACCCAGGTCGCTGTGCTGTTCATCGCAATCCGCCGGCAGCGGATCAGCCTCCGGCCAATGTGGGGCGTCGACGACCGGCTGAAGCGCTTCGGGGCGATGGCCACCGCGATGATGCTGTACGTACTGATCAGCCAGGGTGGTCTGATCGTCGGCAACGAAATCGCCAGCCACGCAGCCGCATCCGGGCCGGCCATCTACAGCTACACCTGGCTGCTACTGCAGCTGCCGTTCGGCATGATCGGCGTGACGGTGCTGACCGTGGTGATGCCTCGGCTGTCGCGCAACGCCGCCGCCAACGACAACCCGGCGGTGCTCGCCGACTTCTCGCTGGCCACCCGGCTGACCATGGTGACGCTCATCCCGATCGTCGCCTTCATGACAGTCGGCGGCCCGGCCATGGGCAGTGCCCTGTTCGCCTACGGCAACTTCGGGGCCACCGACGCCGGTTACCTGGGCCTGGCCATCTCGCTGTCCGCGTTCACCCTGATCCCGTACTCCATGGTGCTGCTGGAACTTCGGGTGTTCTATGCCCGCGAACAGCCCTGGATCCCGATCGTGTTGATCGTCGTCATCACGGTGGTCAAGATCATCGGCTCACTGATCGCCCCGCACCTGACCGACAACCGGGAGATGGTGGCCGGCTACCTGGGCCTGGCCAACGGATTGGGCTTCCTGGCCGGTGCCACCGTCGGCTATGTGCTGTTGCGGTCCGCCCTGCGGCCACCACGCGGCCGGATGATCGAGGTGCCGGTGATCCGGACCATCCTGGTAACCGTTTGCGCCTCACTGAGTTCGGGGCTGCTGGCTCACCTGGTCGACCGGCTGCTCGGGCTGGATCGACTGACCGCGCACGCGGGCCCGGCGGGATCATTGCTGCGGTTGCTGGCGATCGGTCTCATCATGCTGCCGGTGATCGTGGCGGTGCTGGTTGCCGCGCGGGTGCCCGACGCCCTCGCCGCGGTGGCATTCGTGAGGCGCCGCCTGGGCCGTACCCCGGCGCCCGCAGCGCCTGCCGACCAGGTCAGCTCCGCAGTACCGGGCTCCCGGCGAACCGGGTTCCCGTACCCTGGACAAAGCGATTCAGCTCCGGTACGACGGCGTCACGAAGCGGCCGCCACTGGCGGGGGAAGCCCGGTAGTCGGTGCTGCGGGCGGGCTCCGGAAAGGATTTGCGGTGACCGACGCACCCACGAGCAGTGCTGCTGCCGGGTCTGTCCCCGGACCGGCACGCGACGACGGTGGCACGACCACCCGGATGCCCAGCGCCGAGGCCTTTGCCCCCGACGTCCCCTCCTTCAGCGACGGGGCCGCCGACCCTCAGGCGCCGGGCGATGACGTTCAGTTGCGGGCCGGCGCGGTCGTTGCCGACGGGCGGTACCGGCTGCTGGTGTTCCACGGCGGCCCGCCGGATCTGCAGTTCTGGCATGCGCTCGACACCGCGCTGGATCGGCAAGTGGCGCTGACGTTCATCGACCCCGATGGCGTGTTGTCCGACTCCATGGTCCAGGAAATCCTCACCCGGACAAGCAAACTGAGCAGTGTCGAAGGCCCCGGCCTGGCCCGGATCCTGGACGTCACCCAGATCGGTCACGGTGGCCTGGTGGTCGCCGAATGGGTGCGCGGCGGCTCCCTCGCCGAGGTGGCGGCCACCGGACCGTCGCCGATGGGCGGCGCCCGGGCCATCCAGTCCCTGGCCTCGACGGCGGAGTCCGCACACCGGGCCGGTGTCGCCCTGTCGGTCGATCACCCCGGCCGCATCCGGGTCAGCATCGCCGGCGAGGTCGTGCTCGCCTTCCCGGGCACCCTGCCGTCGGCGACACCCGAGGACGACATCCGCGGCATCGGTGCCGCGCTGTACGCGCTGCTGGTCGACCGGTGGCCGCTACCTGAGGCCGGTGCGCTCAGTGGCATGCTGCCCGCTGCCCGGGACACCTCCGGCCAGCCGGTCGAGCCCCGGGCGATCGACGGTTCGATCCCATTCCAGATCTCCGCTGCAGCCGCGCGTGCGGTCCAGGAAGGCGGCGGGATCCGTTCGGCCCCTACGCTGTTGAACCTGCTGCAGCAGGCCACCACGGTCGCAGACACGACCGAACTGCTGTCGCCGGTCGACGGCGCGGACGGCCCGGGAGACCGCGGCGGCGAGTCGGCCGACGAAGAGGCGGCCGCCAAGCGGCGCAAAGCCCTGCTGATCGGTGTCGGTGTCGGCGGCGCAATCCTGTTGGTCGCCCTGCTGGTGTTGGCCTCGGTGCTCAAGGGCATCTTCGGTGATGTCGGCGGCGGCCTGGACAAGCAGCAGCTCGGGTTGAACAGCCCGCACTCGACGGCCGGCAGTGCCGCGCCCACTCCCGGCAGCGTGGTGAAACCCGTTGCAGTGACGGTGTTTTCACCGGGTGGTGGCGCCGACTCGCCGGACACCGCGAGTAAGGCGATCACCGGGGCAGCGGGCGACGCCTGGTCCACCGACGTATACACCGATCCGGCGCCGTTCCCCGGATTCAAGAGTGGCGTCGGCCTGATGCTGCAGCTGCCCAAGCCGACCACGCTCGCGTCGGTCAGTCTGAACCTGACCAGCACAGGCACCGCGGTCCAGATTCGGGCGGCCCAGAGCGCCAGTCCGGCATCGCTGGACGCCACCACCGTCCTGAGCCAGCCGACACCCATGAAGCCCGGCGCCAACACCATCTCGATCAGCAATGCGTCGCCGACGTCGTACGTGCTGGTCTGGATCTCCACGCTGGGTTCGGTGGACGGCAAGAGTAAGACCGACATCTCCGATGTGGTGGTGAAGGCGGCGGCCTAACCGATTGTCCACAACCCGGGACGACATGTCCGGGCTGGTCAGATGGTGTTCGGCCGTGACCCGGTCAAATTCGCGTCGGAGTGCGGTGCCGACCGGATTTAGGGTTCGGAAGTGGGGAGTTTCGGGGCGCCACAGTCGGACGCATCAGACGCTGAATTGCTGGCGGCGCACGTCGCCGGTGACCGCTACGCGTTCGAGGAGCTGTTCTACCGGCACCGCCACCAGCTGTATCGGCTGGCGCGGCTCACCAGTCACGACCCGCAGGACGCGGCCGACGCCCTGCAGGACGCGCTGTTCAAAGCCCATTGCCACGCCCCGCGGTTCCGGCACGACAGTTCGGTCCGCAGCTGGCTGTACCGCATCGTGGTGAATTCATGTCTGGATCGGTTGCGCCGCAACCGGTTTCACCGGACCGAGGAGCTCGACGACGACGCCTGCCGGATCGCCGATCCGGCAGTCCAGGTGGCGACCACCATCGTGATCGAGCGCGCCCTGCTGCGGCTACCGGTGGAGCAGCGCGCGGCCGTGGTCGCCGTGGACATGCGGGGGTATTCGGTGGCCGAAACCGCCGCGATGCTGGGCATCGCCGAGGGCACGGTGAAGAGCCGCTGTGCGCGGGCCCGCGCCAAACTCGCCCAGTCGCTGGCCCACCTGTCGCACCCGCAGGACTGACTAGCGCAGAAGCCGAGCGGCTCGCATCCGGGTGACGGCCGTCTCGTGATCGACCACTGGTCGCCATAAGCTTCGGACACACCGATGACGGGCAGGAAGGGCGCGGGTGGACGACGAACAGGCATCCGGCGGCGATTCGCCCGATCAGGCCGTCCCGTTGGAGCTGCTAGCTGATCTGCAGGCCGGATTGCTCGACGACGCCGCGGCGGCCCAATTGCGCAAGCGCATCCGCGACGACCCGGCCGTGGCGCGCCGATACGCAGAGCTGGAACAGGTCCGTCGCGACCTTCACGACCTGGCCGACGATCCGGCGGAGTACGATCTGCCCCCAGAGGTCGCCGCGCGGATCGGGGCGGCCCTGCGGAGCGGAAGCACCCAACGCCCGGCGCACCAGGTCATCCCTCCCACCCACGCCGCCCGGCACGGTGCGCGGCGGCCACACCCAGCCGCGATCGCCGGCGCTGCCGCCGGCCTGCTAGCCATCGGTATCGGCGGCACCATCCTGGTCACCAGCTCCGATCGCCCCGCCCCCATGGCCGTCGGACCGACCGTGGCGTCACTCACCGTGCAGCGCCAGGCCGGGATGCCGTGGCCCGACCGGCAGATCCTGGGGCTGCTGAGCCGGCCGCCTGAGTTGGGAGCACTGGCCGGCCCGGACCGGCTGCGGTCTTGTCTACAGGGGCTCGGCTACTCCCCCGCGACCCAGGTGCTGGGCGCCAGCACGCTCACGGCACCCGATCGCGCCGAGGTGATGCTGCTGCTGCCGGGCGCGGATCACGGGTCGCTGATGGCTCTGGTGGTGTCCCCCGGTTGCAGCGCGACCGACGCCGGCCTGGTGGCCGACGCCGTCATCCCCGACCCTCCGGCCGCCGCGCCGCGGCCCAGCCGCTAGCCGTGTCCGCGCCGGGCCGCCGCGCCCAGTGGCCCGCCCGACGACCGGGAACACCGCCACCTACCCTGGTGTTAT
>JARLGS010000582.1 GCA_031292695.1 Mycobacterium sp. | reverse complement strand
GGCGTAAGGCTTGTCCTGCTCGTTGTCACCGATCATGTCGGTGTTCTGGAACGCGTAGTAGACCGAGCCGTGGAAGTCGTTGGTACCGCTTTTGGTCACGGCGTTGACGTTGGCGCCCAGGCCGCGGCGGTTGGCCACGTCGTAGTTCGCCGTCGAGATGTTGTATTCCTCGATGGTGTCCTGCGAGATCGGCGTGCCGAGGGTCGGCAGGCCGTTCGCATTCAGGCCGAACGGATCGTTGGCGCTGACCGAGTCGACGGTGATGTTGTTGTAGCGGCTGTTCTGGCCAACGGCCGAGATTTCGCCACGGGCGCGGTCGGTGATGACCACGCGGGGATCCATGCGCACGATGTTTTGGATCGAGCGGCCCGGCGTGGGGGCGGCGTCCAGCTCGCGGCGCGAGATGTTGGTGCTGATGCCCTTGTTCTCCGGCGTGAAGGTCTGCGACAGCGAGTTGGCCGACACGGTCACGCCCGTGAGGTTCTGCGCATTGGCGGTGGCAGCGGTCACGCCCATCGTCAGATTGACCGCGGTGTCCTGGGCCAGCTGCAGATAGACGTTGTCCTGTTCGGTCTGCGTGCCGTCCTTATTGACCTTCACGTCGAACGGACCGCCCACGCGCAGGCCCTGTGCCGTGTAACGGCCGGCCGCGTCAGTGGTGGTGGTCTTGGTAGTACCCGTGGGCTCATGGACGATCTGCACGGTGGCGCCGGCAACCGGCTGGCCGCTGCCGTCGACAATGCGACCGCTGATGGAAGAGGAGGTGTCCTGGGCAAAGACCGGAGCGGTGGCGAGCAGCGTCGCAATTGCTACGGGCAGCAATTTTGTGCGCAAAGAGTGGTTCATCGAGATTCGACCCCTAAGAGATTCGCAAAAAAGGCATGGGACCAGACCAGAGGAGTCCCATGCCCCTCCGCCACCGTCTTAAGTGACTGATTCCCTAATAAATTTAGATGCGCCCGGGGTGCCCGGCATCATATGCCGACCGGGGCTCATCACGACGAATGTAACCGC
>JARLGS010000065.1 GCA_031292695.1 Mycobacterium sp. | reverse complement strand
GGCAGCACGACGATGGTTTTCTCGTTCAGCAGCCCGAGGCCGCGGGCCTGCTGCAAATAGGCCGCCAGCTTGCGGTGCAGCCGGGCGGTGCTCTGGTAGTCGTTGGGAAACAGCTCCGGTTGCACGCCCAGCAGGTTGCCGTGGTCGCCCGCCACGCCCTGGTTCACGGTCAGGCGGATACGCAGGTCCGAGAGGTAATGGCCGCCGCTGCGTTGTTGGGTCCACACGCCATAACCGACGACGGCGGCGAGCAGTAGGACCAATAAGGAGAGGAGCAGGAATTTACGCATGGGGGCGGATAACGAACGACCGGGTGCGGGAGTCGTCGACTAGGGTAGGGCCCGCGGGCGTCCTTGCCAAGGGGCGTTGCACATTTGGATCAATAAGTTGTCAGTTTCGGTCATTGAGCCTGGGCCGGTGCCTCTTTAATGTGCCAGTCATACAACTGACGGGGGGCCGAAGAGCTTCCCGCATCCCGTGATCCTGCTCGTTGTGGAGTTTCTATGACCGCCGCCCAATACCCGCACCTGCTGGCCCCGCTCGACCTGGGTTTCACCACGTTGCGCAACCGCACCCTGATGGGCTCGATGCACACCGGCCTTGAGGAAAAACCCGGTGGTTTCGAACGCATGGCGGCCTACTTCGCCGAACGTGCCCGTGGCGGTGTCGGCCTGATGGTGACCGGCGGCATCGCGCCGAACGACGAGGGCGGCGTGTATTCCGGCGCGGCCAGGCTGACCAGCCAGGCCGAAGCCGACCAGCATCGCATCGTCACCCGCGCGGTGCATGAGGCCGGGGGCAAGATCTGCCTGCAGATCCTCCATGCCGGGCGTTATGCCTACAGCCCGAAACAGGTGGCGCCGAGCGCGATCCAGGCTCCGATCAACCCGTTCAAGCCAAAGGAACTGGATGAGGAGGGTATCGAGAAACAGATCGCCGACTTCGTGACCTGTTCGGTACTGGCCCAGGATGCCGGGTACGACGGCGTCGAAATCATGGGGTCGGAAGGCTACTTCATCAACCAGTTCCTCGCGGCCCACACCAACCACCGTACCGACCGCTGGGGCGGCAGCTACGAGAACCGCATGCGCCTGCCGGTGGAGATCGTGCGCCGGGTGCGTGAGGCGGTGGGTGCGCAGTTCATCATCATCTTCCGCCTGTCGATGCT
>JARLGS010000581.1 GCA_031292695.1 Mycobacterium sp. | reverse complement strand
GGTTAACACCGCGCTGGCGGCGGCGGTGGACACCGGGCCCCCCCGGGGCCGTTGGCGGACAAAGGCGCCCAGCGGCACGGCGATCAGCGCGCCGATCAACAGCGGCAGCAGTGCCAGCCGCAGATGGATCTGGGTCAGCAGCCATGCGGTGTCCAGGTGGGTCAGCAGGTATCGCATTGCTCCCCAGCGCCCTTCCGGCCCTTGATCAGGGTCAGCACGTCGTCGATGCCCACCCCGCCGATCACGCGGCCCCGATCGTCGACCGCAACGCCCAGACCCGACGGCGAGGACAACGCCGAGTCCAGCGCCAACCGCAGCGTGGCGTCTGGCCGGAACAACGATCCACCGGCGATGGTGCTGTCGTACAGGGTTTTTCCGATCCGGTGCAGGCCCACGCCGTCGGCGTTGATCCACGCGTAGGGACTGCCGTCGGCGTTGATCACCAGCGCCCACTCGCCGTCGGCGAGTTGCAGTGCGTCGACCGCCGATTCGGTGACCGTGCGAATATCGCGCAGCCCCAGCTGCGCAGAGTCGAGGAACTGCAGACCGCGGTACCCGCGGTCGGCTCCGATGAACCCAGCGACGAATTCGTTGGCCGGGTTGGACAACAGACGTTGCGGAGCGTCGTACTGCTGCAGCGTGCCGCCGCGACCGAACACCGCCACCCGGTCGCCGAGCTTGACGGCTTCGTCGATGTCGTGCGTGACGAACACGATGGTCTTACGCAGATCGCTTTGCAGTCGCAGGATTTCGGCTTGCAGCTCTTCGCGGACCACCGGATCCACCGCACTGAAGGGTTCGTCCATCAACAGGATCGGCGGGTCGGCCGCCAAGGCCCGGGCCACGCCGACCCGCTGCTGCTGCCCACCGGACAACTGGGCCGGGTAGCGGTTGGCGAGCTCGGTATCGAGGCCCACCCGGTGCAACATGCCCAGCGCCTTTTTCCTTGCGCTGCGCCGCGTTTCGCCCTTCAGCATCGGCACAGTGGCGACGTTGTCGACCACTTTCAGATGCGGCATCAGGCCGGCGCTCTGCAGGACGTAGCCGATGCCCAGTCGCAGCCGCACCGGATCAACAGTCGCGACGTCGGCGCCGTTGACAGTCAAGGTTCCCGAGGTCGGGTCGATCATCCGATTGATCATGCGCATCGAGGTGGTCTTGCCGCAGCCGGACGGGCCGACGAACACCGCCAACGTCCCCTCCGCGATCTCCAGGCTGAGTTCGTCGACGGCGACTGCGCTGCCGTAGCTTTTGGTGACCTTGTCGAAGGTGATCATCAGGCCGGCACCGGCTTGTCGAATCCGTTGTCCTGCACCCATTTGCGCGCCACCTGGTCAGGGTCCGAGCCGCCGTTGCCGGATACCGCGGTGTTCATCTCGATCAGGGCCTTCGTGGTGAGTTTCGCGCTGACGGCGTCCAGCACTGTCTTGAGCAGGTCAGATTTCTTCTGGGAAGCAACCAGCGGGACCACGTTGGCGGCCAGGAAGTTGTGCTTGGGATCGTCCAACACCACCAGATTGTTCTGCACGATGGCCGGTGACGTGCTGAATATGTCTGCCGCGGTGACGGTCCCGTCGACCAGGGCGCGGACGGTGGCCGGCCCCCCACCGTCGCTGATCGAGATGAAGTTGGCCGGTGCGATATCCAGCCCGTACTTCTTCTTCAATCCGGGCAGCCCCTCGGTGCGCTGCAGGAATTCCGACGGCGCACCGAATTTCACCTCCGCCGAGTGCTGCGCCAGATCGCCGATGGTTTTCAGGTTCCACCTCCGGGCCGTCGCCGCCGATACCGCGACCGTGTCGGTATCGGCGGCAGGCGAGGGAGTCAGGATCGACAGATCACCGGGAAGCTCTCGCGTCAGGGCCAATTCGACGTCGTCGGCCGCCGTTGCCGTGGTCTTCGGGTCGAAGTACTGGAGCAGATTGCCGGTGTACTCGGGAATGAGGTCGATCGAATGATCCTTCACCGCAGGGATGTACGTCTCGCGGCTGCCGATACCGAACTGCCGCCCGACGGTAAAACCGTTGGCCGACAACGCCTGTGCATAGATCTCGGCGATGATCTTGGATTCCGGGAAGTCGGCCGACCCGACCACAATCGACTTGAGATCGCCCGAGATGCTGCCGCCGCCCAGTGGATTGGCACTGCCGCACCCAGTCAGCAGAAGGACCAGGGTCAGCGTCAGCAAGGTCAGAATTCGTGGCGGCGCGGTAGCGCGCACGGAGTCCATCCGAACGTCCTTTCGGCGTCAGCGGTATGTCGCGACCTTAGCGTTCTTCGAAATTTGGTGTCGCGGTTCCCGACATCCAGCGCGCAGAAGCGTCAAGATGGTGCACATGAGTAGCGATGCCGCGACTTCCCCCGACCCGACTGAGTCGACTCCCAAGTCGGCCCCCACCGATAAGCCGCCCGCCAAGGCACCCGAATCGGCGGTGAGGTTCACGCGCACCGCGGCCCTGTGGACGGCGCTGATCCTCGGCTTCCTGATCCTGATCCTGCTGCTGGTGTTCATCCTGCAGAACGGCGACGACGTGACGCTGCGGCTGTTCAGCTGGCAGTGGAGCGTTCAGAAGGGTGTGGCGATCCTGCTCTCGGCCGTCGCCGGCGGTCTGCTGACCTTCGCGGTCGCGAGCATCCGGATTCTGCAGCTGCGCCTGGCCGCGAGGAAGAACCTGAAGGCTGGGTTGTAACCGGCCGAAATTCTTGACCCAGCAAACATGCTATGGGTACGGTATTGGCGGCCGGATACATCAGTGGCAGTGATGTCGAGGGGTACAAGGCGCAGATGTTACGAAAACAACTGCGTATGTCAAGCATCGCCGTCCACTCAACAGGCAGTGCGGTGCGTTGGCGATCAGGATCAGCTAACTCGTTGCGCTAATTGGTAGGTGCACGAGCAAGGCTGGACAGATAGCTACGACAGGGCGGCGAGGCCTTCGGCTACGAGGGGTGCCACGGCCTCGCCCACCGGATCATCGTGCCCGGCCTCACCAGCTGCCATCCGGGCCCGGAAGTCGATACCGGCCGCGATGATCGCCAGCTTGAAATAGGCCAGCGCCAGGTAGAACTCCCAATGATCCAAAGGTTGCCCCGCAGCGAGTGAATACTTCTGCGCCAGCTGGTCCATCGACGGAATCTTGTCCGACGCCCAGGCCGCGTCGGCGTGCACCATGGCGAACATCGGATGCCGGTACACGCACATCAACGCCGCATCGGACAGCGGATCGCCCAGCGTCGACATCTCCCAGTCCAGCACCGCGCGGACCTTCGTGGCATCGACCGCGTCCAGCATGGTGTTGTCGATCCGGTAGTCGCCGTGCACGATCGCACTCCGGCACTGCGGCGGCAACTTCTCCGTCAACAAGCCATGCAGCCGGCGCACGTCGTCATCGCGCGGGTCGTCCGGCAGCCGCACCAGATCCCATTGCGAACCCCAGCGCCGCACCTGCCGCTCCAGGTATCCGTTGGCCTTGCCGAAGTCCCCGAGCCCGACCGCTTCCGGGTCCAGGGCATGCAGATCGGCCAGCACCTTGATCAGCGCGTCCACACAGCCGTCGATGACCTGCTGATCGCCCAGCGCGTCGAGCTCTGACGAGTACCGCACCACCCGACCGGGGACGAATTCGACCATCTGGAACGGCGCGCCCAGCACGGAGTCGTCGTTGCGCATCGTCACGGGATGCGCCACCGGCACCGACGTACCTTCAAGGGCCGCAACGACTTTGTATTCACGGGCCATATCGTGCGCGGACGGGGTCAGGCCGTGCAGCGGTGGGCGGCGCAGCACCCACTTCGCGGCGTCGTCGAACACCAGGAAGGTCAGATTGGACCGGCCGCCCGCGATCAACTCGGCGCGCAACTCGCCCGTTCGGGCCACCCCGATCTCCCGCAGATGGCGGTCGAGGGCGGTCAGATCGAGGCCGTCAAGCGACCCCTGGGTTCCCGGAGTAGTCACGCACTGTGTCTACCATCGGCCTACCAACGCAGGTTGCGCGGCAGCAGGTCCCATACGTGTTCGGTGCCGTTGACGCCTGCCACCGCCAGCCGGCCGGTCCGGGACGACAGCAGCCGGGTGATGCCGGTGTAGTCGACCTGGAACGACAGGATGCGCTCGGTCGGCAGGATGTCGTGCAGCAGGCCGTTGATCACGCCGCCGTGGCTGAAGATCGCGACCGTGTCGTCGCTGTCGCCCTCGCTCGCGAGGTCGGTGATGGCCTCGATGATGCGGGCCAGGAAGGCATCCTCGTCGACGCTGCTGGGCAGATGCCCGGCCATCAGCCGGGCCATTTCCTCAGGATATTCGGCGGCGATCTGTTCGATCGGGATGTACTGCGCCATGTCGCGGTCGTACTCGGCCAGTCGGTCGTCGATCTCGATGGTCAGGCCGAGCGCGTCCGCGACCGGCTGACCGGTCTGGATGGCGCGTTTCTGCGGGCTGCTGACCAGCCGGGTGATCGGGAACCGCTTGAGCGCGTCGGGCAGCCTGGCGGCCTGTGCGATGCCCTCTTCGGACAGGTCGGGATCGGCCCCCTCCCCCGGCTCGTTGCGCAGTGGCAGGGCGTGACGGATCAGAAGCAATTGCACCGTGCCACCATAGGACCCGAGCACCCACCCAGCGCCGAAGGAGTCGCCATGGGGTACGCCGACAACCTGTTCGACCTCACCGACCGCGTAGTCCTGATCACCGGTGGTAGCCGGGGACTGGGCCGGGAAATGGCCTTCGCCGCGGCGCACTGTGGCGCCGACGTGGTCATCGCCAGCCGGAATCTGGAGTCGTGTCAGGCCACCGCCGCGGAGATCGCCGCCGCGACCGGGCGCGCGGCGCTGGCGCATCAGGTGCACGTCGGGCGCTGGGATCAGCTGGACGGCCTGGTCGACGCGGCCTACGACCGGTTCGGGAGGGTCGACGTGCTGGTCAACAATGCCGGCATGTCGCCGCTATACGACTCACTCGGCACGCTCCCGGAAAAATTGTTCGACGCGGTGGTGAACCTGAACTTCAAAGGACCGTTCAGGTTGTCGGCGCTGGTCGGAGAACGGATGGTGGCGGCCGGCGGCGGGTCGATCATCAACGTCAGCTCGTCGGGATCGCTGCGCCCCGATGAGCACATGCTTCCGTACGCCGCGGCCAAGGCCGGACTGAACGTGCTCACCGAGGGCTTCGCCAAGGCATTCGGCCCGACGGTGCGGGTCAACACGTTGATGGCCGGGCCGTTTCTCACCGACATCAGCAAGGCCTGGGACACCAGTTCGGGGCAGAACCCGTTCAGCTCGCTGGCGCTGGAGCGCGCCGGAGAGCCCCGCGAAATCGTCGGCGCCGCACTGTTCTTGATGTCCGATGCGTCCAGCTTCACCACCGGATCGATCCTGCGGGCCGACGGCGGATTCGCCTGAGCCGCAGCCTCAGTAACTGGGTAACGCGAATGAACGGCCGACCGCCAACGACTGGCGGGCCACCTCTTTGGCGACAAAAGGTATGCGCAGCAGTCGATACCCCACGGTCCGCACGAAACGCGCCACCAACGAAGTCGGGTCATCCAGCTTGAGGTTGTCGATCGCAAGCTTCTGACAGCGCGCGACATACGGCGACAGCAATTGCTGGTATCGGGTGAATGCGGCGCCATGATCCCGGCCGGCCGCCTGCAGCTCGTGCGCCAGAACATAGGCGCCGACAATGGCGAGACCGGTGCCCATACCCGAACGCGGCGAGGCGCACCACGCCGCGTCGCCGATGAGGCACACCCGTCCGCGTGCGTAGGAGTCGAGGCGTACCTGCGCGATCGAGTCGAAATACACCTGGGGCGCCTCAGCGAGCGCCTTGAGCAGAGTGGGCACTTCCCACCCCATCGAAGAAAACCGTTCGGCGAACAGTCGTTTGTTGCCCTCGGCGTCCCGGTAGTCGAAGGCAACCTCGGGGTCGGTCAGGTAGAAACTCGCCCGCGCGGGCTTGCCCGCGTCGGTGCCCTGCACGACGGCGGTGCGCCCGTCGGCGCCGCAGGCCACGCCGCAGTGATCGAGCTTCAAGTAGTTGTCCATGTCGAAAAACCCGAAGCACTGGCCCAATTGGGTGACCAGCTGGTCCTCCGGACCCCACACCAGGGCCCGCACTCCCGAATGCAATCCGTCGGCACCGATCACGAGGTCGTACGACGCGGTCGACGCGTCGCTGAAGGTGACGTCGACGGCCTCGCCGGTCTCGATGAGGCTGGTGACCCGAACGCCGAAGCGGTAGTCGACGTCATCGCGCACGGCTTCGTAGAGGATCCGGGCGAGGTCGCCCCAGTGGATCTCCAGTTCGCCGCTGACCACTTCGGCTGGTAGCCGGCCGATCTCCTTGCCGCGCTGATCGACGATGATCACCGGCCCCATCCGGGTGGCCGCGGCCCGCACCTGATCCAGCAGGCCCATCTTCTCCAACACCTCAAGGGCCGGACCCCGGAAGTCCACGGCCTGGCCGCCGGCCCGCAGCTCACGGGCCTGTTCGGCGATGGTGACGGTGTGTCCTTGCCGGGCGAGCCAGAAGGCCAGGCAGGGACCGGCAATGCCACCGCCGTTGATCAGGATGTTGAATGTCATTGGGACTCAATCTCTTCAGGGCTCGCTACGGGTCTCACGACGACCCTGCTGTGCCCGAGCCCAGTTCGTGGGCCGCCGCCGCTGCGGCCAGGGACTGGTTGATCAGCGCCCGGTCATCGCCCATCCCAACCAGCACGTCCACCGTGAGCGGGCCCAGGATCTCCAGCAGGCCGTGCCCCTCGTGGCCGAAAAACCCTGCCATCTCGAGCATTACGGCACCGTGGATGACGCTCCACACCCGGCCCGCGATGGCCGCCTCGTCACCGTCGCGGATCCGGCCGGCCTCGGTCATCCGGCGGACCGCACCACGCAGCGCGTCGAATGAGCCGCCCCAGGAGTCATAGGCGGAGGGCCGTCCGGTCACTGTCAGATCGCTGCGGCGACGCATCAGCGACGCGGGGGCCGCAGTGCCGAACATCATCTGGTAGCGCTGCGGATCGGCCATCGCGAACCGGTGGTAGGCAACGCCCATCGAGAAGAAGTCGGCCACCGGATCGTCGGTGTGGGGCACGGCGGTCAATGCCCGGCCGAAGCGGGCGAACGTCTCACCGATCACGGCATCGATCACACCGGCCTTGGAACCGAAGTGGGTGTACACCACCATGGTGGACGTGCCGACCTCCGCGGCGAGCTTGCGCACGCTCAACGCTGGCAGGCCATCGCGTTCCAGAATCGCGATGCCGGCCTCGACCAGCTGTCTACGAATGTCGTCGTTCACTCTTGCGCACCGGCCATAACAGTGTTATACCAGTTACCGCGGCCAATAACACCGTTATGGAGGTTCTGAGATGACCAACCGCTATCTAGAAGGCGCATTCGCGCCGCTTCACGACGAATACACCCTGACCGACCTGACCGTCACCGGCACGATCCCGGATTACCTCGACGGTCGCTACCTGCGCAACGGCCCTAACCCGATCGGCGAGGTCGATCCCGAGCTGTACCACTGGTTCATCGGCGACGGCATGGTGCACGGCATCCGCATCCGGGACGGCAAGGCCGAGTGGTACCGCAACCGATGGGTGCGTGGCCCGATGACCGCCCAGGCTTTGCACGAGCCCACTCCCGCAGGACATTTCG
>JARLGS010000580.1 GCA_031292695.1 Mycobacterium sp. | reverse complement strand
GACTCGGAGTCCGGTGCTGCGGCGAAGCCGAAAGCCGTCAAGGCCGGTGGTAGCAGTGAGGGCTCGTCCAGCCACGCTGCGGCCGGCGGCGCCAGTGGCGGTCACGCCGGAAGCGAGTAGCTGATCAGGGTGTGGCCCTCTGTCGGAAGGTGGAGGGCCACAACCATTTTGGACTCGGCGGGCTAGTGGTCATCGACGTGTTCTTCGACGCTGGTCCAGTCACGCGATCCGGGTCTCGCCTTGTCTGTTCCCGCGGTGCAGCAAGGCAACGCTCCAGCAAACTCCCGCGGACTGAAATCGACTATATAATCGAGAGGTAAAGTAATGCAGCTAACGATGAGGCCGTATGTCACTGCGGGTGTTGCCCTGGTGGGTGCCAGTGTCATCGCCGTCGCTCCGGTCGTGCCGAGCCCGAATCTGCACGTGCCGGCGCTGCCTGAGGTGCATCTGTCTGCGGTTCATCTGACCGGTTTGGACAACCCGCTCGACGTGTTCGCTCCGGTGGTCACTGCGGTCCAGCAACTGCTCGGCACCACCGTCAGTACGGTTGAGACCAGTGTCAATCCGTTGCTGCAGCAGGTGGTGGCCAACCAGCTGTACACGTTCCAGCAGGCCCAGCAGCTGATCGGCAATGTGACTGGTGCTCTGGGCACGTTGGGTGCCGGACTGCCTGCCACGCTGCAAGCCGTTGGCGCGCAGTTGTCGACCGGAAATGTCAACGGTGCCATCGATGCACTCCTGAACGGGGGTCTGCTGGGTGGGCTGGCACTGATCACGGGGATTGCTGGGCCGGTGCAAAACATCCTGCAGCGGCCGTTGGCTGTTGCGTCGGCGTTGGTCCCGGCATTGGTGACTTCCGTTCAGGCCTTGGTCGTTGGCGTGGTGGCCTCGACGGTCGGGATCGGCTGCGGTGATTGCACGGGGACTCTGCCGCTGGTTCAGCAGGTGGTCAAGAGCGTGCAGGGCGTGCTGCAGGCGGTGACGACGCTCAATCCGATCAACATCATCAATGCCGTTCAGCACGGCATTGCCGACCTGGCGGTGAACGTCGTCACGCAGGTGTCCAACTTCGAGACACAGACGCTGTCGTACATCGCCGGCCTGATTCAGACTGCGTTGAACGTGAATCCGAACGCCCCGGGCGGAGTGACGGTCCCACCGGCCACTCCCGGCACGACGGCGGCCGCGGTGAAGGTCAGTGCCTTGTCCGCGGCCGCGCCGAAGGCGACCGATCCGGCGGCGGTGCCCGCGGTTACGGCCGCGGATTCGTCGCCGGCTGCAACCCCGGCTGCTGCCGGGGCCACGTCGGCCGCGCCGGTCAGCGCAACCAAGGATGGCGCGTCGACGCCCGCCACCAAGGGCGAAGCGGAGCCGACCTCGGCCACGACGCCCAGCGGCTCGGGCACGTCGACCTCGCCGAGTTCGTCCGGCTCGTCGGGTTCTTCGACCGGCACCGGCACGACCGGCACCGGCACGACCGGCACCGGCGCAACCGGCACCGGCGCAACCGGCACCGGCACAACTGGTACTGGCGCGACTGGTACTGGCGCGACCAAGTCCGGTGGCGACACGACCGGCGCGGGCCAATCCGGTTCAACCAAGACCACGGACGGTTCGACAGCGGGCGCCAAGGGCTCGACCGGTGGGACGAAGTCCGGTGACAGCAAGACCGGTGATACCAAGTCGGGTCCCTCGAAGTCCGGCGATGCCGGTGCTGCCGGAGGTGCTACGCACAGTGGGACCAAGTCGGGTGCGTCGAAGGCCGGTGACTCGGAGTCCGGTGCTGCGGCGAAGCCGAAAGCCGTCAAGGCCGGTGGTAGCAGTGAGGGCTCGTCCAGCCACGCTGCGGCCGGCGGCGCCAGTGGCGGTCACGCCGGAAGCGAGTAGCTGATCAGGGTGTGGCCCTCT
>JARLGS010000579.1 GCA_031292695.1 Mycobacterium sp. | reverse complement strand
GCGCAGAGCGCGATCCAGGTGAGCGGCACGCTGGGGACGCTGGCCAATAGCGGCGTCATCGCCAATGCCACCAACGCGATCAACCTGGCCGGCACGCTCACGACCCTGATCAATCTCGCAGGCGGCACGATCAGCGGCAGCAACGCCCTCTATCTCACCGGCACGCTCGGCGGGTTGTCGGATAGCGGCGTGATCCGCGGCACCATCGACAACGAGTCGGCCAATGCCCTGACCATCACCGGCGCCGCCGCCGGCACCATCGGCACCCTGACCGGCCAGTCGGGCCGCGGCACCATCGTCGGCACGCTGAGCAATCTGGTCTTTGCTTCGGGCAACCTGCTGCTGAACGACAACATCATCGCCACCGGCCACACCGTCAGCAATACCGGCGCGGCCCTGACTCTGAACACCATCGTCAACATCGCCGGGAATTACAGCCAGACCGGCGGGACCCTCTCCGTCACCCCCGGCAACAGCAGCCTGATCGTGACCGGGACCGCGGCGATCACCGGCGGCACCATCGCGGCGAGCCTGTCTGCGACCGGCAACTACCTGACGGGCACGCCGAGCACACTGGTCGCGGGGGGCGCCGGGTCGAGTTACAGCGCCACCCTCGACAGCAACAGCATTACCGGCCTGGTCTCGAGCATCGCGTCGAGCGGCAATAATCTGGTGTTGAGCTACGGCAACGACTATGTCGGCGGTAGTCTGGCGGCGATCACCAACACCGGCGCGCTGAGCGCGACGACGGCGGTCTATATCGCGGCGACCGGCAGCCTCGGCGCCCTGCACAATAGCGGCACGATTACCGGCAATATCGTCAATCTGTCCGGCCACGCGCTGTCGATCACCGGCGGCAGCGGCGCCACGATCGGCAGCCTGACCGGCGGTACGATCACCAGCACGGGCGCCAATGTCGTCCTGGCCTCGGGCAATCTCCTGCTCGGCGACGCGGTCGATGTCGGCGGCGGTATCGTGGTCAACGGCGGCGCTTCGGTGCAGTTGCCAAGCGCGCTGACGATCACCGGAAACTATGCGCAGAACGCAGGCACACTGGATGTCGGCAGCAATGTTCTGTCGGTCACCGGCGCCGCCAGCATCACCGGCGGCACGGTCGCGGCGAGCCTGGTTTCGACCGCGAATTACCTGGTCGGCACGGGCGGCGCGACCCTCGTCGCGGGCGGCGCCGGATCGAATTACACGGGCGTGACCGTTACGGCGGGCACCCTGACCGGTCTCGCGACCATGAGTTCGATCAGCGGCAATAACCTCGTGCTCGCGATCGGTAACGACTATATCGGCGGCAGCCTCGCCAGCATCGGCAATACCGGGACGATCAGCGGTGTCAGCTATGCCGCCTATATCGCTGCGACCGGCACGGTCGGGACCTTCACCAACAGCGGCACGCTGTCGGGTTCGGCCAACGGGTTCGCCAACAATGGCAGCATCGGCACGGTCTCCAATACGGGGCTCATCTCCTCGACCAGCAACGCCCTCGACAACAACGGCACCATCGATTTCGTCACGATCGGCGTGGCCGGCACGATCCACGGTGCCATCGGCGCAGCCCTGTGGAACGAGGCCGGCCACGGCATCGGCACGCTCAACAATGCCGGCAACCTCATCTCCGACAGTGCTGCCGGCGTAGCGGATTACGGCGCGATAGGTGTGCTGAGCAATACCGGCACCATCAACGGCTTCGCCCAGGCGGTCTATATCGACGCCAGTGGCTCGGTCGGCGCTCTCGGCAACAGCGGCACGATCACCGCGGACCAGAATGCGATCCAGCTGGCCGGCACGATGGGCACGCTGACCAATAGCGGCTTCATCTCCAGCGCGGCAGCCGCCGTCGATGTCAGCGGCAACCTCGGCACCCTGCTCAACCTCGCCGGCGGCACCTTGAGCGGCCCCACTGCCCTCGCCGTCAGCGGCACGCTGGGCGGCCTCGCCAATAGCGGCCTGATCCTCGGCAGCATCGTCAATACCGGCACCGGCGATCTCGCGATCTCCGGCGGCACGGGCGCCACGATCGGCACGCTGACCGGCGCCTCGCTCGCGGTCCCGGGTGCCATCTCGAACACGCTCGCGAATGTGACCTTGTCGGGCAATCTGCTGCTCAACGACGACATCGACGCCGGCAGCCACACCGTCACTAACAGCGGCGCCAATCTCACGCTGAACAGCATCATCAGCGTGACGGGCGATTATCGCCAGAGCGGCGGCACCATCACGATTACCCCGGGTACCAGCGGGCTCGACGTCAGTGGCGCGGCGAATGTTGCCAACGCCCGGATCGTCACCACGCTGTCCGGCACTGGCAATTACCTGGCGGGCGCGATCGCGACCGTGATCTCCGCCGGAGCGGCCTCGTCCTACACCAGCGACACGGTGGTGACGAACAACATCACCGGCCTGAACGCCGGTGGCAGCGCCAGCGGCAACGACTATCTGCTCGTCGCCAACAACGACTACGTCGGCGGCACCTTGGCGTCGTTGAACAACACCGCCACCATCACCGGTCCGAGCACCGGTCTCTATGTCGCGACCACGGGCAGCATCGGCACGTTGACCAACAGCGGCACCCTGGGCGGTGGACAGTTCGGCGTCAACAACCGCGGCACGATCGACACGTTGTCGAACTCGGGCCGTATCACAAATAACAATTTCACCGCGCTGTGGAACCAGGGCAGCATCGGCCAGTTGACCAATACCGGCACGATCACGAACAGCAGCTGGGCGATTCACAATACCGGCACCATCGGCACCCTCACCAACAGCGGTGTCGTCAGCGGTGCCGGCAACGCGATCCAGAACGACGGCGTCGTCACGCTGCTCAGCAACAGCGGCACCATGTCGGGCGGCAGCAACGTCATTGCCGGCAATTTCGCGACCATCGCCAATAGCGGTCTGATCCAGGGCAACATCAACAAGGACGGCGGTGCCAACGTCGGCACGATCATCGGCGGCAGCGCCGGCACGGTCGGTACCTTCACCGGGTTCTCCGGCGGCACCCAGGGCACCATCGGCGCCACCGGCAATCTGGTGTTCGCGTCGGGGGACCTGTTGCTCAACGACAGCATCACCGCAGCCGGCATATCAGAAAGCGCGCTTACGATTAGCAATGCCGGCGCCAATATCACGCTGTCGACCATCGTCAACGTCACCGGCAACTTCCGCCAGACCGGCGGCGGGATTGACCTCGGCAGCAGCGGGGAGCTGGTGGTCAGCCAGGCTGCGAGCATCATTGGCGGCTCCGTGGTGGCAAGCGGCCTCTCGTCGACCGGCATTTACCTTGCCGGGACGCAGATCAGCACGCTGATCGCGGGCGGCGCCGGGTCGAATTACACCGGCGTCAACGTCAGCATCGCCGGCGCGGTGGTGGGACCTGCCGCGAACGGGTTGGTCAGCGGCAACAATCTCGTACTGGGGGTCAGCAACGACTATATCGGCGGCAGCATCGCCAGCGTCGCCAATACCGGCACGATCAGCGGCGTCAGCTACGCCGTGTTCGTCGCCTCGACCGGCACGATCGGCACCTTCACCAACACCGGCACCTTGTCGGGCTCGAACAGCGGGTTCAGCAACAACGGCAGCGTCGGCACGGTCAGCAACAGCGGCCTGATCACGAGCAGCGTCAAGGGTTTCGGCAACCAGTCGACGATCGGTCTGGTGGACAATGCGGTCGGCGGCACCATCCTCGGCGGTACCGCGGCCGGGTTCCAGAACGACACCCAGCTCGGCACCTTGACCAATGCCGGCCTGATCTCGTCGGGCTCCGCCGGCGTCGCCGACTACGGCACCATGGGCCAGCTGATCAATACCGGCAGCATCAACGGCGGCCCGCAGGGCATCTATGTCGACGGCAGCGGCAGTATCGGCAGCCTGAACAACAGCGGCACGATCACCGCCGCGCAGAGCGCGATCCAGGTGAGCGGCACGCTGGGGACGCTGGTCAACAGCGGCGTCATCGCCAATGCCACCAACGCGATCAACGTGGCCGGCACGCTCGCGACCCTGATCAATCTCGCGGGCGGCACGATCAGCGGCAGCAACGCCCTCTATCTCACCGGCACGCTCGGCGGGTTGTCGGACAGCGGCGTGATCCGCGGCACCATCGACAACGAGTCGGCCAATGCCCTGACCATCACCG
>JARLGS010000578.1 GCA_031292695.1 Mycobacterium sp. | reverse complement strand
CCGCCGTTCCCGCGGATCCACCTGATCTCGTTGCGTAACACATTGATCTATTTCCAGCCACATCTGCAGGACCGGGTGCTGCAGATGTGCCAGTTCGAGCTGCTGCCAGATGGTTTGCTGGTTCTGGGTAAATCCGAGCGGGTGCCGCGCGCGGATGTGTTGTTCTCCGTTGTCGAGCAGGGGCTCCGTATCTACCGGCGCCGCCACTCCATGGTGGCTGTCGCGCTGCCCTCGGGCCGGTACGTGCCGACCGTGCGCGTGCCCACCGTACCGTCGAAGGTTGCCGCGGGCCACGACCACGGCGTCGCGCATTACCGGCGGCTATTGCAAGTGCTTGCCGCGCCCGCAGTGGTACTCGACGATCAGGACTCGCTGATCGAGGTCATCGGTGACGTCTCGACGTGGTGTGCGGTCACGGAAGGTCCCTATACCGGTCACGTCGCCGACCTGCTCCGCACGCCATACCGGCTCCTGGTGCGAAGGATGCTCAGTCAGCTGCGCCACGGCGCGCCCGATGTGGTGGTCCGCGAGGTGTCCGGTCCCGATGGACCGGTGGAGGTCAGCGTGACCCGGCTGCGTGACGGGGGAGCCGGTGCGGTGGTGAGCTTCCGGGTCCTGCCGGCCCGGCCTGGTGCATCCGATCCCGACGTTGCGGTGGATGCAACCGAGTCGCATGTCAGCGCGGCCCTCGAATCGGCCCAGGATGCATTGCAGGCGACGGTCGAAGATCTGGGCAGCTCCAACGAGGAACTGCAGGCATTGAACGAGGAGCTGCAGGCCTCCACCGAGGAGCTGCAGGCCACGTCCGAGGAGGCTCAAGCCTCCAACGAAGAACTCGAAGCCGCCAACGAGGAACTCACCACGCTGAACCAGGAACTGCAGGCCCGCGGCGCGGAACTGGTGAACGCGAACACCGTCCTGGAGAACATACAGGCATCGCTGACGAGCGGGCTGGTGATGGTCGACCGTGATCTGCGGGTCACGCGGTACAGCCCACTCGCGGTGCGCGTGTTCTCGCTGATTCGCGAGGACATCGGCCGCCCGTTGCCTGCGGTGCCAACCACCATCGCGATCCCTACCCTGACCGCGGACCTGCTGGACACCATGGCATCTAAGGCCGCCAGGATCATCGAGCTCAGCAACGGGACCCGTGATTTCCTGCTCCAGATCCAGCCCTATACGGGATCCTCGGGTGAGGTGCTCGGCGCACTGCTGTTGGTGATCGACGTGAGCGACGTCGCGGAGGCGCGACGCGACCGGGAGCGCGCCATGGCGAACCTGCAAACGGTGGCCGAGTCGGTCCGCGAACTGGTCTGGCAACGCGATAGTTCGGCTGCCCTCACATTCTTGACGAGCCGTGTCGAGGACATCTACGGCCTGGATCGGGACCGGGTGCTGGCCGATCCGGCGCTGCTGACTGCCGCGGTCTACCCCGCGGACCGGGAGCGGGTTGCTGCCGCCACCGCGAGCGCGGAGCGGCGCTGGCAACTCGAGTACCGGATCGTGCGTCCCGACGGGACGATCCGCTGGATCGACGAGTCGGCGGCCGACAGTGGCAGCGGAGCCGATCGCACGGTTACCGGCAGCGCCCTCGATGTCACCGATCGTCACCAGCTGCAGCGTGCGGCGGCCCAGCGCGGGGCGGTGCTCGACGCATTGCTGGGCACCCGCGCGTTCGGGGTGTTGGTTCTCGATGCAAACGACCGCATCGTGCAGGTCAGCAACAGCTTCGGCGCCATCGTCGGGTACCCGCCGGAAACTCTGGTGGGCACCCCGCTGAACGTTTTGCTCGAACCCGACCCGGTGGCGGCGCCGCTGCCCGGGTCGACGGTGCGCGAGGAACTCGATGCGGGCCGGATTCTCGCCGCCGACGGTACCTACCGCGCGGTGACGATGGAGCTGCTGCCGATCGCGCCGGTTGATGATGCGGACCCGGACGGAACGCCGGGTCGCGTTGCCGTCGTGCACGACGTGTCCAGGCTGCGGGAAATCAGTGCGAACCTGGCTGCCCGCGAACAGTTTGACCAACAGACAGGGCTGCTCACCCGCGCCTATTTCCGGTCGCGGACCGACGAAATGGTCACCGCCAACGTCGCCGGGCTGGCTGTGATCTTGATTGACCTGGACGGATTCAAGGAAGTCAACGACCGCCTCGGGCACCGCTCCGGGGATGTGGTGCTGGCGGCGGTCGCTGCCCGACTGCAGCGAACCGCTCGTCGCAACGACCTCGTCGGCCGCCTCGGCGGCGACGAGTTCGCCATGTTGATCACCCGCGTACAGGATCTCGACGGAATCGAGACGGTTGTGCACCGGCTGCTGTCGGCGGTCCGCGATCCCATCAATGTGGACGGCACCCTGGCCTACATCTCGGCGTCGGTGGGGATTTCGGTGCACCCGCAGGATGGACGTACCGCCGAGGAGTTGCTGCACAACGCCGACACCGCCATGTATATGGCAAAACATCGAGGCGGAGATCGGCACGTCTACTTCGCCCACGAGATGAACAACGCAGCCGACGAACGCGCTGAAATGCGTCATGAGCTTTCCGGTGCGGTTCGCAACGGCGACTTCGAATTGCAATACCAACCGGTGCTCGAGGTGGCGACCAGGCGTACCGCGTACGTCGAAGCGCTACTGCGATGGCGCCGCGGCGGCGAACTCGTTGCCGCGGAAACCTTCATCACCCTGGCCGAGGACACCGGCCAACTCCGCGCGATCGGTCGGATCGTGCTCGGTCTGCTCGATGCCGACATCACCACGATGCACAACCGGCTGGCCCACCAGCAACCTCGAGTCGCAGTGAATCTCTCGGGCACCGAACTGGAAGAACGCACCACCACCGATTGGCTGCTGGCCTGGAATCCCGCGGGCGGGTTCGATCGAGTGATCGTCGAGGTCACCGAGTCGACGCTGCTGGTCCCCGGCGGGCGAGCGATGGACACCCTCGCCGTACTCCGTCGACTCGGAGCGACCATCAGCATCGATGACTTCGGCACCGGATATTCCAACTTGGAACTGCTCGGCAGGCTCCGGCCCGCAATCATCAAAGTCGACCGAACACTGCTCGATCGTGCCTGCAAGCCCGATCAGCAGGGTGGCAAGATTCTGCAGGCCGCCATCCAACTCGCACACGCGGTCGACGCGCAGGTCGTCGTCGAAGGGGTGGCCGATCAGCTGATGTGGGAGCACGTCGACGGACTCGGTGCCGAGCTGGCGCAAGGCTACTTCCTGGCGCCACCCATGTCGTTGCCTACGCTGACCGACTGGATCACTGCGGCCGGCAACGGTCATCCGGAATGACGCTGGGCGAGCCAAATACCTTGCGGCCCAACGTCGTAAACACCGGTTACGGTTCGGGTGGCCCGTCTGGGTGGCCATCGGGGCCGCGGCCGGCCAGTGCCAGCACGTTCGCCACGGCAGCGAGGACCACTGTCATCACCAGCAGTCCCGTGTTCAGCGTCGCCGCGGCGGCGACGGCGCCGACGAGCAACGGTCCGCCGGCATCGCCCAATTCCAGGCCGACTTCGGCGGCACCCGTCGTTTGACCGAGCCGTGCGGGCGGGCTGATCCGGGACAGGTAGGCGAAACCCAGTGGAGTGATCAGGCCGGTGCCGGCTCCGATGATCACCCCGGCACAGACCAGGCTCGCGGTACCCGGTGTGAGCGCGGCGACAGCGATGCCGGCGGCGGACAGCAGCAATCCGGTCGCCATCCCGGTGTGGTCGGCTAGTCGCCCGGCCTGAGGTTGGACAAGTGCGGCGGTGGCGGCCAGCGCCGAGACCACTGCGCCGGTGGCCAGCGACCCCAGGCCCTGCTGCGCTCCGAGCGCGGGTAGGAAGCCGACGCCGACGGCCAATGCCGCCGAGCCACCGGCCATGGCCGCGGTGGGACGGACGAAAGATCGGCTGGACAGGTGCCGTCCCAGGTCGACCAGGGTCTGGCGCGCACTGGGCAGTATCTCCACCGTGGGCACGGCCAGGGCGGCCCCCCCGGCGACGATGGCGGCGAGCACGGCCACGGTGGTGAATAGCGCTGGGTAGCCGCCGACGGCCACCAGGGCACCGCCCAGCACTGGACCCAGGATGTAGCCCATTGTCTTCCAGGCGCCGTAGCTGCCGAAGGTGCCGCCGTGCGCGGTGGTTGGGGTCAGCCGAGCGAGCATCGCCCCGGCGGCCGGGGAGAACGCCGCGGCAGCAGCACCCTGTCCGAACCGTGCCAGGCCGACGAGAGCGGGATCGTCGGCCGCGACGAACGCGGCCGAGGCCAGCGCGAACGCCACCATCCCACCGAGCAGGACCCGGCGTGCGCCCACCCGGTCTGCGAGCGCGCCGAACACTGGTTTGAGCAGGAGCTCGGCGACTTCGTACACCGCCAGCAACAGGCCCAGGGTGAGCAGGCTCGCGTGCTTGGCGGTGGTGTAGCCGGCCAGGCTGGCGGCGATGCCGTGCGCGCCGAATGCGGCGACGAAGCCGGCGCCGTACAGCGGCAGCAGTCGCGCCCGGGGCACGCCCGCGGCGTGGGTCGCGGCTATCCGCATCGAGGTCTCCGTGACGCTGGTGCGGTCATCATGCTTCTCGGGGGGGAAATCGTTGTGGCCGTCGAGGATTCGGGTGTCCAGGGACGTCGACGCCACATCGGTGGGGCGATCACATCTGGTGCAGGGCCTGAAAGACCCGCTCGGTTTAGTCGGCCAACGGGTCCGCACAATGCCTGAGTTGTTGATCGGCCTCCGCCCATACGGGTCCGCGGAACACGTCGCGGGCCTTGATGTCGCGGTGCCAGCGGCGCAGCTGCTCCAGGCTCTGTTGGCGTAGCTCCCGCCACACCGAGACGCGGTACCGCGACGGCTCGGTCGGTATCCGCACCACCAATATCAGCCACCGCGCGCAACGCCACGCCGCTATTCACGACAAAGAACGTAACGGAGGTTTCGCGCGTGCCTTTATCGCCCCCGCCGGCCAGCGGCCCTGCACTACGGTGCGGATCGGGGCTATCGCGTTAACGGTGTTTCCGGCGGTGTTCATCAGTATGTTTCGGCTGCCGGAAATCGGTCGCCGAAGGTGATCGGGAACGCGTTGAGCGCCGGCCTCCACCGCATCAGCCATAGTGCCCTGCCAACCCTGGTCGGGTCAGAGAACGAGTCACCAGTGGCTCAGGTCCGGGGGGTTAGTAGGCGCCGTTTCCGGTGAGGACGGTGCGGATGGTTTTGGTGATGATGAGGATGTCTTGGAGGAGGGACCAGTTTTCGACGTAGGTGAGGTCGAGGCGGAGGGCGTCGTCGGCCTCGAGGTCGGATCGGCCGCTGACCTGCCAGAGGCCGGTCAGGCCGGGTTTGACGGTGAGGCGGTGGCTGACGAGGTCGTCGTAGGTGTCGACTTCGCGGCGGACTTGGGGGCGGGGCCCGACGATGCTCATGTGGCCGGTCAGGACGTTTGAGAATTGGGGGAGTTCGTCGATGCTGAATTTGCGGATGATTTTGCCGACGGCTGTGATGCGGGGGTCGTCTTTCACTTTGAAGAACATGGCGTTGCCGCCGTGGGCCGCGATCATGTCGGTTTGGCGGGCGTCGGCGTCGGCGTACATGCTGCGGAATTTGGTCATCCGGAAGGGGGCGCCGTCGATGCCGATGCGTTCGGATGTGTAGAAGATGGGGCCTGCGCTCGTGAGTTTGACGGCCAGGGCGGTGATGGCCATGACTGGGGAGATGGCGATCAGTGCGGTGATCGCGAAGGCGATGTCGAAGGTGCGTTTGATCATGGAGTTGGCGCGGCTGTATTGGGGTTTGGCGATCTCGAAAACTGCCATGCCGGCGACGGGTCGGCTGGTGAGGCGTTGGTCCGCGATGTCGATGAGACCGGGAGCGACTATCAGGTCGACGCCGTGTTCTTCGAGTTCCCACATGAGGCGACGGATGTCGACCGGGCTCAGGTGGTGGCTGGCGGCTAGGGCGACGGTGTCCACGCCGGTGCGTAGGACGGCGTGCAGGATGGCTTCGTCGGTGCCGATGATGGGGATGTTGCGGCCGGCGACGGTGATGACTTCTTTGGGGTGGGCGGGTCCCATGGGGGTGCAGATGCCGACGACCTGGTAGCCACTCCAGGGGTCTTTGGCGAATTCGGTGGCGATGTCGGCCGCGGCGCGGGTGTCTCCGACGATGAGCAGGTGGTTTTGGTTGTGGCCGTGCCGGCGTTGTCGGGCGTTGGTTCGCCGCCACAGGGTGCGGGTGACGAGCAGTCCGGCCAGGCCCGTGGGCAGGGCGATGGCCAGATAGCCGCGGGAGATGTCCAGGTGCAGGAGCATGGCGGTGATGGCGATCAGGCCGAACAGTTGCAGGGTGGCGGCGATCAGGGTGACGTATTCGTCGAATCCGCGGCCGACGATTTTCGCTGAGCGGCTGCCCAGGGACAGGAAACCCATCCACAGGGCGGCGATGGCCGCCGAGACCACCAGGTAGCGGATGCGCGGCCCGGAGTCCAGCGACACGTACACCGGGTGGTTCGGGGTGTTGGCGAAGCGAAAAATCTGCCCGAATATGACGGCACAGCTAATAATGACGGCATCGCTACAAATAAGTTTTCGGGCGAATCGTGCATGTCGTTGTTCACGTATCGACCGCCCCCGGTTGCCGCTTGCGATAGCCGCTGGTAGCTCGTCCGATGCAGGTACGGCCTCGATAGCCTGGGGTTCGGTCGCCGTTAGCGGGTATGTGAGCTGTGATTTTCTGACGGTGGGTATCGACATGACTACGGGCAGGCTCTCTGCTCGGCAGGAAACACTCGGGCGGCGCGACCCGGCGACGCTAGCAGGGTTGGCCTGCCGGCCGGGGGTCAATGCGTGTGTCTACGATGGCGTCACGCGATGCATATCTAGTTAGCGGATGCAATTTTGGCAAATTTATACCTATAGTCCGAAGCGATCAAGTAGAAGAGCTAACCAGTAGCTGTTGCGGAACTCCAAGCACTGATGGCGTGGTGTCAGATCTTCCGGTGCTACAGCGGCCGAGCTCGGCCATCCCCACAACCGGGCACGCCCACACCGGACCGCCGCATGCGCCCGGCTCCGCCTGGACCGCCCTTTGTGGTCGAGTTGGCTGGATGAATGGGCGCACGTAGAGCAAGGGTGCCGATGAATTGGATGTCGCGGTGGTGGCACCAACGCGACCACTACGACTGGATGATCGTCTACCTCACGAACCAAAGCTTGCTCGCGGTCACCCGCTTCATGCTGGCGGTGCTCACACCGTCGATGGCGGCAATTCCAGTGCTGCACATAGGGTCGCTCGGCGCGTTGGGGCAGCATGCTCGACTTGCTGGCCCACCGATTGGCTGTCGGTGATGTCGCAGCGGGCCAGCACTCGCACAAAATCACATACGTGTCATTACAGTTAAGTTAGATGACTTTGCTGAAAAAACACATCCTGACGCGTTAGGCGAAGAGAATGTCATTCTAGCTGCATAAATATCGAGTAGATGCCCGTCAAGGTCCGCAGATAGTCATTGCTGGAATCGTTACTAGCGCAGATGCGCTGCCGATGGCGAATCGGTCCGGTAGATTGCGAAGGCAGAGCAGATGTCAGCGGATGGGGAACGCAATGGCACAGTCGCTGGAGATGCCGCCGCCGACGGCGGGGCCACGCTATTCCACGCGCTGGTCGCGGGCTACGCGTGGCCGCTGCAGGCCTGGGGCGGGAAGGCGGACATCGTGCTAGCGCGGATACAAGCGATCATGGCACCTCGCGTGCCGTTCATGGCGGAATCGTGATGGTCGCGAGCGGGGCTGGAGGCCAGCGCGGTAGGCCTCGTGGGGCCACCGCAGCCTCGGCGAAGACACGGCAGCACATCATCGGTGCCGCGGGTGATGTATTCAGCGAAACAGGTTATGACGCGACGACTTTCGAGGCCATTGCTCGGCATGCGGGTCTGTCCAGAACTTTGGTGCTGTACCACTTCCATGACCTGCCTGAGCTATATCTGCTGGCCGTTGGCGGCCCCGCGTGGGCGATGATCGAAGGTGCGATTGAGCTGGCCCTTGTCCAGTCGACTCTGCCGGGCCGGCTCGCGACGTTTGTGGCGGCGGTAATGGATGCCGAGTCTGCTGACCGGTCAACGGCGGCCCTGCTTGCGGTGTCGGTGTGGGAGTCGGGCACACACACTGAGCCTTGGTGGGCGCGGTGCGATGTGCTGGCCCGGCTGCGGAGTGTGGTGGGCTCATTTGTCGATGATGCTGTGCGCCAAGGTGAACTGCACACCACGTGCGAAGTCCCAACGCTCGTGGAGATGCTTGTCGTGATTATTTCGGGGATGGTGTTTTACGCTGGCTATTTGGGTGCCGCCTACAGCCTCGGCGCAATCGCGAACAGGTTCGAGTTGCTGCTGACCGCGGAATAGTCTGGGTAATCGGTCGGCAGCGCCGAAGAACTCAACGCCGACGTTGCCGCCGCACTCGAAGCAGTCAGCTGTGAGCGGCAGCTACCGCTCGGTGCGTAGTAGGGCTTTGAGGGCGCGCACCGCGCGGTCGAAAGGTGCGCACACCACGGGTACGGTGGCGGCCGGCTTTACGGCAATCGCTAGGTTACGAGAGGTGAGGCTGGCGTGGCACACCAAGCACATCCACCGGGCGCTACCGGCCGGCACCACACCCGCCCAGGCCTCAGGGACAACGATGTTCGTTGGCAGTTCGGTGTGCTCCGAGCCGGTCATAAACCTGCCACCAGATCGCCTCGTGACCGGATGCCGACAATTGACCTTGATCGCGCAACGTGTCTGCGGATCGGAGCGTGGCCACCAATACTTTCATCTCGGCGTACTCCGCTTCGGTTTGTCCATCAGGGTGGCTGGCGAATCGCGTCATGCAGCGAGTTCGAACTTGCGTGCGCAATTGCGCTACCCGGGCAAAGAGGACGGCCCCGACACCCAGCCACACGGCGGTCGGGACTGCGAACTGTGCCCAGGCCGTCGGCGTGCTCAATAAACAAAGTGATAGCAGCCATAGGGTGGCACCCCAAGTCGGCCACGCCCGCCAAGCGCGCAGCAACCGGCGTTCGTCACGATCGATGCCAGGTGGGAACACGACGAGCGAGTAGCGTGCGACGCCGTAACGGGTGGGTGAGACGCTCAGCGAGCCCCACACGTGATCACCGTCCAATAGGCGCGTCCACCAATGCTGCGAGCCAGCAATCGAACTCGGCGGTCGCTGAGGTAGGTGATCGCTGCCGACTTCACCGTGCGTGTACTCCATGTAGCCACGGTCTACGCGATCGCTGGCGTGGCAGACGGGATTCCTACGCAATTCATATGCAGACGAAGGCGATCTTGACAGAACATGTTTGTCTCCGACGCATGTTCGTCTCCGACCGATACCGCATGAACTGACGGGAAACCCAATTGCCAGACGTCCCGGGTCATCCGATGCATTGCCGGTAGGTTGAGTCACGGTCTGGTCGGCGGGTTAAGAATTATGACCGCCCAGTCAAGAATCCGTAAGTTTGGTTGCCTGACGCACTGAGGCCCGCTGGAATGGTATGCGGCGAAGCTGTTGTCGCGCTCGGACTGGTTGGTCTGTCCTTTCTGCGCCTCGATAGCGCCTGTTACCTCGCTGTTCGGCACCGGCGAAAGTTATTGCCACTGCATATGTTTAGTCCTTCAGCGCAGCGACGCATGGGATGGCCGCGTTCGCCCATGGGGACTTCGCGTGTGTCGTCCGCCGACGTTGAAACGACCGGTCAGCATTGCGCCGGACCAGGCGTTGCGTCGCCACACACGCCCCTTGCCCGCAGCATGTCGGCCATCCGGTTGGTTCCGGCCACCCTCGCCTACGCTGCGATACTGGTCATCGCCGCCGCCTTCGTCGGGGCGCTCGATCCGCACGCGCAGGAAACTGTGGTCAGCGGCATGAGCACGAACCTCCATAATCTGGCCAGCGGCCGTCTGGACACGCTGATCGGAAGTGCCTTTGTCGCCGGCGGCGGCATGGGCATCTGGTTGCCGGGCATGGTCTGTTTGCTGGCGTCGGGCGAGTTGGCCTGGCGCAGCGGCCGTTTGGTGGTCGTCTTCGCAGTTGGTCATGTCGGGGCGACACTGATTGTTGCGGCGGGCCTGGCTGTCGCTATCCGCATCGGATTGCTGCCTGTTTCATTGATGGGCGCCGACGACGTCGGGGTCAGCTACGGTGCCGCGGCGGTATTGGGTGCATTAACTGCAACGCTGCCGCGTCGCATGCAGCCGGCCTGGGTCGGCTGGTGGCTGGGCACTGCGTTATTAACCGCGTCGACGCTGGACTTCACCGCAGTCGGGCACGTTGTCGCCCTGGCGCTCGGCATGGGGTTGTCTGTGCTGCTTGATCACGGCCCGCACCGGACGTCTCGGAGCTGGGCCTTGTTGGCGGTCGGCGTCGGTTTCGGTTACCTGCTGCTCACCGCGTCGTCGTTGGCGCCGGCGTCCGGTGGGTTGGCAGGCGTGCTGATCGCGTTGCTGGCACAGCAGATTGGGCGTCGATGTAGTGCTGCGAGGCCGCCGATACGAACCGGTGGTGGCCCGCACCCGAACCTTGCCAGGCAAATCTTGGGTAGCGGCTCCACCGCCTCGGACCCGACCGGGGTTCCTTGTTGTCGATAACTCGATTCAAACTGTGTCGGAGGGGGGACTTGGCCACTTACGACACGGGTTGGGATCTTTGAGCTGAGTCGATGATCTTGATACGCCATCAATCTGCCCACTTCTCGAGAGCAGTTCCAGGTAGTGTTCTCAAGAGCAGTTCCAGGTGATGTCGGGCCGGGCGAATCCGGACGGCATCCCCTGGAACTTCGAGGCGCACCGCGCGGTCGCCGAACTCATGCTCAAGGGACTGGCCGAGGCCGGTGTGGTGTCGCAGCGGACCGACGACATCGCGAATGACGATCAAGTTATTCGAGAATGACGATCAGGTTGCTCGACCGACACTGAAGGCGAAACGCCTGTATTTTCTTGCTTGAGCAGCCGGAGCACGATCACGAACAGGAACGCTGTGTCATTATCAGGCTGGCTCTCAAGGTGGCGACATGGCCGGGCAGCAGGTAGCGATGGGCAGGCGGCACAACCGCCGAACGGGATCGCAGACCACCGGCGAGCGACGATCTTGGCGGAGAAGCTCAGGATCGGCGATGGCGACTGGTGCCGAACGCGTAAACCACGCAACGCTCAAGCGTTTCAGGTACCGGTTCTCCCGCTTCAACCTCAGCGAGACGGCAATCCGACAGTCATGCGAGCTCACGGACGCGACGCTGTACGTTTGCCGGCTGGTCAGGTGAGGCGCTGCGAGAGCGAAGTGAGCGACGGCGACAACCTGGTCAGTTACGGTGCGCCGCGGGCATCGGCACTGCGGATCGTCGCCCCCGATACCAGGACGGAGAATCCGGCGGGAAGGGTCGAATTCACCCGCTGGAACGTTCAAAAATGACAGCAGACGTTAACCACGAAGCCGAACTGTCGGTTGCAGAAATCCGAAAGCTCGATCGCGACCTTCGCATACTTATAGCAACCAATGGCACCCTCACGCGGATTCTAAGCATTCTGGCCAACGAAGAGATCGCTGTCGAAATCATCAACCAGCAGATTCACGACGTCGCGCCGAAAATACCCGAATTGGATGATTTGGCGATCGGCCGGGTTCTTCAGCGTGACATCTTGCTCAAGGGCCGGACTTCAGGGAACGCATTCATCGCTGCGAAATCGTTGATCGCCATCGATCTGTTACCTCGCGCAATCATTGCAAGCCTGACGGAAACGGATCGTCCTATTGGCGAGGTTGTGGCAGCCAATTGCATTGAGATTTTCAAGGAGGAGGCTAGGGTCTGGACGGGAAAGTTGCCGAGTTGGCCCGCACTTGACGGATATCAGAATTCGCGAACGGGAAACGTGGCCCGCCGGTACCGCATCATCGCCGGAGGGCAACCGGTCATTATTATCACTGAATATATCCTTCGAACTGTATTCGAAGATGCTCCGAGTGAAGAATTCGACGTTACCAACAAGCAGGCGACATCGACATAATGAGTCCAGACCGATGTGTGCTTGACGATCGAATCCGCAGAATTTCTTAACGCTGAGCATGTCGTATCGCAGCGGTCGTGTCCGTGGATCGAAATCGGTCGGCCACGACGGCGTCGAGTGCGCTCGGCTAAGTATCTTGAATGGGAATCAAAACATGGTGAATGGGAATCTGGCGGAACTACTCGCCCAGCGGGCATCGCAGGCGGGGTGGTACGACAAGCCCGCCTACTATGCGCCGGACGTGGTGACTCACGGCCAGATCCATGACGGTGGCGCGCGCCTCGGGGAAGTGCTGAGAAGCCGCGGCCTTTCCAGCGGAGATCGCGTCCTGTTATGCCTTCCGGATTCGCCGGAGCTAGTGCAGCTGTTGCTGGCGTGCCTGGCGCGCGGCATCTTGGCATTCTTGGTGAATCCCGACCTCCATCGCGATGACCATGCATTTGCCGAGCGCGACACGGAGCCGGCGCTTGTCGTCACATCCGGTCCTCTGCGCGATCGGTTTCAGCTCTCGGTCGTTGTGGAAGCCGCAGAGCTCATGTCTGATGCGACGCGAGTCGGTCCGGGCGACTACCAACCCCTCAGCAGTGGCGACCTTGCGTACGCGACGTACACATCTGGCACTACGGGTCCGCCGAAAGCGGCGATCCATCGTCACGCCGACCCATTGGCGTTTGTCGAGGCCATGTGCAGTAATGCGTTGCGGCTCACTCCCCGAGACACCGGGCTATCCAGCGCTCGCATGTATTTTGCGTACGGCCTGGGCAATTCGGTCTGGTTTCCACTTGCGACAGGTGGTTCCGCGGTCATCAACCCGGTGCCGATAAGTCCGGAGGTGGCCGCCATTCTGAGCGCGCGATTCGAACCATCGGTGCTTTACGGTGTGCCAAATTTCTTTGCCAGAGTCGTCGACACCTGCGCTCCCGATTCGTTCCGTTCGCTTCGCTGTGTGGTGTCAGCGGGGGAGGCCATGGATATCGGTCTCGTCCAGTGCATCACGACATTCTTTGGCGGCATCCCGGTTCTTGACGGAATTGGATCGACCGAGGTCGGGCAGACATTCGTCTCGAATAGGGTCGATGAATGGCGCCTGGGAACCCTGGGAAAGGTCCTTGCGCCCTATGAGATTCGTGTTGTGGCGCCAGATGGCACCGCAGCCGTCCCTGGGGTCGAGGGGGACCTATGGGTCCGCGGTTCATCGATCACGCCGGGCTATTGGAATCGACCTGAACGGCCCCTTGGGAGTGATGGTTGGCTCGAGACGCGGGATCGGGTGAGCATCGACGACGAGGGGTGGGTTACTTACCATTGCCGCGCAGATGACACAGAAATCGTCGGCGGGGTCAACGTCAATCCGCGGGACATTGAGCGACTCATTGTCGAGGACGACGCTGTGGCTGAGGCCGCCGTTGTCGGCGTAAGGGAGTCCACGGGCGCGTCGACGCTGCAGGCGTTTCTGGTCCCGGCGACCGATGCACTTATCGACGAACTGGTTGTACGAGACATTCACCGGCGATTGCTCAACCGGCTTTCTGCATTCAAGGTGCCGCACAGGTTTGCCATTGTCGAGCGACTCCCTCGAACCCCGAACGGAAAACTGTTGCGTGGCGCGCTTCGCATGGAGAGCCCGACGAAACCGATTTGGGAACTTCCGTTGACTGAGCCCCAGCCTGACGCGCCCGCGCAGCGTGATGACTGGACGGCAGACAGCGCGCACTCGGCTGACGGAGACGTCGGCGAAGTGACGCTCAAGGAGCGGTTGGCCTTTTTGCAGCAGGAACGACACCGACTGGTGGCGGACGCGGTATGTACGGAGGCCGCGAAGATGTTGGCTGAGCCGGATCCTCGGTCGATAAATCGGGATCTGGCCTTCTCGGAGCTGGGTTTTGACTCGCAGATGACAGTCGAACTCAGTAATCGATTGGCAGTGCTCACCGGCCTGCGGCTGCCCGAGACGATCGGGTGGGATTGCGGCTCGATCTCAGGACTGGCCCAGTATGTGGAGGCCGCACTGTCTGGATCGGACAGACGGCTGGAGCCGTCCGCTCAGGCGTACATTGGCGTCGACGGCCTCGCGGCAATCGACGAGGAGCTGAAGAAGGTCGAAGCGCTGGTGTCGACCATCGGGCCCAGTGACAAGCAGCGGGTTGCCGATCGTTTGCGTGCCCTGCTCGGCACCATCACCGGCGGCGAGGATGGGCTGAGCAAGCGGATCCAGGCGGCCTCCACTCCGGACGAGATCTTCCGGCTGATCGATTCCGAGTTTGGCGAGTCATGAAGGGAAGCAACTGATTATGACTACCAGCGTTGAGGGCGTCGACGAGGAACGCGAGAAACTCTTCCGCTATCTGAAGAAGACGGTGGTAGAGCTCGACGAGGCGCGCGCACGGCTGCGCGAATACGAACAACGCGCGTCGGAGCCGGTGGCGGTGGTGGGGATCGGGTGCCGCTTTCCGGGCGGGGTGGATTCTCCAGATGCGTTGTGGGAGGTCGTTTCGGCGGGCCGGGATCTGGTGACGGACTTTCCGACTGATCGCGGTTGGGACGTGGAGGGTTTGTATGATCCGGATCCCGATGCGGACGGCAAGACCTATACCCGCAAGGGTGCGTTTTTAGCGGACGCCACCGGCTTTGACGCTGGGTTCTTCGGGATCGCCCCCGGTGAGGTGTTGGCGATGGATCCTCAGCAGCGGTTGATGCTGGAGGTTTCGTGGGAGGCCTTGGAGCACGCCGGGATTGACCCGTTGTCGTTGCGGGGGTCGGAGACGGGGGTGTTTACCGGGATCTTCGCGCCGAGCTATGGCGGCAGAGATTTCGGTGCCCTCCAGGGGTACGGGTTGACCGGCACGACGGTGAGCGTGGCCTCCGGGCGGGTTGCCTATGTGTTGGGGCTGGAGGGCCCAGCGATGTCGCTGGATACGGCGTGCTCGTCGTCGCTGGTGGCGATCCATTCGGCGATGGCGTCGTTGCGGGCGGGCGAGTGCGATTTGGCGTTGGCCGGTGGGGTGACGGTGATGGCGTCGCCGTCGATTTTCGTCGGGTTCAGTCGGCAGCGGGGGTTGGCTGCCGATGGGCGTTGCAAGGCGTTTGCCGGGGCGGCCGACGGAACCGGCTGGGGTGAGGGTGCCGGGGTGCTGGTGCTCGAGCGGCTATCGGATGCGCAGAGGTTGGGGCATTCGGTGCTAGCGGTGGTGCGCGGCAGCGCGATCAATCAGGATGGCGCCTCCAACGGGTTGACCGCGCCCAGCGGGCAAGCCCAGCAGCGGGTCATTCGGGCAGCATTGGCCAGCGCGGGGTTGACCGCAGCCGACGTGGATGTGGTGGAGGGGCACGGGACGGCCACCACGTTGGGCGATCCCATCGAGGCACAGGCATTGTTGGCCACTTATGGTCAGGACCGCCCGTCGGGGCGGCCGCTGTGGCTGGGCTCGATCAAATCGAATATGGGTCATACCCAGGCCGCGGCAGGGGTGGCCGGGGTGATCAAGATGGTGCAGGCGATGCGCCATGGCGTGATGCCGGCGACGTTGCACGTGGATGTGCCTTCCCCACGGGTGGATTGGGAAAGCGGCGCGGTGTCGGTGTTGACCGAGGCGAGGGACTGGACGGTTGCTGGGCGTCCCCGCCGGGCGGCGGTGTCCTCGTTTGGGATCAGCGGCACCAACGCACATGTGATCTTGGAGCAGGCCCCCGTACAAGCTCCCCTACAGACCACCGACGTGAGCGAAAGCACCGGGGGCGCGTCGGGGTTGTCGGTGCTGCCGTGGGTGATTTCGGCGAGATCGGCTGAGGCGCTGACGGCCCAGGCGAGCCGATTGTTAGCCCATGTGCAGGCTGACCCGGGGTTGGATCCGGTCGATGTGGGGTGCTCGTTGGCGGGCCGGTCGGTGTTTGAGCATCGGGCGGTGGTGGTGGGTGCCGATCGGCAGTCGTTGATGGAGAGATTGGCGATGCTGGCCGACGGTGACCCGGGCGCAGGTGTGGTGGTCGGTCAAGCGGAGCCGGTGGGGAAGACGGTCGTGGTGTTCCCCGGGCAGGGCTCGCAGCAGATCGGGATGGGCCGCGAGCTGTATGGCCAGGTACCGGTGTTTGCTGAGGCGTTTGATGCGGTGGCCGATGAGTTGGATCGCCATCTGCGATTGCCGCTGCGCGACGTTGTTTGGGGTGCCGATGCGGGTCTCCTTGACAGCACCGAGTTTGCTCAGCCGGCATTGTTCGCGGTTGAGGTGGCGCTGTTCGCGGTGCTGCGGGGCTGGGGTATGCAGCCCGATTTCGTGATGGGCCACTCGGTGGGGGAGTTCGCTGCGGCGTACGTAGCCGGGGCGTTGACGTTGGCGGACGCGGCGATGTTGGTGGTCGCGCGGGGCCGGTTGATGCAGGCGCTGCCGGCGGGTGGGGCGATGGTGGCGGTGGCCGCCTCGGAACAAGAGGTGGTAGACGACATCACGCCTCTGCTGGGTGAGGGTGTGGGGATCGCGGCGATCAATGCGCCCACATCGGTGGTGATCTCTGGTGCGCAGGACGCGGTGAGCGCGATTGCGGATCGGTTTGCTGAGCAGGGCAGGCGGGTGCACCGCTTGGCGGTCTCGCATGCGTTTCATTCGCCGTTGATGGAGCCGATGCTCGAGGAGTTCGCGCGGGTCGCGGCCCGGGTTGAGCCGCGCGAGCCGAGGATCGGGCTGGTGTCGAACGTCACGGGCGAATTGGCCGGCGCCGATGGTGATTTCGGGTCTGCGCAGTACTGGGTCGAGCATGTTCGCCGGCCGGTGCGGTTTGCCGACAGCGTGCGTCACCTGCAGATGGCTGGGGCGACCCACTTCATCGAGGTCGGTCCCGGTAGTGGTTTGACGGGATCCATCGCGCAGTCGTTAGCCCCGGCTGAGGCGGTGGTGGTGGCGACGTTGGGTAAGAACCGCCCAGAGTTGGCCTCGGTGCTGGGTGCCTCCGGTCAGTTGTTCACCTCCGGGGTGCCGGTGGATTGGCCGGCGGTGTTCGCCGGCTTGGGTGGGCGGCGGGTCGAGTTGCCCACGTATGCGTTTCAGCGGCGGCGCTTTTGGGAGACGCCGGGCGCGGATGGGCCCGCCGATGCGGCCGGTTTGGGTCTGGGTGGGACCAAGCATGCCTTGTTGGGCGCGGTGGTCCAGCGGCCCGATGTCGATGGGGTGACGTTGACCGGCCGGTTGTCGCTGGCGGAT
>JARLGS010000064.1 GCA_031292695.1 Mycobacterium sp. | reverse complement strand
GCTGCGGCCGAGGCATATTCAGCGCTCAGAGACTGCCAAGCACCCGCTGCGGCCAGTAGCGGACCCACACCGGGTCCGCTGGACAGCAACGTCGAATGAACCTCCGGTGGCAGCGCCATCCAGATCGGGGCAGTCATCTCAGCCCAGTGCGGTCAGATAGGACGCAGCGGCGGCGGCATCGCCGGTGGCGTAACTGGTTCCGGACTCGGCGACACCGGCGCCGGACCGGCCCAACTCGGTGATCCCCTGGGCCGCCACCGACTCGTGTTCGGCGCCATGGGCACTCAGCTGAGCCGCGGTCTGCAGTGACACCGGATCAGCGGCCGGCGGCATGACTGCCGTGACCAGTGGCCCGGCCGCCGCTTGAGCAGCCGCCAGCTTCGCGGTCAGCGCCTCCACCGCGGCACCGGCCGCGGTCAGACCTTCGGGCACAACACGCAACGTCATCAGTGGAACTCCCTTCCGGATCGACTGTTGGAACTACCGTTGATCGGCTCGGCCGCGAGTGGATTGACCAGCTGGACGTAGGTGGCGTCGTCGCTGTCGCTGAGCACCATGGCGCGGCCCGCCGGCAGCCGGCTGAACCGGTGCCCGCGAATCCGGCCGCTGTCCTGCGGATTGCCGGACAACATGACGGTGATCGCCTGCAGCTCGTTCATCCGGCGCAGCAGCGGGGCCGTCATGACCGCGTGGGCCGCCCCGGTGGCGCGGGCGGTGACGATCACTCGCAGGCCCAGTTCGGCTGCCTGGGAAAGCAACCCGAGCAGGGCGGTCCAGGGCCGCTGCCCGACGAACGGGCCACTGGCCGCAGGCGCATCCGGGATCTGGTCGGCGTCGTCGACGATGAGGTAGTGGATGTGGTTGCTCTGCCCGTTGCGGTAGGACCATCCACTCAGTTCGGCGGCCGTCAGGCCGGCCGGTGGACGGCGCTGCTCCAGCAGCCCGGCCAGTCCCAGCATCGCCGGCGTCACCCGGTCGATGTTCGGGGTGTATTCGTTGTCGGCGAACAGCGGCTCGTCGACAAGGTGCAACCGACGGTCGATGACGGTGAATGCCACCGAATCCTGCGTGGAGTTCTCCCGGATGGTCCGGATGACGTGCCGCAGCAGTGTGGTCTTGCCAGACTTGGCGTCGCCCAGCACCATCACCAGCGGGTTCGACGCGAAGTCCACCGACACCGGGTCCAGGTCCTGCTCGCGCTGCCCGATCACCACTGTTTCGGGGGACCGGTACAGCGGGGCAAGGGTTTCCGGTGCCAGATCGGTCGGCAGCAGTCGCACCGACGGTGCGGCCTGCCCCGGGTACTGAGCATTGATCGACGGGATGCGGCCGAGGTCCGGTGCGGCGAACAGGAAGTGTTCGGCCGCCATGGTCAGACCGCGGCCGGGCTGCTCGGCGGGCACGCCGTCGGCGGGCCGGGTCAGGGCGGCCACGCCCGGGGCGCCCGTCGCCCGCACGTTGCTGTCCCGTGGATCGGCCAGCTTGAGCTCCAGCCGCAGACCCAGACCGTCGCGCATCGCCAACGGCACCTCGAGCCAGTTCGGCGTGGTGATGACCACGTGGATGCCGTAGGCCATGCCGGTGTTGACCAGTTCGGTCACCTTGGCCAGCAACGGGTTACGGGTGTTGAACGTATCTGTGTTGTCCCGGCTGAACGCGTACAGGTTGTCGATCACCAGAAACACGTCGCCATGGCCGTCATCGCGGATGTCGAAGTCGCCCGCGGCAGCCCGCGCCTGACGAGCGGCCAGCAACTGCTCCAGTTCACCGAAGGTGCGGCGGATGCGTTCGGGCTCGAGCGGCGACGCCACACTGCCGACGTGGGCCAGCGGCTTGAGCGAGCGCAGCCCGCCGCCGCCGTAGTCCAGGCAGTAGAAGGTGACCGCCCGCGGCGCGTGGGTCGATGCTGCGGACAGGATGAATGTCTGCAGTGCAGTCGATTTGCCCGACTTCGGTCCGCCGTGGATCAGGAGGTTGGCGGCGGCCGAGGTCGCGTCGAAGATCAGCGGATCGCGGCGCATCTGGAATGGCCGGTCGATCTCGCCCAGCACCCAGCGGCCGTGTCCGACCGGAATCTCGGTACCGGCCAGCAGTTCTGGCAAGCGGATCGGCTCGTCCAGCGGGGCCAGCCACAGCCGTGGCGCCTGCGGCCCGTACCGGGTCAACTGCTCGCCGATGGTGCTGACGAGCTTGCGCGGCACGCGGGTGTCCGGCACGTCGTCGGTTACGATCACCGTATCCGGCGCAGCCGCGACCGGTCCGGCCGGGAACAGCTGCGGTTGCGGGAGGGCATGCACCACAACGGCTTTCTCGGCACGCGGCGGGTCATAGATGCCGTCGACGTAGGTGCTGCGGAACTTGACCGGAACCCCGCCCGGGGTCGGGACCAGGAAGCCTTCGCCCTTGTGCTCCGGACCGGCGCCGAGGTGATACGCGTCCTCGACGCCGATGATCTGCCGACTGATCGACGGGCTCGCGACCTTGAGACCGATGCGGTACGAGGTGTTCTTGTCGATGTCCTTGATCCGGCCGACATCCAGGGTCTGCGATGCGAACAGAATGTGGATACGGAACGAACGGCCCTTGCGGGCCACGTAATCGAACAACTCGGCATATTCCGGGTGATCGGCGAGCATCAGGGAGAACTCGTCGGCGACCACCAGCAGCGTCGGGATCGGCGGCAGATCGTGCCCGGCGGCGATCGCGGCCTCGTACTCCAACACCGAGTTGAACGCGCTGCCCTGTACCCGGCGGCCGGCCTCCATCAGTAGCTGTTCGCGACGGGCCACCTCGCCACTGAGGGTGTCGGCGAATCGGTCTGCCAGCGAACGCTTTTCCGCCATGTTGGAGATAACGGCGACCACCTGCGGGAAATCCCGGAAGATGTCGGCACCGGCCTCGCCCTTGAAGTCGGCGTAGATCACGATCAGCCGGTCCGCCGAGTGGGTGGTCAACAGCGACAACAGGATCGACATCAGGGTCTGCGACTTGCCCGAGCCGGTCATACCGATCATCAGGCCGTGCGGGCCCATGCCGCCTTCGGCCTCGTCCTTCAGGTCGAACATCAGCGGATCGCCGGTGGCGGTGACCCCGATCGGTACCCGGAGCTCGTCGGCGCGGCTGCGCGGTGCCCACAGGCTCGCGACGTCCAGAGCTGCCGCGTCCTGGATACCCAACAGCGTGCTGAAGGTGGCCAGTCCGGCGCCGGTACCGCGCGCCCGGTTCGGGTTGGAGTCCCAGCGCGCCAGGCCGCGCGCCAGGTGGGCCGCTGCGTCCGGCGAAAGCCGGTCGGCGACCTCGAAATAGGACTGCCATTCGCTGCCGGACCAGCGCTCGATTCGTCCGCCGGCGACCCGCAGCACCGGCCGCTCGGGGTCCGGATACTGCGGCAACTCGGTGCCTCGCTGCACTACGGTGACACCGGCCAGTCCGACGGGTGGCACCAGCTGCGCCAGATCGGCATCCGGGTCGTCCACCACGATCAGCAGATGCCGACACGACGCGTCGTCCGATCCGAAGGGCTCGCGCTCGGCGAGCTCGTCGGCCAGCAGGACATGCAGTGCCGTGGCTCCAGCCGCCAGGTATCGGGCCGGGCCGACACCATCGACCTTTCCGGGAACATCGCTGTGCGGCAACCACTTCAGCCACGACCAGCAGTCGGATTCCAGCTCGTCGGCATCGGCTGCGGCCAGGGCCACGCCCAGCAGGGCGGGGTCGTGCCAGGTCACCGCCTGGGCGATCCAGGCCCGCAGGGTGCCGCGCACCTCCTCGGCATCGCCGAGCACGGTGATCCGGGACACTTTGGCCAGGTCGATACCCGAGGGCACCGCCGGAACGGTGCGCTGGACGTCGAGCAATCCGCGTAATGCACTGTGCGACACCGGCTCCAGGTCGATCTCGTCGGCGGTGTCCTTGACCTGCAGTACGGTCTCCAGGCGGGCATCGTGCAGACCGGCACGCACCACCAGGAAGTCGCCGTCGTGCGGATCGCGCTCCCACTGCCGTCGGGTCCCGGCGATGGAGGCCAGCTGCTCGGGTGCCGGGTGCGACCAGGCGCGGGTGGTCCGCTGCTGCGCGGCGTGGGCTCGCACGTTGTCCCGCACCACCGACAGGTAGCGCAGATAGTCGGCGCGCTCGGCGTCGACCTCCTCGGTGCGGGTCTTGCCGTCCGAACCCCGATAGAACGCGGTGGCGGCCAACAGCAGCACGAACGGGAAGAACAGGGTCTGCGGTGAGATCACCCGCATCCCGGTGGCGACCAGCGCCACCACCATGCCGACGATCAGGATCACGATCAGATACGGCAGCACCCGTCGCAACAACGACGGCGGTATCAGCCGCGGCAGCTCCGGCGGTGCTTCGATGGTGATGACGCCCTTGCGGGACGCCGGCACAGGCAGCCGGCGCCGCGCCTCGAAGATCAATCGGCTCACGGGTTCTCCCTCAGGACAGCGGGGGCGGATGCGGCGGCGGTCGGGTTCAGCCCGGGGTTCCCCAATGGCGGAGCCAGCAGGGCGTCGTCCCTCGACAACGTCGGCCCCGGGGCGAACTGACCGAGTACCGACCACGGCATCGGCAACGGCGCCGCGGTAAGTCCCAGCGCTGCAGGAGTTTTCCGATTTCCGTCAGCGGCGTCGCCTTCGGTCGAGATGCCGTACCGGACACCGGTGTCGCTGATCCAGTAGCTGGACAGGACCGGCGTCGAACCGGCCTGCCCGGTGGCTTGGACGAAGTACCCGGTGCCGGGCGCCAGCGCCACGCGGTTGGCGATACCACCCGAGCCCGCACCAACGAGTGGGACGGTGTGCCGGCCCTGCGGCAGTGGCAGCGTCGCACCGGCCAGCAGGGTCAGCGAATTCGCAGTGGCACCCGCGGGTTTGGCCCATTGGGCACACGTCACGGGCGACTTTGCCGAGTCCACCAGCGTCACCGGCTGCTCCGGGTACGCCGCGGTGTCGATAGCAGTGGACACCGGGATCCGGGCAATCTGGTCGGCGCTGAGCCGCGGCGGCTGATCCAGCCCGTACGAATCGGTGTTGCGCAGGATGGCCGCGACAACCGGTGAAATCGGTTGCAGGCCATCGGTCAGCACGGCATAGTACCGGACCGCGATGTCGGTATCGGACTCGGTCCTGATCGCGGTGACCACCGCGCCGACCGGCGCGGCGACCGGCAGCGGATAGGACGTCGGTTGGCCGGCGTCGGCGATCGGTGGCGCGGCCAGCGATGCCGATTCCGGGATGGTGTTGAACAGCCCACCGGCGATGGCACGTGGCTGCGGGATCACAGTTCCGTTGGCGCCCAGGCCGAGCGCCGAGGTGACGGCGCGGTTGCCCAAGTCGACCGGGCTACGGCGACCGTTCCAGAGCAGCCAGGTACCGCCGTTGACCCCGCCGGAACCCACTCCGTCGTTGTGCACCAGAACGGCATCGCGACCACCGAGCGCAGCGGCGTGTGACCCGCCTTCCGCGATCGGCCCGCCGATCACTGTTACGCCGGCATCGGCGCCCATCATGTCGTCGCACACGGTCCAGACAGAGTCGCGAGAAGTGTTGGGCACCATACGTTCCGGCGCGCCCGGGATACCGATCAGGCTCCCGCGGGCGAGCTTGTCCAGTTCCACGCTGGGGACGGCCGTCGGGTTGTCCGGCCGCCCGGCGATCAGCCGCGCCGAGGTCAGATTCAGGACCGGATGGAGTTGATCGCCTACCCGGACATACACCGCGGACGTTTCCCGGTCGGCCAGGATCGTGTTGGTGCCGACCACCCCGGCGGGCCGGATCAGAGAAAATACGAAGCACCCCGCCAACCCGGTGACCAGTACCAGCGCGCCGACCAGAACCGAACGGCTCTGCGTGCGCAGCGGGTCGACCAGCATCCGGGTGTCGTGTAGGGCAACGCCGGATGCGATGCGCCGCATGAGGAATCGCCAGCCCGATACTTGGTGCCGGGTGACGAACCCCCGACGGTACTCGACCTGATCCGGGTTGTCGTTGGCTGGGGTCCGCGAGCTGAAGCTCTTTCGATCGCCGGTCACCGAGGCACCTCCAGTCCGAGCCCGCGCAGCAACGGTGCGGCGGAGCTGCTGACGTCACCGGCGGTGATGGTCATCAGTTCGGCGTCGGTGAAGTCGTGTTCAGCGAGGTGGTCAAGCCGGTACTCGCGTTCTTCCTCGGAGCGCTCTACCAGGTTTCGCACGAACCGGCCATTACCGGCGATGTCCAGGCTGCGGCGCGCAACACCGGCCGCATCCGGCGTGGTCGCCGTGGCGAGGTGCCCGAACAGGCGCTTCATCTCGGCCTGCGCCGCGGATTCGAAGACGCTGTCGCGCTTTTCGGCCATTCGCATGGCGATCTCGGTGAGCTCGGTCGCCGAGTACGACGGAAAGTCGATGCTGCGGGTGAACCGCGAACGCAGGCCTTCATTGGTGTCCAGGAACATATCCAGGTCTTTGCGGTATCCGGCGATGATGACCACCAGGCGGTCCCGGTCGTTCTCCATCCGGGCCAGCAGGGTGTCGATGGCAACGAGCCCGAAGTCGTTCTTGGCGCCGGTGGACACCAGCGCGTATGCCTCGTCGAGGAACAGCACGCCGTCTAGTGCGCTGTCGATGATGGCGTTGGTCTTGGCCTCGGTTTCGCCGATGTGCTGGCCGATGAGGTCGGCGCGGTGCACCTCGCGCACCGTCTCCTTGCGCAACAGGCCCAGGCCGCAATAGATCTTGGCGACCACCCGGGCGATGGTGGTCTTACCGGTGCCCGGCGGGCCGGCGAACACCAGGTGGTTGGCGCGCTGGGCCACGGCCAGTCCGCGTTCCTGCCGCCGAATCGCCATGGCCACCGAGCTTTTCAGCCGCGCCACCTGGTACTTGACCTCTTCCAGGCCGATGAACTCGGCCAGTTCGGCCTCCGCCTCGACCAGCAGATGGGCCTTGCGCGACTTGGCGTCCGGGTCGACGAACTCGGCTTCGGTGGGTTCGGTCTCGGGGTCCCATGGATTGTGCCGGGCCTCGATACGCGCCGCCGTGGTCGGCTCGATGCCGAAACTGCTGTCGCTCAACGCATGTTCAGCATCGGTGTTCTCGGGATGCGCTGCGTACAACTCGGCCAGGACGTCAGTGGCTTCGTCGTCCTCGCCCTGCGCCCGAAGGGCCAACGCCTTGACGAACGCGCCGTCCACGGCCGCAACGGCGACCGGACCGTCGGGGTCCTCGAGGTGCGACAACGCCGGCCCGAACATGCCCAGGTGCGCGAGGGCGATACCCAGGGCGACCCGGGCAGCGTGCGCGTAGGACGGGTGCAGCGCCGGGTCGTTGACCACCGGCGTCAGTTGCCGAACCACATCGGACCAGCGCCGGGTGCGGTGATACGTGGCCACCCGCACCCAGCGGGCCAGGTGCCAGCCCGGCCGCCGGTCGAGCAATTCGGCGACCAGCTGATCGGCCTCGACATACGCGCCGGCGTTGGAAAGCGTTGCAGCGTAGGCCAGTTGGAAGTTGTCGCGGTCGCTGGCCCGGAACTGCAGGTACAACCCGCTGTCGTAGCTGAAACCAAGGTCGCCGTCGGCAAGGTCCAGGGCCCGCTGCAGCGCTCCCGCTGTGGACGCGGTCCGCCACACCGCCGCCACGACGTCGGCAGTGGCGGCGCCGGCTGCCGCCAGGCCAGTCCAGGCGTCGCAGTGTTCACCGGCGATCCGGGTCAGCGTCATGAAACTGCCAATGGCGGTCTCGCGATCCACCGGACGACGGCGCCCATCGACGGTCAGGCCGAGTGCCAGGCAACTGGTGGCGAACCGGGTCAGCACGTCTCGATCAACCCGAGATGCCCGTTGCGCCGCATCCACATCGGCGATCGCCGTGCTACTGCCCGCGTTGCTCAATCGCACGTGGGTCCTTTCCGTCGTCGACGCGCCCGGGAACGATTCACCGGTCATCCGGCGATCTCCCCTGTGCCCGATACCCGATCGGCAACCGGTCGCGGGGTCGCACTAAGAAGAAGTCGGCGCCCGGGACGGATTGGTTCCCGGCGAGCAGCCCGATCGTGCGCACAGGAACCGACGGCAAACCCCACGGGCACGCCAAGTTCGACGTGCGCCACCGCGGTTACCGCAAATGTGTCAGTGCCCATGTTGGTGTCCGCGGGGCACTCAGCCCCCGCGCGTCTCCTTAAGTATGCCTAAGCTAACTCCGAGAAGTTAGCATTGCATAACTTAACTTGTCGAGACGTACCCTGGACCCGACTCAGGTGACGGTGCTCACCCCTTGACGGCGGTGACCAGGCTGTTCGATGCGATCATCGTCGCTGCGTCCGGATTTGTCGGCACCGGACGCCCGACCGTCCGGAAGTAGTCGGCCAACCCCGTGGCCTCCGCACGCCAACCGCGCGCGCCGAACCAGTCAGCCGCCGGGGCGATCTGCTCGTTGTAGATCAGCTGGAAGAAGCCGTCTTTCATACCCGCGGCCTGCGCTTCGGCTCGCTTGGCAGCAAACACCTCGGCAGGCATCGGAGCGCCTTCCTCGATCGCCGCCCAACTGCCGGGCGCAGCCAGCGCGTCGATTCCGATGAACAACTGCTCTTGCGCGGTGGCCGGCAGGTAGATGAGCAGCCCCTCGGCGATCCACGCCGAGGGCCGGGCAGGATCGAAGCCACTGTCGATCAGCGCCCGTTGCCAGTCGTCACGCAGGTCAACGGCGATCTCCCGGCGCTCAGCCTTGGGTTCGGTGCCATTGCGAGCCAACACTTCTCGCTTGAACTCGAGTACCTGCGGCTGGTCCAACTCGTAGATCGTGGTGCCTGCCGGCCAATCCAGCCGGTACGCCCGCGAGTCCAGACCCGCGGCCAGCAGCACGATCTGCCGCACCCCGGCGGCCGCGGCGCCCTCGAAGTAGGCGTCGAAGTACTTGGTCCGCGCGCCCTGGAAGTTGATGAACGGCTCGCCGAACTCCGTGGTCGCCAACGGGTGCTCGGGAGCATTGCCGTCCAGCACGCCGGCCCACTGACCGCCGACAGCGCGGGTGAACATCTCGGCATACGGGTCCACCGCAAGCGGATTCGGCTTCGCCGCCTCCAATGCCCGTGCGGCGGCCACCATCACCGCGGTCGATCCAACGCTCGTCGTGATGTCCCAGCTGTCATTGTCGGTACGCACCTGCGCGAGGGTACGCCCGGATTCTCTGGCCGTTCACTCTGCGCTCGGACGCGCAGAGTCGACACACCTCAGACCAGTGGCCGCCCGGTGCGGATGCGCCAGTCCAGATCCATGAGCATCCAGTTGAACGGGAAACGGCGCAGCGGCCCGGGCAGGGCCCGGTTGACCGCCTTGACCAGTCCCATCAGCTGATTGAACCGCTTCTGCCGCTTGGCGTCCCACGGCAGTCGCATCTCGTCACGGAAGCGTTGCGGCAGAAAACCGGTGGTGAGCAACAAGGAGATCGATTCGAGCCGGCGTTGCAGCGGACCCGGGAGCTGCAACCCCTTCATTCGCACCGCGGCGATCGGATGCAGGTAGTCGCGCACCGTGTCGTCGATGTGCACCTGGTCCAGCGATTCCTGCCAATACGTGTCGAAGGCGGCCCTGTCCGCCGGCCACATGTCCGGCGTGACCTGCAAGGTGGTGCCCATC
>JARLGS010000577.1 GCA_031292695.1 Mycobacterium sp. | reverse complement strand
AGATCGACGACAGCCCTCTTCCCCTCGCCCAGTCCAAAGGACAGTGAGCATGCCGCATTTCTTTATCGACCGGCCGGTATTCGCCTGGGTGGTCGCCTTGTTCATCCTGCTGGCCGGCGCCCTGGCCATCCCGCAACTGCCGGTGGCGCAGTACCCCAACGTCGCGCCGCCGAAGGTGGAAATCTACGCCGTCTACCCCGGCGCCTCGGCGCAGACCGTGGATCAAGGCGTGGTCAGCCTGATCGAGCAGGAGCTCAACGGTGCCGACCACCTGCTGTATTTCGAATCCCAGAGCAGCCTGGGCAGCGCCACCATCACCGCGACGTTCCAACCGGGCACCAACCCGGAAATGGCCCAGGTCGATGTACAGAACCGCCTGAAAGCGGTTGAGTCACGCCTGCCCGCCGCCGTCACCCAGCAAGGCTTGCAGGTGGAAAAGGTTTCCGCCGGTTTCCTGCTGCTTGCCACCCTCACCTCCAGTGACGGCAAGTACGACGAAAGCGCTCTCAGCGATTACCTGGCGCGCAACGTGATGAACGAGATCAAGCGTCTCGACGGGGTCGGCAAGGCCCAGCTGTATGGCGCCGAACGGGCCATGCGGATCTGGATCGACCCGCAGAAGCTGGTGGGTTTCAACCTGAGCCCGGCGGACGTCAGCGCCGCCGTGGCCGGGCAGAACGCCCAGGTCTCGGCTGGCAGCATCGGCGACCTGCCGGCACGCCCGACCCAGGAGATCAATGCCGCGGTGCTGGTCAAGGGCCAGTTGAGCACGCCGAAGGAATTCGCCGACATTGTCCTGCGGGCCAATCCCGACGGTTCCAGCGTACGTATCGGCGATGTCGCCCGGGTGGAAATCGGCAGCCAGGACTACCAGTACGGCACCCGCCTGAACGGCAAGCCGTCCACCGCCTTCAGTGTCCAGTTGAGCCCCGGCGCCAATGCCCTGCACACCGCCACCCTGGTGCGCGCCAAGCTCGACGAGTTGTCGCGCTACTTCCCGGCCGGGGTCGAATACAAGATCCCCTACGACACCTCGCCGTT
>JARLGS010000576.1 GCA_031292695.1 Mycobacterium sp. | reverse complement strand
TGGACGAAATGTTGTTGTTGAAGGTCGTCACGTCCGACGACCCGGGGGCCAGCACGGTCTCCGTCGCGCTCGTGAGGCCCGAACCATCGGCGCCGAACTGGATGCCGAGCGTGCCGGTCACAAAGGTCGGATCGGCCGGGCCGCCGGCATTGCTGCCGATGCCATGAGTATCGGTCGCCGACGTCAGGCCGGCCTCGAACACGCTGCCCGACGCCGCTCCGGAGATGAGCGGCACGTCGTCGGTGTCGGCGATCGTGAAGGTGCCGGACGCGGTGCTGCCGTCGAAATCCTGCGCCGTGTAGCTGAACGTGAAGTTCAGCGCGCCGGTGCCGGGCACCTGGTCGAGCGGCTGGTCGAGCACGAAGTCATAGCTGCCGTTCGGCGCCGCGGCCGACAGAGTAACGGTGAACACGATGTCCGATGTGTTGAGTGCGCCCGTATAGGCGACCAGCTCGGTCGGACTGATCAGCGCGAACGCGAGCGCGTGTCCGTGTGAGGTCAGGTCGGCGAGCGGGACGATGTTTTGGTTTCCGTCGGTGACCGTGATGTTGTTCGTCGCAGTGGTCAGGTCGGAGAAATGCAGCGGACCTGGGCTCTCGGTGGTGACCGAGAGATTGCTCACCCCCGCCCCGCCGTTCGGGTTGGGGTCGAGGTCCGTGAACGTCAGCTTCGCGAGCTCCAGGCCGGCAAAAGCCGTGCCGGCCGCCGATACCGTGGTGAACGGCACCTCGTCGTCGTTGGCCGTCACGGTCACACTGGCGATGACGTCGCCCAGCGCGTCGTAACCGTCGATCAAAATGTTGGAGGTTGCCCCACCATCGAACGCGCCCACGTCCACGCTTGTCAGCATGAACGGCCCGGCCGCGTCAGTCACCGTGACCACAGGTGCAGCGATCACCGCCACAGCTGAGTTTTCGGAGGCAGGCTGGGTGAGGAAGAAGTCGACATTGCCGACATGGCTCGTCACTCCGGACGAGGTGTTGGACGAAATGTTGTTGTTGAAGGTCGTCACGTCCGACGACCCGGGCGCCAGCACCGTCTCCGTCGCGCTCGTCGGCGCGGCCGGGCCATCGGCGCCGAAATGGACGATCGTGCCGCTCGCCGATGTCGGATCGGCCTGCGCGCCGGCTGCGCTGCCTGTGCCGTAGGGATCGGTCGGCGATGTCAGCCCGGCCTCGAACACGCTGCCCGACGCGGCGGCGGTTACCGGCGTGTCGTCGGTGATCGTGATCTTGAGGTCGTTCGCCGCCAGCGCGACGG
>JARLGS010000575.1 GCA_031292695.1 Mycobacterium sp. | reverse complement strand
GAGGATCCCCGGGCACGTAGCGACTACTGGCCGGACCATCTCGAGGACGACTGGACCCAGGACAGACTGGAGGAACTTGTCGACGCGGCGCTGCAGGACCTGCCCGAGCGGATCCGGCGCGGCCGGACGTTCCAGCTGTACACCAGCCTGATCAATGTGCTGGCGGCTGCAGCGCGCTCCGGTCACGGGTTGGCCGAGGCCCAGTTGCACAACTACGTCGACGCCTGGGTCGGCATGCTGACGGCCCCGGTGTCGTATGAGACACGCGGGCTGCTGACCGGCGACTGATCGGCTCAGCTCCCGCCGCCGATCACTTCGGCGGCCCGCAGGGCCGCGATCCGGTCGGCATCGAGCCCCATCTCACGCAGCACCACATCGGTGTGCTGGCCGACGGTGCAGCCCGCGTCGGCCTTCGTCCGCGATCGGGAGAACCGACACAGCGGAGCCAGTCGGCGATGTTCCTCGAAAATCGGACTGTGCGCCGCAACCGAATAGCCCGCTTCGAAGAACGGATCGGTCTGCAGCAGAAGTTCCGAATTGCGTTCCGCCACTTCGACGCAACCGACGTCCTGCGATGTGAGTTCCTGCTCCCATTCCGATGCCGTCTTCGTGGCGAATACCGGTGTCAAGGCCTCGATCAAGGCCTCGCTGTGTTCGGCCCGCGACACCTCACCGGCGAACCGTTCGTCGACGTGCAGATCCACGTACGGCGCCATCGCCTTGGCGAGCGCGGGCCATTCTCGGGCCAGCGGCGCCGCCAGAAATACCCAGCCGTCAGCGGCCTTGTACATCCGGTAGAGAGCGTTCAGGCCGTAGAACTGATCATCGGCGGATTCGATCGACGGCCGCCCGGCATATCCGGTGTTGTGATTGATCGCTGCCTGCAGCGCGGTACCGAACATCGAAGCAGTCAGGTGCGGAAGTGAGATCCCGCGGCGCTTGGCGTACAGACCGACCAGCAGTGCAGACGCCACCCCCAGGGCAGCGATGCCGTCTGACTGCACCGCCGGCACCGCACTGGCGGCATGGAGGGTCACCGCTCTACGGTGCGCTTCATCAAGGTCCGTCGGCGGCGTCGCCGCGCCGCGACTGTCGATGACCGAAAGTCCTGCTGCCGCACCGATCGACGGCGCATACGCCGACCGATGGGCGTACGGGCCGTCGGTGCCGTAGCCCGACATGCCCAGCACCACCAGGTCGGGATTGGCCGACCTGAGCTTGGCCTCGTCGATGCCGGCCCGTTCGGCGGCGTTACCGCGGAAACACTGCAGCACCAGGTCCGAGCGCTTGGCCAATTCGTAGACCAGCTCCAGCCCCTCGGGCTT
>JARLGS010000574.1 GCA_031292695.1 Mycobacterium sp. | reverse complement strand
AGAGCGGCAAGCTCCGCAAGCTCGGGATACCCACCGTGACCGACCGGGTGGTCCAGGCTGCCCTCAAGCTCGTGCTCGAGCCCATCTTCGAGGCGGACTTCCAGCCGTGCTCATACGGGTTCCGCCCGAACCGCCGCGCGCACGACGCGATAGCCGAGATCCACTACCTCGCCTCACGTCCGAGGAACTACGAGTGGGTCCTGGAGGCCGACATCAGGGCATGCTTCGACGAAATCGGGCATGTCCCCCTCATGGACCGGCTCCGGGCAAGGATCAAGGACAAGCGGGTGCTCGCGCTGGTCAAGGCGTTCCTCAAGGCCGGGATCATGACGGCCGACGGTGACCGGGAAGAGACATACACGGGCACCCCCGCCGGCGGGATACTCTCCCCGCTGCTGGCCAACATCGCGCTGTCCGCGCTGGATGATCACTTCACCCGGCAGTGGCAGACGCAGATGGGCACCACATGGCAGCGGGCCAAGCGCAGGCAGCAAGGGCTGGGCACGTGGCGGCTGGTCCGCTTCGCCGACGACTTCGTCATCATGGTCAACGGCACCCGCGCCCGCGCCGGGGCGCTGCGCGAGGAGGCAGCAGCCGTGCTTGCCCCGATGGGGCTGCGGCTGGCTGAGGAGAAAACCCGCGTGGTCCACATCGACGAGGGCTTCGACTTCCTGTCCTTCACGATCCGCCGGATGCGGACACGGGGCACGACGAAGCAGTACGCCTGCACGTTCCCGTCCCGGACGGCCATCCAGGCCATCAAGGACAAGATCTCAGCCAAGACGTACAGGTCAACCCGGAACCTGGACCCGGATGTGCTCATCCAGAGCATCAACCGGACCCTGGCCGGGTGGGCGAACTACCACCGTCACGGAGTCTCCAAGGCCGTGTTCAGCGCGATCGACCATCACGCATGGGGCCGGATCATGCGCTGGCTAAGGCAGAAATACAAACAAGGGAGCTCCCGTATCGGGATGCCAGCACTGCGCCGCCGCTTCTGCGTGCGCGGGACCTGGCAGTTCGCAGCCAACGGAGTCAGGTTCACCGGCGCGTCAGTCGTGCCGGTCACCCGCTACCGCTACCGCGGCAGCAGCATACCGGCCCCGTGGGCACCCCAGCCGGTCCCGGCAACCAGCTAACCCCAGCGGGCAAGACACGTGGAGCGCCCGGTGCGGTGAGAGTCGCACGCCGGGTGCGGCGGGCGGGCCGGGGAAACCCACCAGGAGCAATCCTGGCAGGGCGCCCCGGTCCGACCCAACTGGCCGCAGCAGCCCGGCCAGCCGTCGCGCCTGCCCCCCGGACCCGGCCCTGTCACACCGGCACGCGCGCCCGCCCGCGGTGTCAACGCCGACCATTTTTCACCCGATGACGACAGCCGCCCGAAGACCCAACACCGCAGACTTTAGGTGTTTCGCCCTTCCTGGGGTTCTGATGGTCTAGTGCTTCGTAAGT
>JARLGS010000573.1 GCA_031292695.1 Mycobacterium sp. | reverse complement strand
TACATCTCCCTGGACTACATCAACCACCAAACCTCGTTGAACAACACGCAGGCCCAACAGGATCCGGACGGCAAGGTGCGCATGGTCGTCGCCGACCAGAATCCGGGGGTGACCAACTGGGTGGAAACGCTCGGGCACCGGCGCGGGTTTCTGCAGTTCCGCTGGCAGCGGGTGTCGCGCCAGCTGACCGACGCGGACGGGCCCACCGTCGAACTGGTGGACCTCGACGCGGTGCCGACCAAGCTGCCGTATTACGACCACAACAAGATTTCCGACGATCAATGGCGCGCGCGAATCGCGCTGCGCCAGCAGCAGATCGCGGCAAGGATGCTGGGGTGACGATGTCAGACATGCTCAGGGACAAGGTGGTCATCATCAGTGGCGTCGGACCGGGGCTCGGCACCACGCTGGCGCATCGGTGTGCACGCGACGGTGCCGAGCTGGTGCTGGCGGCCCGTACGGTCGAGCGGTTGGACGAGCTCGCCAAGCAGCTCAACGACACCGGGCACAAGGCCCTGGCGGTACGCGCCGACATCACCGACGACGACGAGGTGGGCTACCTCGTCGAGACCACGATGGCCACCTACGGCAAGGTCGACGTGCTGATCAACAACGCGTTCCGGGTGCCGTCGATGAAACCGTTGGCGGGCACCAGCTTTCAGCACATCCGCGACGCCATCGAACTGAGCGCGCTCGGCGCTTTGCGGCTGATCCAGGCCTTGACCCCGGCGCTGGAGGCATCGCACGGTTCGATCGTCAACGTCAACTCCATGGTGCTGCGCCACTCGCAGGCCAAGTACGGTGCCTACAAGATGGCCAAGTCCGCCCTGCTGGCCATGTCACAGTCGTTGGCCACCGAGCTGGGGGAAAAGGGCATCCGGGTTAATTCCGTTGCCCCGGGCTATATCTGGGGTGACACGTTGCAGGCCTACTTCGAGCACCAGGCCGGCAAGTACGGCACCACGGTGGACCAGATCTACCAGGCCACCGCGGCGAACTCCGACCTCAAGCGCCTGCCCACCGAGGATGAGGTGGCGTCGGCGATCATGTTCCTGGCCAGTGACCTGTCCAGCGGCATCACCGGCCAGACCCTGGACGTCAACTGCGGGGAGTACCACGTCTGATGACCGATCGAACCGACGTCGGCACGGTCGACGAGCTGCGTGCGTCGGCCGCCAAGCTCGTCGGGCTCGACGACTTTGGCACTGACGACGACAACTACGTCGAAGCGCTGGAGGTGCTGCTGGACTCCTACCGGCGCGAGGCCGGCCTTACGGTGTTGGGCAGCAAGATGAACCGGTTCTTCCTGCGCGGCGCGCTGGTGGCCCGGCTGCTGTCGGAATCCGCGTGGAAGCAATACCCGCAGCACGCCGACGTAGTGATCGAACGGCCGATCTTCGTCACCGGGCTGGTGCGCACCGGCACTACGGCGCTACACCGGCTACTCGGCGCCGACCCCGCGCACCAGGGCCTGCACCTGTGGCTGGCCGAGTTCCCGCAGCCGCGACCGCCCCGCGAAACGTGGGAATCCAACCCGTTTTACCGCCGGCTCGACGCGCAGTTCACCCGGCACCATCAGGAGAACCCGGACTACACCGGCCTACATTTCATGGCCGCGTACGAGCTGGAGGAGTGCTGGCAGCTGCTGCGCCAGTCGCTGCATTCGGTGTCCTACGAGACGCTGGCGCACCTGCCCAGCTACGCGGAGTGGTTGTCCCGCCAGGACTGGACGCCGTCGTATCGCCGGCACCGCAAGAACCTTCAGCTGATCGGGCTCAACGACGCCGACAAGCGGTGGGTGCTGAAGAACCCGAGCCACCTGTTCGCACTGGATGCGCTGATGACGACTTATCCGGACGCTCTCGTCATCCAGACGCATCGCCCCGTCGAGACGATCATGGCCTCGATGTGCTCGCTGGCGCAGCACACCGCCGATGGTTGGTCGACCACATTCGCCGGCGCGCAGATCGGTGCCGACGCGATGGAGACTTGGTCACGCGGCCTGGAAAGTTTCAATACCGCACGCGCCAAATATGATTCGGCTCAGTTTTACGACGTCAACTAC
>JARLGS010000572.1 GCA_031292695.1 Mycobacterium sp. | reverse complement strand
GTGTCGGCCGCTTCGTCATCCGAGCCACCCAACGAGCGTGGGGTTGGCGTGCCGTCAAGTCGGAGCTTGGCGACGGCATCTCGTGAAGCAAGGTCATTTTACGGGAACGAACCGACACGGCGCCGGACAGCAGACATAAACGGGTGTGCGACATATTTGTAGGTAGATCGGATTTGTAGGTAGATCGGATCTGATCTTGATTCGTGGGTGGTCAGGCTGTGGCGGCGGTCTAGTTGTGCGGTCTGCGCCAGATGGGCTGGTATGGGCCGCAACACCAGCGCGCCGTCACGACGGTAGCGATGTCCACTGTGTGTCGTCCCAGTATTGCCATTGCTCGGTCCACTGGCGGCCGTCCCAGCGGCGCTGCCGTCGGGGATCGCCGGCCGGATCCGGGTACCAGCCCGGCGGTGGCAAAGTCGGCGCCAACCGCTGCTGGCGGGCCGCCTTGCGCTCCCGGTACGCCGCCGCCTCGCCTTGTCGTGCCGCGACAGAACGGGTGATGCCCCTTGCGATAAGCACACATACCGCGGTCGTTACGAAAACGCACGCTAGGAACGCAAAGTAATTATTTTCCCAGTCCCAGTCATATCGACCTTGCGCAAATATGATGATCGCGACGATGCCGGCAATCGGAACAAGTGCATACGTCCAGCCGTAGTACCGCCGCAAGATTAAGATTCCGGCGGTCCACAATGGCGGAACGAGGGCCGCTTGGATATATGGTTCCAGAAAGTACCCAGGGCCGTAGTTGGGGTACGACCCGTCGCTCGTGCTGAAAGTGCCGAAAGTGCCCGTGCTCGCCAGACAGACCAGCACGGTGAGGGTGGCCGCACTCGCGAGCACCACGACGCCGAGTGCCATCCGGATTCTCGGTCGCGGTGTGCGGCTGCGTCGCGGTGTGCGGCTGCGTCGCGCCGATGGCGGTTCGTTAGGCAGGCAGACCGTGCTCATCATCATGTCGGCGATCGTCTGCCGTTTGGCGGTGAACAACGGCAGCAGGTAGCCGATGCCGAAGATGATGGAGTCGATGAAGTGGGCGAAGTAGCGCACGACCGACAATCCGAAGCCGATGGGCTCACCGGTGCGTTCGCTGACCACCTTGAACTTCAGCGCCGACTTGCCGATGCTCGAGCCGGTGGTGCCTTGGCGGTAGCCCTCGTTCCAGATCAAGAACGCCAGCGGCGCCAGATACAAGACCGCATGGATGATTCGTCCCATGACCGACCAGCCGCCGCACGACTCGGTTGTGCAGGACATGCTCTCGATCGCTCCAGCGATCGCTCCAGCGATCGCTCCGGCGATCAACAACAGAATGTAGTCGATGAGGTAGGCGCCGACACGCCTGATCCAGGAGGCATAGGCCTCCGTCGGCAGGTCATCGACCGGTTGGCCTGGGGGCGGCGGCCACCCCGCGCCCGGCGAAGGCGGTTGATAACCCCCGGACGGTGGGGGCGGTGGATAAACGCCGGGCGGCGGAACAGGCTGCTGTTCGGTCATTGGGCCGAGCTTTCAACTCACGAGGTCAGTTAGTCAGGTCAAACGATGACCCTACTGGCCGTGGCACGCGATGTGGCCGACTTTGATGGCGGTAGGGTGTGCGACATATTTGCAGGTAGATCGGATTTGATCTTGATTCGCGGGAGGTCAGGCCGTGGCGGCGGCGGTCTGGTAATGCGGGTGTTGCCAGATTTGGTCGAAGCGGCCGCTGGCTTGTTGGCAACGCAGGGTGAGGATGCCGGTGGCGCCGGGGGTGTTCCAGCTCATGCCGGACAGTTTCAGTCGCTGCCCGACGATGGCCTTGCAGCCGGCTTCGACCACTCCGGAGCCGACGAACATGCCGTGTTCGCGGAAGTAGGCGTAGCGCATCCGGTGCGCGTTGGTCTGGAAGTACGTGAGCGCTTTTGCGGTTGCGCGGGTGGTGTCGTCGGGCAGGTGCGGGTGCAGTCGGGCGGTCTCGGTGACGAGGGTTTCGATGTCGCCGTTGTTGAGGTCGGCCAGGCGGGCAGCCAGCCAGTCCGGGTGCTCGTCGCCGAGTGCGCCGGTGAGGCCGGCGGCGAGGGGTGCAGGTGTTCGCGGGCGTGGTAGAGGTCCACGATCGGGGTGGCTTCGGGCAGGATCGCGGTGGCGAGGTTCCAGATCCAGGGCGCACCGTCGCCGAGGACGACCAGCTGGCGGATGTGGTCGGCCCCGCGGCGGCGGGCTTCGGCGTGCACCAGGGTGGCGAACTGGTCGGCGGGGGCGAAGCTGCCCAGGTAGCTGGTGGAGTCCGGGTCGCGCACCGGTCGGCCGGCCTCGTCGATGGTGGTCTGGGTGAACAGGCAGGCGAGTTTGACCTCTCGGGTACGGGCGCGTCCGTCAGGTGCCTTGCCGGCGCGGCCGGCGACGGCGGCGGGCACCATGGGCACCCCGGTGCCGTCGATGGCGATGTAAAGCTTGTCCGGCACCACCGCCGGCGGCAGCACACTGATCCGCCGGCGCGCGAGGGCGGTCGACTCGGCCTGGATGCGCTGTGCGGCGGCGGCGCCGTCGGCTTCGGCGCAGCGTTCGATCCGCTTGGTGTTCAACTGGATTCCCGCCAGTTCGGCCAGCAGGTCAGCGGCGGCGGCGAACGGGGCGGCCGCACCGACGCGCGCGGTCATCTTGCGTAGTCCGGGCGAGAGCGACGCCTGCCCGACCCCGAGCTGGTCGTCGCGCGGCACGACACCGCGACCACACCCGCCGCAGTGGTAGTAGGCGCGCCGCACCGCGACCGGCCCCAGTACGGTCTCGATGATCCTGGTCCGGTAGGCGACGAACTCGGCGAGATGGCCTGCACCGCAGTCGATTCGGGGCCCACGGTGCCCGGTGTCGGCGCCCAGCAACTTGCCCAGCAGGCAACCACCCAGCCGCGTCATCGCCGTGCGGATCGCCAGCTCGACTGCCGCCAGGCCCTCCCCGGAGGCGCCCAGCGAGCCAACTGCCAGTTCGGCCAGCCGGTCTACCTCGGCCGCGAACTGCGCCTCGAGCTCGTCACGGAGCCCCCTTTTCGGCCTCCGTGTCGGCCGCGGACGAAACGGTGTCGGCCGCACCGGGTGGGCGTGCCTCGCAGATGGCTTCGTTCACCCGCACGATCTCCTCGGACACCTCGGCGAACCGCTGGTAGTTCGTCAACTCGCCGCGCACCTTCTGCACCTCGGTCGCTGACAGCTGCCGCCCCTTGGTGCCCCGACCCGCCACCGTGCGGGTCCACAGATACCGCGGCCCGTGACCGGGATGAACCGGCTGCGCGCACGCGCAGTTCGGTTTCCCGCAGCGGCGGTAGTTCTCACTGATCGAGCCGCGCCGGAAGTCGCCGGTCGCGGCCAACTGTTCGTACAACCGGTCCCGCTGCGCCTCCAGATCACCGAGCGACAGATCGGCCATCCCCATCCTCCCTGGTCTGGTTGTTTATACAACAACCAGACTACCGCGCGACCAGCCGCTATCCAGAGCACCTACATTCGTGTCGCACACCCGACATAAGCTGCGAAGAAGCGCGCGTTGACTGGTTCAATCCCAGTACCGCGCACCAAGTATCATCGCAGTTCAGACCCTATTTTTGGGTCGCTGCGCGGGCGCCGCTGCCAATACGCTGCAGACGACGGCCAACGCCTTAGCGCCCGGAATTTCACCGGCCACCCGGTTTGCCTGCCGGGTAGGTCAGTCGTAGGGGAAGAAGTTGCGCCAGCCATCGGGCTGGGTCCAGATCAGCACGCGCTTCGAGGAGTCCGGCGCCAACCACAGGTGCGTGATGTAGTCCGGGATCGGCGGTGGCTCAGGCGGGAGCGGGTCATCGAACTGCAGGACCGTGAAGATACTGAACGGCAGAGCGGTTCCGTGAAGCGGTATGAACAGGTGACGCTCGTCGGCGTCGGCGTTCTTCAGCTTCTTGAAATGCCGCGCAATGTGCGGGGTGCCGTCAAAGGCCGCCCCGAGGGCGGCGGCGAAGCCGGTCATCGAATCATCAATCCAACCGCCGCTAGCGGTCAGGACCACCATCGCCTCGGGGTTCGCCATGGATGCCGCGGGGCATTCAGGGTGACCGATCATGTCGCACGACGATTCCTGGACAAGCCACCGAATATCAGGGTGGTCCGATGGCGACCAGCCAAGCTGATAGTTGGGGTGGGCCACGCCTGCTTGTTCGCAGATGCGGATGATATTCGGATAACAGCGGTTGAGCTTCTCCAGGTCCCTCGCGAAGCGGACGTTGATCGTCCAGAACCAGTCACCGGTTAGCGGCCATTTGTATTTGCCGCTTGAGAGCGCGCCCACGGTATCTAGCGCGCCGTCGCCAGCCAGGTTCGTGACCTCGAACGCCGCGGTGCGGTCGCCTGGCAGCGTCAAAAACATCGCATCGACCGCGCCCTGGCGGCCATTGACATCCCACGGCGTTGCTTCGGCCCCCAGAACGCGCTCCGCGATCAAGCAAGCCGCCCGCTCCTGCCTATCCAGGCCCGCCAACCGATCGGTTGGCGCTGATTCATCGGCACCGGACATCGTCACAGCCTCCTACGCCCCAGCCACGGCCGCGATCCAAACGGCGCGTGCATCACATCGAGCCACTGCGGCTCGTCTTTGGCTTCGCGCGTGCCGGTACTCATCGGCGGTAGCGCGCGTCTCGGCTGCGCCGCCCGGCGCGCACTCGACTTAACGACCGTAGTGCCGATTTTCCGTTACCTGTTGGAACCGTGTTATTGCGTGTCGGCGCAATTGCCCCCGGTACTGCGGCCGGGTTCCGGCGCCAGCAAGTAGCGGCTCAAACGCACCGCCACCAGCAGCAAAGTTAGGGACCGGGTTGGAAGCCCAGACCGACGATGCAGATCAGTGGCCGCCCATCGGGTGCCTGGGCTGCCCATGATCCGCTGCATGAGGAGCCAATCTGGCGAACTCCGACGAGCGGCACGGACTCCACCCACACGTCATCGACGCATGCAAGCGTCTCGCCGTTAGGGCCGTGACCGTAGATGTACTTGAACTCTTTTCCGTTGTCACAGGGTGCGCCAAGCACGGCGTTGTCACGCATACCCGGAACGTCATCCGCAATTGCGATGGGGGCACTTCCGATAGCCGAAGCGGCGATCGCAACGCCAATCACAAGTCCACGGATCATTGCTTTGTCCCGACCTACCTCTAGCAAAGCCTAGCGGCCCGGCGGTGGTGCCGTGGCCACTGACGGCACCGTCGCGCCGTCGCCTGCCGGTGTCGACATCGACTCGTGACGACCCTTGCGCGCAGCTCAAGCGAGCCCCCTGGCAATCCCTTGAAGGATGCTTTCCGGTGTCGCCCCCATTCGCTTCGCAAGTGTCTGCACCACGGTGCCCGCTATCGGGATGAGCCCGCCGAGGACCATGGCCGCTGCATCAGGCTCGTCGTAGCGGCTCAGGGCTTCTTGGACTGAGAAGTCGTCGGGGTGGCCGCTGATCCACTCCATGAGGACGCCGTTAGCCATCCTCATGGATTCTCTGTCGCGTTCGCTCAAGGCCATGATTCAGAACGTACCCAGCTTTTCACCCGACTCTGAAGCGAAGTGCTGGTGAGTGCTGGCCAGTGGTGGCTACGGGTCGCACATATATCGCACGGCGACGGCCATCCTATGCCCCAAAAAGAGTCGCTGACTAAGCGTTTCACCTTGTCGGGCTGACAGTGCGGGCCAACTCGTCGGCCACGTGCTCACTCCACCCGTATTCGTCGACCGGGCCGATACCACACTCGCACTTGCGGTCTTTAGGTTCCCGGATACCAACGGCCCGGAGTTGTCCACTCCGGGCCGGGCGGAGGCCCATCAGTCGGGCACATGTACTTGTCCGGAAACCTCACACACGTCGGTGGGCCCTGGCTCGCGGAGGTGCCTCGACAATCCCTAAGGGGAAATACCCATCGGCACCATTGGGAACCAAACCGCGCTATGCGGCGTCTGAATGATCGGGCCGCGCCTGCTCTCCTCTGGAACGGCCTGATCACGTGTGGCGGCGGGCCCGCTCATTGCTCAAGCAAGTCACAACAAGAGAAGCAGAGCAATTATTAGGGCAAGTTCCTGAGGTATTTCGTCAAAGATAGTGAAAATTGGTGAGAACAAAAAGAATTAAGTCGTAATCTAGCCCTGCATATCGCTGGTAACCGAGCCCGCAATAGCGTCCAGGGGCTGCATAAACGGCTGATGAAACGCTGCCGCCCCGTTATTCCCGAGTGCGCCGAGCAGCCCGCCTTTGCCGCCGACGCCGGGCGTGCCCAGGGTCGCGCCAGTCCCGGGGTTACCGCCATTTCCGCCACTGCCGATCAGCACGGCGTTGCCGCCGGCCCCGCCGTTGCCGCCGGGATTCAAGGAGTTGCCGCCGGTGCCGCCGAAGCCGCCGTTGCCGGAGAGGAGGCCGCCGTTGCCACCGCCCCCGCC
>JARLGS010000571.1 GCA_031292695.1 Mycobacterium sp. | reverse complement strand
TGAGTCGGCCGCGTTGTCAGTGATGGTTACGGCCGCGCTGGCTGCGCCGGTAGCTGTTGGTGCGAAGTGCCCGTGAATCGTGCAGCTTGCTCCGACCGCCAGGCTCGTCCCGCAGTTGTTGGCGAACACGAATTGCGACGCATTTGCCCCTGTCAACGCAATGCTCGAAATCGTCAACGTCGCGGATCCTGTATTGGTCATCGTCACCGAATGCGAACTACTTGTTGAGCCAACGTCCACCGAGCCGTACGAAAGACTGGTGGCCGACAGAGTGACCAGCGGAACCTGCACCACAGTCACGGTGTCGCTTCCCGATACTGCGGTCCCCAAATTGGTGTGGGTGAGGTCGCCACCGCCAAAAGCCGACGCTGTGTTGGTCACCGAAATGGGCGAGGTAGTCGGCACATTGACCGTCAGTTGGATGGTCTGGAAGCTGCTGCCGCCGGAGACATACGAAGTGCTCGTGCAGGTTACTGTGCCGACGCCGCCACAGGTCCAGCCAAGGCCGGAAGAGGCGTTCAAGGTGTATCCCGAAGGGAGCGTGTCGGAGACAGTTGTTGTTCCGATAGTGGAGCCGCCGGAGGTCGTGTTGCTGACGGTAATGTCCCACTCTGCAGTGGAGCCCTGGGTGAAGGTCCAAGTGTGGGTGACCTGGATGGCAAGAACCGCGGCCGGTTCGATGTTGATCACATCGGTGTTGGAAGTGGTCGAGTTGGCACCGCCGCCAGACACGGAGAAGGAGTTGTTCACGTTGCCGGGGGTGGCACTGTCTGCCACGTTCACATCCAAAGTGAGTTCCGGGTAGCCGGCGCTTTGGGCGACGGCGCTATCGTTGGTGCAGGTGACGGTGGTGGTGCCCGAGCAGGACCAGCCGGTGCCTGAGCTGCTGGCGAGATTGAGGCCAGTGGGCAAAGTGTCGACGACGGTGAGCGGATTGGAGCCGCCGGGATCGCCGGTGGAGCCAGTGCCGTTGTTGGTGATGTCGAGCGTGATGGGCTGGCTGGTAGCACCCTGAACAAAGGTGCCGCTGTGGCCGGCGCTGGCGGTGACTGACGGCAGGTTGTCAATGATGCTGAGGCACCACTTGGCTGCGCCGGCGCCTACGTCG
>JARLGS010000570.1 GCA_031292695.1 Mycobacterium sp. | reverse complement strand
AGTCGGTGTCGAGGAAGATCACGCCCAGTGCCTCGAGGTCCTCACGGATCGAGTGGTAGACCACCTCGGACTCGTACTGCGCGGCGACACCGGAGACCAGACGCTGCTTCTCCGCCTCGGGGATGCCGAGCCGGTCATAGGTGTTCTTGATGTCAGCCGGCAGGTCGTCCCAGGTTGCGGCCTGCTTCTCGCTCGAGCGCACGAAGTACTTGATGTTGTCGAAGTGGATGCCCTCGAGGTTGGAGCCCCAATTCGGCATCGGCTTCTTGTCGAACGTGCGCAGCGCCTTCAGGCGCATTTCGAGCATCCACTCGGGCTCGCTCTTCTTCGCCGAGATATCCCGCACCACGGCCTCGGACAGACCACGCTGAGCACTGGCCCCCGCAACATCGGAGTCCGACCAGCCATAGTCGTAATTCCCCAGGGAGGCAATGGTTTCCTCCTGGGTCAACTGTTCCGGGGTGGTCGTCATTGCGACACTCCTTCTTCTTGGGTCGCGGGGTGGATGGCTGCAGAGGAAGTTGACGCTGCGTGTTCCGGCGTGACCGGGACGTGCGTGGTGCACGCGCAATCACCGTTGACGATGGTGGCCAGGCGTTGCACGTGGGTGCCGAGTACCTCGGCGAACGCTTCCCGTTCGGCGTCGCATAGTTCGGGGAACTCTTCAGCGACGTGCGAGACCGGGCAGTGGTGCTGGCAGATCTGCACCCCGCCGATCGGCCCGGTGACCGGGGTGGTCGTGGTGGCGTAGCCGGCCTCGGTCAGCGCCGCGGCCAGCTGGTCCGCGGTATCGGCGATGTCGGGCGTGGCGGTGACGCCGGACAGAATCGAGTCGATGCGACGCCGGGCGAAGGTGCGGATGGCGTCATCGCCACCGATCTCCCGCAGCTGCCGCATAGCGGCCGCGGCCAGGTCGTCGTAGGTGTGGCCGAGCTTGGCGCGCCCGGCGGCGGTCAACCGGTACCGCTTGGCGGGCCGGCCCCGGCCGTTGTGCTGCCAGGCCGCTGCGGCGCTGGATTCGGCGTCGCCGGCGTCGATCAGCGCATCGAGGTGACGCCGCACCCCCGCGGCAGAAATACCGAGGTGCTCGCCGATCTGACCTGCAGTGACGGCTCCCTCGAGCAGCAACTGCACGATGGCCGACCGGGTGTGACCGTCTGAGACAGCCGCAGCCGACGTCACCGCAGTGGCGGTGCCGACAGCTCCGAGCGCTTCGGACGGCAATTTCACAACACCATTGTGACGGAATTCGGAACCCGAATCTAGGAAGGTAACCCTTATCACCGATGAAGTTGCCGAACCCGAACGAAATGTCCGGATTCCGGGCAAAGCGTCCGGGATTCCGTACGACCGATCCGGCTACTCTGCTCTGATGCCCGACCGCCTACCGCATCTCAGCACGGCCGTCGCGCATTGGCATGCCGACGAACCCTCCGTCGGCTCGCCGCTGAACGCTGGCGAGGTCGTCTCGCTGCGCCGCACCCGGCGCTTCGGCGCCACCGGAACGGTCCTGATGGCCATCGGCGCGCTGGGCGCCGGAGCCCGACCCGTCATGCAGGACCCGACGTTCGGGGTCCGCCTGCTGAATCTGCCGTCCCGCATCCAGACGGTCTCGCTGACCATGACCACCACCGGCGCCGTGATGATGGCGCTGGCCTGGCTGATGCTGGGCCGTTTCGCGCTCGGCAGCCGCCGGATGTCCCGCAGCCAGCTGGACCAGACGCTGATGCTCTGGGCGCTGCCGCTGCTGATCGCCCCGCCGATGTACAGCAAGGATGTCTACTCGTACCTGGCCCAGAGCCAGATCGCCCGCATCGGTCTCGATCCGTACCGCGTCGGCCCGGCCCCCGGCCTCGGGCTGGACCACGTCTTCACGCAGTCCGTGCCCAGCTTGTGGCGCGACACACCGGCGCCCTACGGACCGTTGTTCCTCTGGATCGGCCGGGGCATCTCCGAGCTGACCGGCGACAACATCGTCGCCGGGGTGCTCGCACACCGGCTGGTCGTGCTGCTCGGCGTCGCCGCCACGGTCTGGGCCACCCCACGGCTGGCGCGCCGCTGCGGCGTCGCCGAAGTCAGCGCCTTGTGGTTGGGACCGTGCAATCCCCTGCTCTTCATGCACCTCATCGCAGGCATTCACAACGAGGCGCCGATGCTCGGGTTGATGCTGGCAGGCACCGAATTCGCGCTGCGTGGCGTCGATGCCAGCCGCCCCCTCATCCCGCATCCGGTGCACTGGCCGTTGCACCGGGACGACTGGGCGGGGTGGCGGCCAATGGCCATGCTGCTCATCGGCACGGTCCTGATCGCGCTGTCCTCACAGATCAAACTCCCGTCCCTGTTGGCGCTGGGCTTCGTGTCGATGGCGCTGGCCCGCCGACTGGGCGGCACAGTAAAGGCCTTCTTCCGAGCGTGCGTGCCGCTCGGCCTGGTCGCGCTGGCGGTGATGGCGGTCGTCGGCTGGGCCAGCGGCCTGGGCTTCGGCTGGCTGTTCACCCTGGGCACGGCCAACGTCGTGCGGTCCTGGATGTCGCCGCCGACGCTGATCGCACTGGGCACCGGGCAGGTCGGCATTCTGCTGGGGCTGGGCGACCACACCACCGCGGTGCTCGGACTGACCCGTGCGATCGGCGTCTTCATCATCGCGGTGTTGGTCACCTGGCTGCTGCTGTCGGTGCTGCGGGGCCGGCTGCATCCGGTGGGTGGGCTCGGCGTCGCGATGGGTGCGACGGTGCTGCTGTTTCCGGTGGTGCAGCCGTGGTACCTGCTGTGGGCGATCATTCCGCTCGCCGCCTGGGCGACTCGGCCCGGATTCCGCGGCACCACCATCGTGGTGACGTTCATCGTCGGGGTGTTCGGCCCGACCGCCAACGGCGACCGGTTCGCGTTGTTCCAAATCCTGGACGCCACCCTGGCCAGTACCGCGATCGTGCTGTTGCTGATCGCGCTGACCCGCAATCGCCTGCCGTGGCGTGCGCTGCCGGAATCCGGCGGCGCTACCGCCCCTGGTACCGCCACTGCCAGGTCCGACGCTTACGCTGAATCCCCGTGAGTTCCGGTGAGACGCCTGTATTGCTGCGCGGCGTCAGCAAGCGCTATGCCGACACCCAGGCGGTCAACAACCTCGACCTAGAGGTGCAGCGCGCCGAGGTGCTGGCCCTGCTCGGACCGAACGGCGCAGGCAAGACCACCACCATCGAGATGTGCGAAGGCTTCATCAAGCCCGACTCCGGAATGATCTCGATCCTGGGACTCGACCCCACCGCCGACAACGCCAAGCTGAGGGAACGCATCGGTGTGATGCTGCAGGGCGGCGGCGGCTACCCGGCCGCCAAAGCCGGCGAAATGCTCAATCTGGTCGCGGCGTACTCCGCCGACCCCCTGGACCCACAGTGGCTGATGGACACGCTCGGCCTGACCGATGCCGCCCGGACCACCTACCGGCGGCTGTCCGGCGGGCAGCAGCAGCGACTGGCACTGGCTTGTGCCATCGTCGGACGCCCCGAACTGGTGTTTCTCGACGAACCCACCGCCGGCATGGACGCCCACGCCCGGATCGTGGTGTGGGAGCTGATCGAGGGCCTGCGCCGCGACGGCGTGACCGTGGTGCTCACCACTCACCAGCTCACCGAGGCCGAGGAACTGGCCGACCGGATCGTCATCATCGACCACGGCTTCGCGGTGGCGGCCGGCACGCCTGCCGACCTGATGCAGAGCGGTGCCGAGAACCAACTGCGGTTCATCGCGCCGCCTCGGCTTGAGCTGTCGCTGCTGATCTCGGCGCTGCCCGAGGGGTACGGCGCCACCGAGACCGCCGGCGGGCAGTACCTGGTCGAAGGGCACATCGATCCCCAGGTGCTGGCCACCGTCACCGCGTGGGCCGCCCGGCTCAACGTGCTGGCCACCGACATGCGCGTCGAGCAGCGCAGCCTCGAGGATGTGTTCCTCGACCTCACCGGACGGGAGCTGCGGTCATGAGCATCCAGCGAGTAGTGCAGGCGGATCGCGCATGAGTACCGAGACGAATCGGTTCGCCCCCGGGACCTTCACCCCGGACCCGCGTCCCGCGCCGGTGCCCGCCATGCTGGCCGCGCAATACGGCCTGGAGCTCAAGCTATTATTGCGCAACGGCGAGCAGCTGCTGCTCACGATGTTCATCCCGATCACCCTGCTGATCGGACTCACCCTGCTGCCACTTGGTTCGTTCGGCGACCACCGAGCAGCCACCTTCACCCCGCCGATCATGGCACTGGCGGTGATCTCCACCGCGTTCACCGGGCAGGCCATCGCCGTCGCCTTCGATCGTCGCTACGGTGCGCTCAAGCGCCTGGGCGCCACCGCACTTCCGGTGTGGGGCATCATCGCCGGCAAGGCGCTGGCCGTGGTCACTACCGTGTTCCTGCAGTCGATTCTGTTGGGCGCCATCGGTATTGCGCTGGGCTGGCGGCCGGACCTCCTGGGCCTGCTGCTCGGCGCGGTGATCATCGCGCTGGGTACCTTCGCGTTCGCCGCGCTGGGCCTCCTGCTGGGCGGCACCTTGAAGGCCGAGATCGTCCTGGCCCTGGCGAACCTGCTGTGGTTCATGCTGGCCGGGCTCGGCGCCCTGACCATCGAGCACCACTTGGTGCCGTCGGCGTTGCGCTGGGTAGCCCGGCTGACGCCGTCGGGCGCACTTACTGAGGCACTGACACAGGCAATGACGCTTTCGGTGGACTGGTTCGGCGTGGGAGTGCTGGTCGCCTGGGGCGTGCTGGCCACGCTCGCCGCGATGCGCTGGTTCCGGTTCAACTGACCCGGCACGCAACCCTCTACTACGAGCGGTAGTTAACGGTCGCCTACGCTTGGACCGTGTTCCGCCGCCTGGTTGACCTACTCCCCGACCCAAGCTTGCACGTGCAACGGCTGATCGCCGCGCTCGTCGTCCTGACCCAGGCGGGCATCGCCGTCACCGGTTCGGTCGTCCGGGTAACCGCGTCCGGCCTGGGTTGCCCGACCTGGCCCCAGTGCTTCCCGGGCAGTTTCGTGCCGGTCGCCCACCCGGCGGTGCCCCGGATCCACCAAGCCGTTGAATTCGGCAACCGGATGATCACCTTCGCAGTGGTGATCACCGCGATTGCCGCGGTGCTGGCCGTCACCCGCGCGCGACGCCGACGGGAAGTGCTGGTCTACGCATGGCTGATGCCGGCCTCTACGGTGCTGCAGGCCGTGATGGGCGGCATCACGGTCCTCACCGGCTTGCTCTGGTGGACCGTCGCGATCCACCTCGTGGCGTCGATGCTGATGGTGTGGCTGGCGGTACTGCTGTACGTGAAGATCGGCGAGCCTGACCACGGAGTGACGCGCCCGTCGGTGCCCAAGGCGCTGCGCGGCCTGACCGCGCTGAGCGCGGCGGTACTGTCGCTCGTGCTGGTGACGGGCACGCTGGTGACCGGCGCCGGGCCGCACGCCGGCGACAAGAGCGCCGAACGCCCGGTGGCGCGGCTGCAGGTGGAGATCACCACGCTGGTGCACGCGCACTCGTCACTGCTGTGGATTTACCTGGCGCTGCTGGTTGGTCTGGGGTTCGGCCTGGCCGCCGTCACCGCACCAGCATCTGTGCGCAAACGCCTCCTGGTGCTGGTCGCGGTGGTGTGCGCGCAGGGCACGATCGGGGTGGTGCAGTTCTTCACCGGCGTGCCCGCGGTGTTGGTGACGCTGCACGTGGCCGGGGCGGCGACGTGCACGGCCTGTACCGCGGCGCTATGGGCGTCGATGAGACAGCGGACCGAGGCCGAGTCGGTCCAGGGCTGACTGCACGCCCAGCGCGAACTGCCGTTGTGCCAGCACACGTTCGGTCTCGCCCAGTTGGCGCCAGCCCAGCGACGGTTCAACCAGTTCCAATTCCAGCAGCCGCGGATCCGTCCGGTCACCAATGATGTCGACCCTGGCGTACAAGAACTCCGTCGGCTCGAGGCCCAGATGCGCCGCCGCCGCAACCAGCGCCGCGTACCCGACGTCCCACAACTCGAACTCCGGGTCGGCCGGTAGCAATTGCTCCTCGGCGTAGGTGCCGGATTCGTCCATCGCCAGGCTGCCACCGGGCGCTGGCAACAGCGGCCCCTTGATGAAGGCGTGCGATTGCCTGCCGGCGAGAAACACCAGGGCGGTCTCCCCGGCCGCTATCCCCGCGTCATACGGCTGGACCAACGCAGTGCGGCCGTCTGCCTGCAGCGTGGCAGCGTGCGCCCGCGCTGCGTCGGCGTCGGT
>JARLGS010000063.1 GCA_031292695.1 Mycobacterium sp. | reverse complement strand
TCCAGGCTGACCATCGCCGGGCCGAGGCCCCGGGAGGCCTCGGCCACCCGCTCGGGGTCCTGCCAGTGCGTCGTGGGCTCCACGATCGCCCCGGCCCGGGCCGGTGGGTCATCGGACTTGAAGATGCCCGAACCGACGAACACGCCCTCGGCACCGAGCTGCATCATCATCGCGGCGTCAGCCGGGGTGGCGATGCCACCTGCGGTGAACAGCGTGACCGGCAGCTTGCCGGCCCGCGCCACCTCGACCACCAAGTCGTACGGTGCCTGCAATTCCTTTGCCGCAACATACAACTCGTCCTCGGACAACGAGGTGAGCCGACGGATTTCACCGCCGATCTTGCGCATGTGGGTGGTGGCGTTCGACACGTCACCGGTACCGGCCTCGCCCTTGGAGCGGATCATCGCCGCGCCTTCGGTGATCCGGCGCAGAGCCTCGCCCAGGTTGGTGGCACCGCACACGAAGGGCACGGTGAACTTCCACTTGTCGATGTGGTTGGTGTAGTCGGCCGGGGTCAGCACCTCGGACTCGTCGATGTAGTCCACACCCAGGCTCTGCAGGATCTGCGCCTCGACGAAGTGCCCGATGCGCGCCTTGGCCATGACCGGAATGGTGACCGCGTCGATGATGCCCTCGATCATGTCGGGGTCGCTCATCCGCGACACCCCGCCCTGGGCGCGAATGTCCGCGGGCACGCGCTCCAGCGCCATGACGGCTACTGCGCCAGCGCCTTCTGCGATGCGGGCCTGCTCCGGCGTGACGACGTCCATGATGACGCCGCCCTTCAGCATTTCGGCCATGCCACGCTTGACCCGGGCGGTGCCCGTCTGACCGCTGTTATGCGCTGCGGTGTCCACTGCTATCTCCTCCGAAATCTCGTACGTGTCGAGTCTAGTGGCCCGGCCAAATCGGTTATTCCCGCAGGCCACCGGCAAATCATCGGATCGACTGCAGCTCCCGGCCAGGCGCCGTCGCGCCAGGCCGGCCGTCGGCCAATTCTCCTGCGAGCGGGAGCAATTCACCCAGCTGCAGCGGGTAGACCGTCTGGCCGTCGGCAGCCAGCTCCGCGATGACGGCCGCATCGCACCAGCGGTGGCCGTGGATCGACTGCCGCTCGACCGCGGTGTGGCCGCTCGTCACCGGCTCGAAGCGTGAGGTGCGGTACACGAAGAAGTATTCCTCGCTGCGGATCACAGCCCCGTTGAACTCGAACACTGCTTCGCGCCGCCACACCGGACCGGTCAGGGCCGCCGGATCGACCTGAAGTCCGGTCTCCTCGCCGATCTCCCGCGCCGCGGCGGCGGGCAGTGCCTCGTCCGGTTCGACCGCTCCCCCGACGGTGAACCACCACCGCGGCGCAAGCAGCGGATCAGCGGCCGGATCCGAGCCGCAGAACAGCAGCACCTCGCCGTTCTGGTCCAACAGCACCACCCGGGCTGACGTACGCCGCCCAGCGACGCCGGGCTCATGGCGCGACGCCCGTTCGACGATCTCGAAGTAGGTAGGCATGGCGGCAGTTCCGCCCAGACGCAGCCAGCGCACCAGCGGTCGTTCGCGTAGCGCCAGAGTGTCGCGGACGGCGTCGTTGTGGAACCGGCGGGCCAGCAGGACCCGGGCTTCGGCATCGGCCAGTTCGGCGACCAGCGTCACGGGGATGGACGCCGGATCGACCCGCGCCAGCGCCGCCGACAGTTCGTTCTCAGCGGCCTC
>JARLGS010000569.1 GCA_031292695.1 Mycobacterium sp. | reverse complement strand
GCGCCGCGCAGGACGACATCGACCAAAACCCGCAGTTCGATTCTCTACATGAGAATGGCGACGAGCGGCGGAGCGGTCGCTGGCTGCTGTCGGCGCGCGGCAGAGTCCCGATCATGCAAATCGATCCGATCGGGCAGAGCGCCAGCGCCGAGGTCCCAAATATGACAGGGCAACTGCGTATTCCGGGGCAAGTCGGCCAGGCATTCCGATGTGATGTCGGCCGGTGATTCCGACGCGATGTCGGCCACCGATTCCAATCTGATGTCGGCCACCCCCTGAGGGGTTGGCGTTGCCCGACCACTGGGCAGGTGACCGGTCTCCCGTCTCGTCAGGGGCGAGAGGGGGAGACCGATGCCAGCCGAGAGAGTGTCGATGCGACGCGTGCGTGAGATATTACGACTGAAATACGAATGTGGTGCCTCATCGCGCGCGATCGCCATGGCGGTTGAGACGGCGCGCAGCACCGTGCGGCTGTGCCTGGACCGGGTTGCCGCGGCTGGGTTGACCTGGCCATTGCCGTCATCGCTGACCGACCAGGGGCTGGAGGCACTGCTCTTCGCTCCGGCTGGTGGTTCCAGGCCGGGCGCGCGGCACAAAGACGAGCCCGATTGGACGGCCATCCATCGCGAATTGCGGCGTCCCGGTGTGACGCTGCAATTGCTTTGGGAGGAATACCGGACCCTTCATCCGACCGGGTATGGCTACAGCCGCTGGTGCGAACTCTACCGTGGCTGGGAAGGCCGGCTGTCGCCCACCATGCGCCAGGTGCACCCGGCCGGTGAGCGGCTGTTCGTCGATTACGCCGGGCACACGGTCGAAGTCGTGGACGGCGGCACCGGCGAACTACGAACCGTGCAGGTGTTCGTCGCCGTGCTGGGAGCGTCGAACTACACCTACGCCGAGGCGAGTTGGACCCAGACCCTGCCGGACTGGATTGGCTCGCACGTTCGGGCACTGGAATTTCTCGGCGGCGTGCCGCGACAGATCGTGCCCGACAATCTTCGCGCCGGCGTGCTCCGGGCGAATTGGTACGAGCCCGGCATCAACCCGACCTATCGCGACATGGCGGCGCATTACGGCACCGCGATCTTGCCAACCCGGGTGCGTAAGCCGCGCGACAAGGCCAAAGTGGAAGTCGGCGTGCTGGTGGTGGAGCGGTGGATTCTGGCGCGGTTGCGCAACCAACGCT
>JARLGS010000568.1 GCA_031292695.1 Mycobacterium sp. | reverse complement strand
TCGGACTTCACCCGGCCTGAGTCCTAGCTGAAGCTGTAGATGCCACGCTGCCTCCAAGTCTGTTCCTTTGGCAGCGTCCAAGAGGAGGCGGGCTTCATGTGCCGTGAGAGAGCGCCGCTCGGCCTTAGAGGCCGCGCGGATAGGCGCCGGGTAGGGACCATCCACCGGTCGCCGTGATGGCCCAACTGGGATGTCGGGTGCGTACCCAACCCGACGACCCAGTGGAGGTCCCCCACATCATGCGCGCGCTCGATCCGGAAGTGTTCGATGCCGTGTGGGCCGAGGTGGAGCCCCTGCTCCCGGCCCCGGTCGACGACCATCCCTTGGGTTGCCACCGTCTTCGGGTGCCCGACCGGATCTGCCTGTTCGCCATGCTGGTTCGCCTGGTCACCGGCTGCAGTTGGGTGGATGCCGAGCGCCTGACCGGAGGCGTGGTGTCCGACACCACCCTTCGGGCCCGGCGCGACGAGTGGATCGAGACAGAGGTCTTCGACCAGCTGGTCGAGACCATGCTGGCCGTCTATGACGCCAAGGTCGGCCTCGAGCCGGCCGAGGCGCTCGTCGACGGGTCGATCCACAAGGCCCCCTGCGGCGGGGAGGGCACGGGAAAAAGCCCAGTGGATCGGGGTCGTCTCGGGTGGAAGTGGTCGATCGCCACCGACGTCAACGGCATCCCCATGGGCTGGGTGGTGGCGCCGGCCAACACCAACGACTCGGTGCTGTTACCTGCGACCTTGGAGGCGGTCGACGACCAGGGCCTACTCGAGGAGATCGAGACGCTGCACCTGGACCGGGGATATGACAACGGCGTCGTGCGCCGACAGGTCGCCGAGGTGGGCATCACCGACATTGTCGTCCCGAAGGTCCGACCACCAGACCGAAAGAGACCCCGGACGCCCATGCGCGTGCCGCTCGGTCGCCGGTGGCCTGTCGAACGGACGAACTCCTGGCTCACCAACTACGGCCAGCTCCGGCGCAACACCGACCGCAAGGCCGTTCACCGCAGCGCGCAGCTGGCCTTCGTCATTGCCATCCTGCTCACCGCCAAGCTGCTCGATGGCGGTCATCTGACCAGGTCCTGATGGGGCCTATCCGCGCACGGTCTAAGAGATATGGAGCGCCGTCGACATATCGATGAGCGGGGCGGTCACCGCCGACCCATTCGCAGTAATGCTCTGACTGTACGCGGATATGGGTTGGCCGTCGGCAAGGCCCAACTCGGCTTTGGCGTACGCCTCTCTGTA
>JARLGS010000567.1 GCA_031292695.1 Mycobacterium sp. | reverse complement strand
GCCGCCGCGACCGCCTACGAGCAGGCCGGCATCGGACCGGGCGACCTCGACCTGGTCGAGCTGCACGACTGCTTCGCCACCGCCGAACTCGTGCACTACGACAACCTGATGCTGTGCGACGAGGGCGGCGCCGCCGAATTTTTCAACTCCGGCGCCACGTGGCGTGACGGCTCGACCCCGGTGTATGTGTCGGGTGGGCTGCAGTCCAAGGGCCACCCCATCGCGGCCACCGGCATCGCCAACATCTGGGAGATCTGCCACCACTTGCGTGGCGAGGCCGGCGACCGCCAGATCAAGAACGCCAAAGTCGGGCTGGCCCACGTGATCGGCCTGGGCTCGGCCTGCGGCGTCCACATTTTGGAAAAATCGGCGGCCTAGTTTCACCGCCGGCGGAGCAGTCCTGCAGTAGGCAAAGGCCTTGGCGCGCATAGCCTCCGAGCAGGAAGTCAGGATCGGCGACAGCGGCTTGGAGCCGACCGGCTCATGCCGTGGCCGCTCCTGACATGGCTGCCGCGCGGGCCGCGGTGCTGAACTTCAGGGCGGAGTTCTCCACCGGACCCTTATGCAATCGCTGGTAGTCGGCCCTGAAGTTCATCTCCACCGTCCACGGCCCGCTGGTGCCCTGCTGCGGGAACTTCTGGATCGACCGCAGGATGTATCCGGCCGGGAAATCGAGCAACGGGCGCTTGGGCATGTTCGGGTCGTTCACGACTGGGACGACAGTCGTGTACCCGCGCTGGTCCATGAAGGTCAGCAGCCGGCACAGATGCTCACAGATCAGATCCACCTTCAGGGTCCACGAGGAGTTGGTGTAGCCGAACGAGTAGGCGAAGTTCGGGATGTCGGAAACCATGAAGCTCTTGTAAGCCAGCTTCTCGTGCAGGTCGGGCTGTTGTCCGTCGACCGCGATCTGCATGCCGCCGAAGGCCAGCAGCTGCAGCCCGGTGGCGGTGACGATGATGTCGGCCTCGAGTTCCTCGCCGGATTCCAACAGGATGCCGTTGCGGGTGAACCGCACGATCTTGTCGGTGACCACCGAGGCCTTGCCCTTGGAGATGGCCTTGAATAGATCCCTGTCCGGTACCGCGCACAACCGTTGGTCCCACGGCTTGTACGTCGGGCTGAAGTGCTTGTCGAGGTCGTACCCCTTGGGCAGGGCGCGGGCGTTGAGGGCGCGGATCAAGCGGCGCGACACCTTCGGGTGACGCTGGCCCATGTTGTAGATCAGCCTCTGGCGGCCCTTGTTCAATTCACGGGTAATCCGGTAGGCAAGCTTGGCGGGCAACACCTTGCGCAACCCGTTGGCGACGGGGTCCTTGCGTGGCAGGGACAGCATGTAGGTCGGCGAGCGCTGCAACATGGTGATGTGGGCGGTGGCGTCCGCCATCGCCGGGATCAGGGTGACCGCGGTGGCGCCGCTGCCGATCACCACCACCTTCTTGCCGGCGTAGTCGAGGTCCTCGGGCCAGAACTGCGGGTGGACGATGACGCCCTGGTAGTCCTCCTCGCCCTCGAAGTGGGGTCGGTGCCCGGCCGAGTAGTCGTAGTAGCCGGCTGCGGCGAACAGGAAGTCGCACGTGACTTCCCACCGCTGACCATCCTGTTCCAGAGTGACGGTCCACTGCGCGGTTTCGGAGTCGAAGTTTGCCCGTAACACCTTGTGCTGCAGGTAGATACGCCGGGCAAGATCGTCTTCGTCGACGACCTCGTGGAGGTAGTCGAGAATCTCGTGCGCGTCGGCAATCGCGTTGTCGCTCGTCCATGGCTTGAAGGCGTAGGCGAAAGTGTGCAGGTCCGAGTCCGACCGGATGCCCGGGTAGCGGAACAGGTCCCAGGTGCCGCCGATCGCGTCGCGGCTGTCAACGATCCCGAAGGTCCTACCAGGCTGGTCGGTGACCAGGTAGTGCCCGAGGCCGATCCCGGAGATACCGGCGCCGACGATGAGCACGTCGACATGCCCGGTCAGCGACTGGGTGGGGCGGGCCTGGTTGAGCGAGGTGACGGACATTGGCACTCCCGGGTCGGGCTAGTAACTGTAACGCGACTAGTGTTATATTTTTGCGGACCGGTGTCAAGGGCTTCCGGCGCTTGAGTGAACTGGGAGGATTCGATGACCGTTGCACCTGTTCAGCGGCGTGAGCCCGTGCAGGCCCGCAGCCGGCAGACGGTGACCCGCATCCTCGACGCCGCCGCCGCGATCGCCGACGAGCACGGTGTCGACGCGGCAACCACCCGGGCGGTCGCCGACCGCGCCGGGGTGTCCTACCCTTCGCTGTACCGGTTCTTCTCCGATCGTGACGCCATCCTCGGCGAGTTGCTCGAACGCCATGTCGCCGAGCTCGACGCCCGGTGCGTGGAGGCCGAGCGGAGCTGGACCATCCGTTCATTTGCCGAGTTGCTGGACAACGAGATCGGCCTGCACGTCGCCTTCTACCGCGAACACCCCGGTACGGCGCGGCTGTGGATGGGCGGCCGCACCTCCCCGACCGTCACCGCCCACGTACGGGCCCGCATGCAGACCCTCGCAGGGCGCATGTACAAGCTCCTGGTGGACGCCGAGCTGCTTCCCGCTGACACTGACCCACTCGCCATGTTGGTCAGCGTTGAGATGGCCGACCGTGTGCTCGAGCTGTCCTACCGCGAGAACAATGACTTCGACGAGACCATCCTGGCCCTCGGCCGCCGGGCGCTCATTGCTTTCGGCGAGGACCTTTCCGGTCGGCCTTCCGGCTGATCGGATTGCTCACCGTGTGAGGTAGTTGCCCGCCCAATCCCGACTTTCGAGGTGGGCTGATGGCCCGACCCCAAATCGGTTGATCCGCGGAGTCTCGCGGCCCACGAAGCCCAGGACCGCATAACCGCCTGATTGAAAGTCGCACCGCCGCCTAGCGGTTCTCACTTCTCTAAACAAAACAGACCAAAACTTGACCATTACAACGCTTTTAGCATGGGCTGACTCCCACGCAACGAGAGGAGCAACGCTCGCTCCCCACGCCGATCCGCCACTGCCCGCCGGCTTCGGACGTCGAGCCACGAACTATGCAACCTCGGTCTATTGGATTGGCTCGTCGCCCAGTACGGTGGTGCGCAGCATTTCGCGTGGTGAGTTCGGGTCATAGGCAGCCGCCCGGTGCAGTACGCCGCGGTTGTCCCATATGACGGTGTCCCCAACCGACCACGCGTGGCTGTACACCTTATCGCTGACAGTGGCGCGCTCGAGCAGCTCGGCCAAGAGAGCGCGGCCCTCCTCGAGGTCCATGCCGACCACATAGTCGGCCGAGGCACCCAGCACCAGCGACTTGCGGCCGCTCTGGTGTGTCCACACCAGGGGATGTTCGTGGGTGCGCCGGGATCGCCACCGCGTCAACTCTTCTGGGGTTGGGTCGGGGGTGACGCGCCGCTGGGAAGCCTCCAGCGAATGTACGACTCGCGGCGAACCGAAGCGGTCCTTCTCGTCTTCAGTCAGTGCGTCATAGACGGCATACGAACTAGCGAACTCGGTCTCCCCACCCCACTCGGCCACCTGCACAGCGGACAAAACCGTGACTTTCTGCGGGCACTCGTTCCCTATGGGGGTACAGCCGTCGATGTGCCAGTCGAACGTCGCCTTCAGGTAGGCCGCAGAGGAGTTCTTCGAAGAATCCAAGGTGATCGGATAAATGCCGGGGACAAGGTGGTGACCGTCGGAGGAGTGATCGACCTCGCCTAGGCGGCGACAGAAAGCCACCTGGGCCCGGGGATCCAGTTGCAGCCCGCGAAAGACCAAGACTCCGTTGTCCTCCAACGCATCCAGGATGGCCTCGGCTACCGAATCATCGGAAGCCAGCCGGCCCGCATCCAGACCGGTGACTTGCTCAGCGGAGAGCACGCCCCAACGCTGCGCGACCTGCTCGAAGGGCGCGGCGTCCTCGTGTTCCCGAGGATCGGGTTCACCGACGATGAGCAGGTCGCCTTCACCGAGACGCTCGGCGTATTCGCCGCCGAGCGCACCGGCGAGAAGGCTTACAGCATCACACTGGATCCGACGGTCAACAGTTCGGCCGATTATCTCAAGGGATCGCTGTACTGGCACATCGACGGCACGATGAACGACGTGCCCATCCGGGCGTCGCTGCTCTCCAGCAGGGTCCTGCCCGCCGACGGCGGTGGCGACACCGAGTTCTGCAACACCTACGCCGCCTACGACGACCTCTCCGACGAGGAGAAGGCCGAACTCGACGGTCTGCGCGTCATGCACTCGGCGTGGAACACGCTCTTC
>JARLGS010000566.1 GCA_031292695.1 Mycobacterium sp. | reverse complement strand
GTGGTAATGGCCCTGGAGCCGCTCTTGAACATGCAGTATTACGGGATTCAACCCCAGTCTCTGTTTTCCCTGGCGCAATACCAGTTTCAGAACGGATCGATGCAAGCCAAGCTGTGGGGCTCCGTGGTGGACATGGGCGGGGCGACCAACAACATGCGTCCGGCGTTCCTGGGCGTGTCGCTGGTCAACCAGTCGATCATCGGTCCCATGTACTCCTGCCCCATCAACAACAACGTGACCTACAATTTTGCCGGATCGGCCAACGGCAGCAACCCCATCCCGGCATTCAGCAACGTACCGTCTCTCTACTCGTTCTGCTTCGAAAACGGCAACGCGCGCTCGGTGGTGTTGATCAACACTGACATGACCGCAAGCCATACGGTCAGCTTCGCGGGAACCAATCCTCCCGCCGGAGCGGTGACCCAGCGGCAATTTGCGCCGGCCTCGCTGGACAGCCTGAATGAGGCGCATACCGGCACGGCATCGAACCAGACCGCGGCCACCGTTGCGCTCGAGACCAGTTCGCTCTCGAGTCCCGGTTCCATCACCTTGCCTCCGCACTCGGTCACTGCACTGGACTACACGACCGGAGGCCAGGCATCTGCGTCCGCGCCGACTTTCACCCCGGCAGGCGGCACCTACACCAGCGCGCAGTCGGTCGCGATCAGCGACGCGACCAGCGGCACGGCCATCTACTACACCACCGACGGCACAACACCTACCACTTCGTCGGCGGTTTACAGCACCCCGGTCACGGTTAGCGCGACCGAGACGCTGAATGCCATCGCGGTCGAGACTGGCTATGCCAACAGTTCGGTAGCCACGTCGACGTACACCATCAGCGCAGGGACGCTTCCTGCACCCACGTTCTCACCCGCGGGCGGCACCTACACCAGCGTGCAGACGGTGGCGATCAGCGACGCGACCAGCAGCGCGACCATCTACTACACCACTAACGGAACGACACCGACGACTTCGTCGGCCGTCTACAGCGGTGCGATTACAGTCAGTGCGACGGAGACGCTGGAAGCCATCGCGGTCGAGACGGGTTATGCCAACAGTTCGGTAGGCTCGGCGGCATACACCATCAACACGGTACTGCCGGTGCCCACGTTCTCACCCGCAGCCGGCACCTACACCAGCGCGCAGACGGTGGCGATCAGCGACGCGACCAGCGGAACCACCATTTACTACACCACCAACGGAACGACG
>JARLGS010000565.1 GCA_031292695.1 Mycobacterium sp. | reverse complement strand
GCAGCCATTCCCCGGGATAGTCGACGATGTCGAGCGTCAGGGTGCGGTCGGCGCCGTTCAGCCGCTGGTACTCGATGACGAGCCGCAGCTCACTGATGTCGACGGTCGATTGCGGCCATTGCCGGGCCTCGACCACGGTGCGGAGGTGATCCTCGTAGGCGAAGCGCGGCACCGCATCGTCGGGCTGCGGGTCGAGCCGGGCCCGTGCGATCCGCCCTGTCGCAAAAGCGTCAAACACCGGCAGGCGTCCGCCGCGCAGCAGGCCATGGACCAGCGCGGTGATGAAGACAGTCTTGCCGGCGCGCGACAATCCGGTAACGCCGAGACGGACGGTGGGGTTCAGCAGGTGGTCGCCATAGTCGACGATCGCCTGCAACGACAGACGGGCTTCTTCGACGAGGTCGGTGAAACTTGCAATCGGTGGGGCCATCGCCGGATCAAACGTGGATATCCGAGGAAAATCAACACATCAACGCAACCGCGGGCAGGGTGCGTCACTCCGAGGATTACAGAATGCGTCAACTTTTCCATGACAAGCTTTGCTGCGAATCGGTCAGGTGCGATCGGTTGACGCACCCCCGGGCCCCTGATCGGTCCGGGGAGGCGACAAACTTTCGCCGCCTGGCTGTGGTATCAGAAAGCCAATCCAGACCCGAACGCGGTCGGGATCACGTGCGCGCATAGTGAGTTGGTATGGTATTTCGGCTGAAGCAGCCCGCGACGCATCCGCTGCCTGGCGCGCCCAAAGGGGTGCGCTGGAATTACGACCGCGCCGAACTGTGGGCCGATGGCGTCGTCCATGTGGTGGGCGTGTGCGGCGGCCTGATCGCCGCGACCATCCTGATCGTGTTGGCGAGCCTCTATCTGTCGGGGCCGCAGATCGCCGCGGTGGTGGTCTACGCCGCCGGCCTGCTGGCCATGCTGGGGATCTCGGCGACCTACAATCTGGCCCCGGTGTCGCGCTGGAAATGGTGGCTGCGCCGGCTCGATCATTCGGCGATCTATCTGCTGATCGCCGCGACCTACACGCCGTTCGTCGCGCAGATGAGGGGCAGCGTCTACGCCACCGCGCTGCTGATCGGGATGTGGTCGGTGACGGTGGTCGGCAGTGTGCTGAAGATCACGCTGCCGGGCCGCTTCGACCGGCTCTCCATCGTGCTCTATCTCGCCATGGGCTGGAGCGGCGTCATGATCTACGACAGCATGGTGTCGTCGCTGTCGGCGCTGACCCTGACGATGATCGCGGTGGGCGGCATCCTGTATTCCCTCGGCGTGATCTTCCACGTCTGGGAGCGGCTGCGGTTTCAGAACGCGATCTGGCACGCCTTCGTGCTGATGGGCGCCGGCTGCCACTATACGGCGGTGCTGGACCTGGTTCTGGCGTGACGGGCGATCCCGGGATCTGATACCGTTCGTTTTCGAACTCTCTCCGCCAAATCCTCTTTTCATGCCTCAGGATGGTCGCATGCAGGTGCAGGGCAAGGTCGTGGTCGTCACCGGCGGCGCCAACGGGATCGGCAAGGCGCTGGCCGAGATCTTCCATCGCGAGGGCGCCGCCAAGGTGGTGGTGGCCGATCTCGACGGCGACGGCGCGGCCGCAGTGGCCGCAGCGATCGGCGGCGCCGCGTTCAGGACCGACGTCGGCCACGAGCCGGACATCAAGCATCTGATCGCCGAGACCGAGCGGCAGTTCGGGCCGATCGCGCTGTTCTGCTCCAACGCCGGCATCGGCGGCGGCTTCGACCCGTTGTCGGTGAACGCCGGCGGCTCGTCCGACGAGCCGTGGATGGCGAGCTGGGCCGTCACCGTGATGGCCCATGTCTATGCGGCGCGCCATCTGGTGCCGCTGATGCAGGCGCGCGGCGGCGGCTATTTTCTCAACACGGTGTCGGCCGCGGGGCTGTTGTCCCAGGTCGGCAGCGCCGCCTATTCCACCACCAAGCATGCGGCGGTCGGGTTCGCCGAGAACCTCGCGATCTCCCACAAGGCGCACGGCATCAAGGTGTCGATCCTCTGTCCGCAGGGCGTCGATACCAACATGCTGCGCGGCCTGCCGAAGGGGCCGCAATCGGCCGACGGCAATCTCAGCCCGGAGGCGGTCGCGGCCGCCGCGCTCGCAGGCATCGAACGCGAGCAGTTCCTGATCCTGCCGCACCCGCAGGTGGCCGGCTACATGCGCGCCAAGCTCGACAATTACGACCGCTGGATCGGCGGCATGGCGAAGATACAGGCCAGGCTGCGGGAGACACCGGGACAGGGTTAGCCTGTCCCGCGCCGGCCGGTCGGCCAGCGGGCGGCATTGCCCGTTCGGTTTACCGTTTTTTAGCCATCCGGATACTAGGGTACCGGCAAGCGATCGTGAACGATCGCGGTGTCCGATGCTCCAGAAAGGTGCACCCGCGTGTCCGGTATTGTTCTCTCGGCGGCCGTCCGCCAGAATCTTCTCTCGTTGCAGTCGACCGCCAGCCTGCTGGCGACCACCCAGAACGACCTCGCCACCGGCAACAAGGTCAACTCGGCGCTCGACAACCCGACCAACTATTTCACCGCGCAGGGCCTGAACAACCGCGCCAGCGACATCTCCAACCTGCTCGACGGGATCGGCAACGGCGTCCAGGTGCTGCAGGCCGCCAACACCGGCATCACCTCGCTGCAGTCGCTGGTCGACACCGCCAAGTCGATCGCCAATCAGGCGCTGCAGACGCCGGTCGGCTACGCCACCAAGTCGAACGTCTCGACCACGATCGCCGGCGCCACCGCGTCCGATCTGCGCGGCACCACGACCTTCACCAACGCGGTCGCCAGCAGCAACCAGCTGTATTCCGGCGCCGCCGGCGGCACTACGCCGCTGTCGCTGTTGGACAATCTGAGTGGCATCGATCCGCAGGTCACCGGCACCACGGTGACCGACAATTCCAGCGCGCCGATCTCGACCGCTACGCTGGTCTACGGCGCCTCCGGCGCGCTGACGACCCAGGCCAACAGCCCGTTCGCCGACGGCGACGTGTTCACCGTGAACGGCAAGACGGTGACCATCAAGGCCGCGGCGACGCCGAGCGCGGCGTCGCTCGCCAGCGGCAGCACCGGCGTGACCGGCAACGTGGTGACCGACAGTTCGGGCAATGCGACGGTCTATCTCAATGCGGGGACGAAGGTCGGCGACCTGCTGACCGCGTTCGATCTCGCCAGCGGCGAGCAGACCGCATCGATCTCGGCGGGCGCGGCCACCCTGTCGGCTCCGGGGGGAACCTCGACCGCGTCGGGCGGGCAGGTTACCCTCAATGGCAACGGTGGCGACAACCTCACCGTCACCGGCAAGGCCGATGCGCTCAAGGCGCTCGGCCTGACCACGGCGACCGGATCGGGCAATGCCACCGTGGAGGCTTACCGCACGGCATCCTCGGTCGGCACCGGCAACCTGATCGCGGCCGGCTCGACCCTCAATGTCGACGGCCATGTCATCACGTTTTCGTCCGCTCCGATTCCGGCGGCGGCGAGCCTTGCGTCGGGCTACGGCATCGTCAACACCACGAGCGGTGGCCTCGTCACCGACGGCAAGGGCAATTCGACGATCTATCTGACCAGCAGCAGCGTCCAGGACGTGCTGGCGGCCATCGACCTCGCCGCCGGCGCGCAGACCGTCTCGGTCTCGGGCGGCCACGCGACCCTGCAATCCGTCGCCGGCGTTTCGGCGTCGACCATCAACGCCGCCGGCAACCTGAAGATCTCGACCGGCCTCAACTCCGACCTGTCGATCACCGGCACCGGCAACGCGCTGTCGGCGCTCGGCCTTGCCGGCAACACCGGCACCGCGACCGCCTTCACCGCCGCCCGCGCCACCGGCACCGGCGGCCTCAACGGCAAGACGCTGACGTTCTCCTCGTTCAACGGCGGCACCGCGGTCAACGTCACCTTCGGCGACGGCACCAACGGCACGGTCAAGACCCTCGACCAGCTCAACACCGCGCTGCTGGCCAACAACCTGAACGCCACGCTCGACGCCACCGGCAAGCTGACGATCTCGGCGGCCAACGACTATGCCTCGTCGACGCTGGGCTCGGTGGCCGCCGGCGGCGCCATCGGCGGCACGCTGACCAGCGCGCTGAACTTCTCGACCGCTGCGGCGCCGGTCGCCGATATTGCCGCACAGACCACCCGCGCCAACCTGGTGACGCAGTACAACAACATCCTGGCGCAGCTCAACACCACCTCGCAGGACGCGTCCTTCAACGGCGTCAACCTGCTGAACGGCGACCAGCTGAAGCTGGTGTTCAACGAGACCGGCAAGTCGACGCTCAACATCACCGGCGTCACCTTCAACGCGGCGGGCCTCGGCCTCGCCAACCTGACTTCGGGCACCGACTTCATCGACAACGCCGCCACCAACAAGGTGCTGGCGAACCTGAACGCGGCCTCGACGACGCTGCGCTCGGAGGCCTCCACGCTCGGCTCCAACCTCTCGGTGGTGCAGATCCGCCAGGACTTCTCCAAGAACCTGATCAACGTGCTGCAGACCGGCGCGTCCAATCTGACCCTGGCCGACACCAACGTGGAAGCGGCCAACAGCCAGGCGCTGTCGACCCGCCAGTCGATCGCGGTCTCGGCGCTGTCGCTGGCCAACCAGTCGCAGCAGAGCGTGCTGCAGCTGCTGCGCTGATCCCGGGGATGATTCGTAGCAACCATTAAATGGTGGCGGCTTTTTTGGTCCAGGGTGTCTTCCGCTACGGACTGCAGCTTTCCCGGATATCGCTGCGCTCATCCGGGCTACACTCCAGCGTGC
>JARLGS010000564.1 GCA_031292695.1 Mycobacterium sp. | reverse complement strand
CTGGCCGGGTTGCACATTGAGTTCGGCGAGCACGCCGGAATCCGGCGCGGCGATGGTGTGCTCCATCTTCATGGCCTCCAGCCAGATCAACGGCTGTCCGGCGGTGACCTGGTCGCCGACGGCCGCGCCGACCCGGACCACCGATCCCGGCATCGGGGCCAGCAGCGAGCCCTGCGCCACAGCGGCATCCGGGTCGGGGAACCTGGGCTGGGCCACCAGGTGCACCGAGCCGGCGGGGGAGTCGACGAACACGTCCGCGCCATAGCGGGCGACGTCGAAGGACCGCTCAACGCCGCCCCGCGACAGCACCACCCGATCGGGTGCGGTGGTCACCACCGTCACGTCGTCCCGATCGGGCAGGTCGACGCCGTCCCGCGTGAAGCGGTACCGCACCTGCTGCTCGTCGCCGGCGGCGTCCCGGTACGACCGGCTCTGGTAGCCGGAAGTCAGGTTCCGCCAGCCACTCGGTGCGGCACCGAAAGTGGTTGCACTGCTGCGGTTCTGTGCCGAATCGGCCAGTGCTGCGGCCACCGCGGCCAGCGCGACGTCAGGATCTGCGGGTGCCGCCAGGTCGGCAAGGCCATGCGTGTCGAAGAACGCGGTGTCAGTCGCGCCGTCCAGGAACGCCGGGTGCCGCAACACATTCACCAGCAGGTCCCGGTTGGTGCGCAGGCCGTGAATCCGGGTGCGGGACAGCGCGTCGGCCAGGATGGTGGCGGCGCGGTCCCGGGTCGGTGCGAAGGAGATCACCTTGGCCAGCATCGGGTCGTAGAACACCGACACGACCGAGCCGTCGACGATCCCGGAGTCGACGCGGATGCCCGCCCGGCCCAGGGTGCCGAATTCGGTTCGGGTGCTGGGCACCTCGAACCGGTGCACCGCGCCGGCCTGCGGCTGCCAATCTTTCGCAGGGTCCTCGGCATACAGCCGGGCCTCGATCGAATGTCCTTGGGTGGCTGGTGGTTCCGCGGTAAGCGCACCGCCGTCGGCGACGTCCAGCTGCAGCTCCACCAGATCGAGGCCGGTGGTCTCCTCGGTGACCGGGTGCTCAACCTGCAGGCGGGTGTTCATCTCCAGGAAGAAGAAGTCATCACCGTCACCAGAAGCCATGAACTCGACGGTGCCGGCGCCGGTGTAGCCGATCGCGGTCGCCGCCAGCCGCGCCGCCTCGAACAGCTTGGCGCGCATGCCCGGGGTCCGCTCGACCAGTGGTGATGGTGCTTCCTCGATCACCTTCTGGTGCCGCCGCTGAATCGAGCATTCGCGTTCGCCGACAGCCCACGCCGTGCCGTGCGCATCGGCCATCACCTGCACCTCGATGTGGTGGCCGCTGGCCAGGTAGCGCTCGCAGAACACGGTCGGATCGCCGAACGCGGACTGGGCTTCCCGCTGGGCTGCCGCGACTTCGGCTGGCAGCGCGGACAATTCGCGCACGACTCGCATACCGCGGCCGCCGCCACCGGCGGAGGCCTTGATCAGCACCGGTAACTGGTCGGCAGTGACGGTCTCGGGGTCGAGCTCGGTCAGCACCGGAACCCCGGCTGCGGCCATCAGTTTCTTGGCCTCGATCTTGGAGCCCATGGCCTGCACCGCGGCCACCGGAGGGCCGATCCAGGTCAGTCCGGCGTCCTGCACCGCGGCAGCGAAATCCGGGTTCTCCGAAAGGAACCCATACCCGGGGTGGATGGCGTCGGCGCCCGATGCCTTAGCCGCGGAAATCAGTTGGGCAGCATCGAGGTAGCCGGTGCGGTCGGCCAGCCGTACCCGGTCGTCGGCCTCGGCGACGTGCGGGGCCTCGGCGTCGGGGTCGGTGTACACCGCGACGGTGCTGATGCCGAGCCGGCGGCAGGTCGCGAACACCCGGCGAGCGATCTCGCCCCGGTTGGCCACCAGTACTTTCGTGATCATTTACCCCTCCACCGGCGCTACGGTTTTTGGCGACATCTGGACCGAAGAGCGGCAAGAACCGTAGCTTCGGCGAACGAAAACGGCCATGCTCACATCCGGAAGACGCCGAAGTTCGACGTCCCCTCGATCGGGGCAGTGGCAATGGCGGACAAGCACATTCCCAGCACGGTGCGGGTGTCCCGGGGGTCGATGACGCCGTCGTCGTAGAGCCGCCCGGACAGGAACATCGGCAGCGATTCGGCGTCGATCTGCGCCTCGACGGCGGCTCGCAGCGCCGCGTCGGCGGCTTCGTCGACCTGACCACCGCGGGCCTCGGTCGCGGCCCGGTTGACGATCGAGAGCACGCCGGCCAGCTGCGCCCCGCCCATCACCGCGGATTTCGAACTGGGCCAGGCGAACAGGAACCGGGGGTCGTAGGCCCGCCCGCACATGCCGTAATGCCCCGCGCCGTACGAGGCGCCGAGCAGCAGGGAGATGTGCGGCACCTTCGAATTGGACACGGCGTTGATCATCATCGAACCGTGCTTGATCATCCCGCCTTCTTCGTACTGCTTGCCCACCATGTAGCCGGTGGTGTTGTGCAGGAACAGAAGTGGAGTGTCGGACCGGTTGGCCAGCTGGATGAACTGGGTGGCCTTCTGGGATTCCTCGCTGAACAACACCCCTCGGGCATTGGCCAGGATGCCGACCGGGTAGCCCCAGAGGGTGGCCCACCCGGTCACCAGTGAAGAGCCGTACAGCGGCTTGAACTCGTCGAAATCCGAGCCGTCGACGATCCGGGCGATGACATCGCGCGGGTCGAACGGGATGCGCAGATCGGCGCCGACGATCCCGAGCAGTTCTTCCTCTGGGTAGAGCGGCGCCACCACCGGTGCGGGCGTCGGACCCAGTTTGTGCCGGTTCAGCCGGGCCACGATGCGCCGGCCGATGCGGATGGCGTCCAGCTCGTCCTGCGCCAGGTAGTCACCGAGACCCGAGATGCGGGAGTGCATTTCGGCGCCGCCGAGGGACTCGTCGTCGGATTCCTCGCCGGTGGCCATCTTGACCAGCGGCGGACCGGCCAGGAACACCTTCGAGCGTTCCTTGATCATCACCACGTGATCGGACATGCCGGGGATGTAGGCGCCACCGGCTGTCGAGTTGCCGAACACCAGGGCGATGGTCGGGATGCCGGCAGCCGAGAGCCGGGTCAGGTCGCGGAACATCGCGCCGCCCGGAATGAAGATCTCTTTCTGGGTCGGCAGGTCCGCGCCGCCCGATTCGACCATCGAGATCACCGGCAACCGGTTCTCCAGCGCAATCTGGTTGGCGCGCAGGATCTTCTTCAATGTCCACGGGTTGCTGGTGCCGCCCTTGACGGTGGGGTCGTTGGCAACGATCAGGCACTCGACGCCCTCGACCGATCCGATGCCGGTAACCAGGCTGGCGCCGACGACGAAGTCGCTGCCCCAGGCGGCCAGCGGGCTCAGCTCCAGGAACGGGGAATCCGGGTCGACCAGTTGCTCGATGCGCTCGCGCGCAGTGAGCTTGCCCCGGGCATGGTGGCGGTCAACGTATTTCGCGCCGCCACCGGCCAGGGCCTTGGCGTGTTCGGCCTGCAGTTCGTCGAGTTTGACCGTCATCGCCGAGGCAGCCTCGGTGTAGCCGGCCGATGCGGTGTCCAGCCTGGATTTCAATGCGGTCATTATGCGCAATCCACTCCGTTTCTTGCTCGGCTCATGACTGGAAGCCCAACGTCTTGGCTGCCAGCGAGGTCAGGATCTCGGTGGTGCCGCCGCCGATACCGATGATGCGCATGTCGCGGTACTGCCGTTCGACTTCCGACTCGGCCATGTAGCCCATGCCGCCGAACAACTGCACGGCGGCGTTCGCCACCCATTCGCCGGCTTCCACCGCGGTGTTCTTGGCGAAGCAAACCTGAGAAATAAGGTCGATCTCGCGTTGGTCTGATGTCGCCGCCGGGGCGGCTCCAGCCAGGTCCCGCTCGACCAGGTGGTGGGTGTAGACCCGGGCCACATCGATGCGGCGGGCCATTTCGGCCAGGGTGTTCTGCACCGACTGTCGCGAGATCAGCGGCCGGCCGAAGGTCTCGCGGTCCCGGCACCACTGCACGGTCAGGTCCAGGCAGCGCTGCGCGCTCGAATACGCTTGCGCGGCAAGGCCGACCCGCTCGGAGACGAAGGCTCCGGCGATCTGCAGGAAGCCGGAGTTCTCCGGGCCGACCAGGTTGGCAGCCGGCACCCGGACATCGACGTAGGACAGTTCAGCGGTATCCGACGAGCGCCAGCCCATCTTCTCCAACTTGCGGCTCACGGTGAAGCCGGGCGTGTTCTTGTCCACCACGATCAGCGAGACACCGGCGGCACCTGGCCCACCGGTGCGCACCGCGGTCACCACGTAGTCCGCCCGCACGCCAGAGGTGATGTAGGTCTTGGCGCCGTTGATGAGGTAGTCGTCGCCGTCGCGCACCGCGCGGGTGGTCAGGTGCCCCACGTCCGACCCGCCGCCCGGCTCGGTGATGGCCAGCGACCCGATCATGTTGCCCTGCAACGTCGGTCGCACATAGGTGTCGATCAGTCGCTGGTCGCCCGAGGCGATCATGTGCGGCGTCGAGATGCCGCAGGTGAACAGCGACGCGAAGACGCCGCCGGGCACTCCCGCGTAGTGCAGTTCCTCGCAGACGATCACCGCGTCGGCGCCGTCGCCGCCGCCACCGCCGGCAGACTGGGGGGCCTGGGCGCCGAGCAGCCCGGCTTCACCGGCCGCCCGGTGCAGCGAGCGCGGCAGGTCGCCGGTGCGCTCCCACTCGTCGACGTGGGGCAGAATCTCGCGTTCGGCGAACGCGCGCACGGTCTTTCGCAGTGCGTCGCGCTCGGATGTGGTCCAGATGCTCACGACAGGATTTCCTCCGGGATGTCGAGATGACGGGTTCGCAGCCATTCCCCGAGACCTTTGGCCTGGGGATCGAATCGGGCCTGGTAGGCGACGCCTTCGCCGAGGATGCCCTCGATGACGAAGTTGACGGCGCGCAGATTGGGCAGCAGGTGCCGGGTCACCGGCAGGTCAGCGGTCTCCGGCAACAGCTCGCGCAGCTTGTCCACCGTCAATGTGTGTGCCAGCCAACGCCATTGGTCGTCGGTGCGAACCCAGACGCCGACATTTGCGGAGCCGCCCTTGTCGCCACTGCGAGCGCCGGCGATGGTGCCCAATGGCACGCGGCGGACGGCGCCGGCGGGCAGCGGCTCAGGCAGCGCCGGGTCGGAGACCACGTCCAGGACCAGGGTGTCGGTGGCCGCCGGAACGTCCACCCGCGAACCATCAGCCAGTACCGCGACGTGCTCGACCAGTTCGGCGGCCACGTATCCGGGTTTGAACGTGCCGTACACCTGGCCGTCGCCGGGGGGCGCCGTCGTGGTGAATCCCGGATAGCTGGCCAGCGCGAGTTCGACTGCAGCCGAGGAGAAATGGCGTCCCACCTTGGCGGGATCGGGGTCGCGCACCACGCAGTGCAGCAACGCGCTGGCGGCCTCTTCGGTGTCGGCGTCGGGATGGTCGGTGCGGGCCAGCGTCCACTGCAGCTCGGCAGGCTTGACCGTCATGTTGGCTTCCAGCTGGCGCTGCAACAAGTCGGCCTTCGCCTCGATGTCGAGGCCGGTGAGGATGAACGACGCGGCATTGCGGAACCCGCCGATGCTGTTGAGCGACACCTTCAGTGTCGGCGGCGGTGCCTCACCGCGCACCCCGGAGATCCGCACGCGGTCCGGACCGTTGTCGGTCAATTGCAGTGAATCGACCCGCAGCGTGACGTCGGGATTGGCGTAGCGCGCACCGGTGATCTCGTAGAGGAGCTGGGCGGTGACGGTGTCGGCGCTGACCCGGCCGCCGGTTCCGGCGTGCTTGGTGATCACCGAGGAGCCGTCCGCCGAGATTTCGGCCAACGGGAATCCGGGCCGGATCAGATCGGGAATCTCGGTGAAGAAGCTGAAGTTGCCGCCGGTGGCCTGGGTGCCGCATTCGATGACGTGACCCGCCGCGACGGCGCCGGCCAGGGCGTCGTAGTCGGTCCGCGTCCAGCCGAAGTGAGCCGCGGCCGGTCCGACGATCACCGAGGCGTCGGT
>JARLGS010000563.1 GCA_031292695.1 Mycobacterium sp. | reverse complement strand
TCGCGGCCGGCGCCGCGCAGGTCGACCGTCTGCCCGCCCGGGCGCATGCTCGGCGCCGCCTCGACGATCACCACCCGGTAGCCGCTGCCGGCCAGCCAGTGGGCCAGAGCAGGTCCAGCGACGCCGGCGCCGCTGATCAATACCGTTGGCTGCACCATGCCGAAAGCCTATGGCATGCGACCGATCCCGGTATTCTCAGCGCGTTCCAGGCATTCGCTCCTAGGCTGAGCCCATGGCGGAGATCGACCGGCGCACGGTTCTCAAAGGCACGGCCACGGCGGCGGGTGTCGCCGCAGTAGGAGTCGGCGGCTACCAGCTACTGAGCCGGCATGGGCAGCAGCACGCCGCGACCAGGCCGAACATCCTCGTGATCATCGTCGATCAGATGCGGGCGCCCCAATGGTTTCCCGATGCGAAGAAACTTGGCGAACTGCTGCCCAATCTCGACCGACTCCGGCAGCGCAGCGTCTCTTTCGAGTCGCACTTCTCCGCGTCCAACATGTGCACGCCGTCCCGGGGAGTGCTGACCACCGGCCTGTACTCGCACCAGACCGGGTGCCTGTACACCGGCGAGGGGCCCAGCGAGTCCACCCTGGCGCCACGATTCCCGACCTGGGGCACCATGCTGCGCGAACAGGGGTACCACACTTGGTGGTGGGGCAAGTGGCACCTCGGCCAGCTTGCCGACACCACCCCAGACGGGCTTGACGCACACGGCTACTCCGGCGGCACCTACCCGTCGCCGAACGGCGCGCCGAACCAGGGGCTGCAGGTCGACCACACCATCGTCGACCAGTTCGATGGCTGGTTCGCCGACCATGCCGGCGCCGGCCCGTGGTGCACCACGGTGTCACTGGTGAACCCGCACGACATCTGCTGGTGGCCGAGAAACCCACTTCCGGAGGATGTTCCGCGCGTATTCACCGCACCGCCGGTCAATTTCGAGACGCCCGACGACATGCGCCGCCGGGGCAAGCCGCAGCTGCAGATCGACTACATGAACTTCATGTCGCCGCTGATGACCGGTCCGGTGCCGTATTCGGGGCCGGATCTGGCCGCGCAGTGGGCCCGCTGCCTGGACAACTACCTGTGGCTGCACCAGCAGGTGGACGTCCAGATCGGGCGGGTGCTGGACACCCTGGCGTCCCGGCCTGACATCGAACAGGACACCATCGTGGTGTTCACCTCGGACCACGGTGAGTACGCCGGGTCACACGGCCTGCGCGGCAAGGGCGCGGCGGTCTACGAGGAGTCGATGCGGGTACCGCTGTACATCCACGATCCCGCCGGCCATCTGACCCCCAAACCCGGGGAGCACCGCACTCAGCTGACCTCCAGCGCGGACATCGCACCCCTGTTGCTGACCATCGCCGCCGGTGGCAACGGCTGGCGCTCGGACGATCGGTTCTCCTACCTGCAGGCGCGGGGCGATATCGCGGCTGTTGCGGCGAATCCCGGTGCGGCGGGCCGGCGGTGGGTAGCACACGCCACCGACGACATGTCGGTGGAAGAGATGACGACACTGATGAAGTCGCCTGCGGTGCGCAAGATGTTCGGCGGCGGTGCGGGACCCACCGAGATTCCGACGTCGGCACCCAGCCACATCGTCGCGCTGCGGACGTCCGACGCCAAGTTCGCCAGGTACTCCTACTGGAAGCCCGGCGGCATGCAGGCCGACGACACGCGAAAGATCGACTACGAGCTATACGACTACGAATCACCCTCGGGCGCACAGGAACTGGACAATCTGGCGGGTCGTAGTGGCAAACAGGCCGGGCTGCAGGGGCTGCTCGACCACGAGGTGCTACCCGAACTGCAGGCGCCCCTGCCCGCCTGGATGCGCGACGCCCAGGAGCAGGGGATGGCCGACATGCAGCGGGTCACCGCGGCTCGCGCCGGCTAGGGCGGCCCGGCGACCAAAGCTAAAGGCCGAGCGCCTGGTACGTCCGCTTCACGAATTTCGGCCGCGCATTACGCAGTTTGGCTTGCGAGGCGTTCCCGGCGACCGCGGCAGCGGCGTCCATGCTGAGTTCCGGCTGATTCTGGATCAGGTAGATGAGGATCAGGTTCGCGGCCGGATCGGCCTGCCACCACGTGCCGAACGCACCGGGCCAGCTGAACGTGCCCGGACCGCCCGGGCCGTAGAACGGCGTGGCTTTGGCTTCATCGGTGACGACCGACAGATTCAGTCCGAACCCACGGCCGATCCAGAACGGCGCACCCAGGAACTGCTGGGACTTCTGCTCGGCGGTCAACCGGTCGGTGCACATCAACCGAACCGACTCCTCCGACAGCACCCGCACGCCGTCCACTTCGCCGCCGCCCAGCAGCATCCGCGCGAATGTCAGATAGTCGTCGACGGTCGACCACAGCCCACCACCGCCGGCGCAGAACGTCGGCGCAACCACCTGGGGCGGCCCCATCTTCCCGGGCTGCAGGCTCAGGGTGTCGCCGTTCGGGGTCAGCTGATACATGGTGGCCGCCCGGCGCCGCCCGGAGTGGGTCACCGCGAAACCGGTGTCCACCATGTTCAGTGGTCCGAAGATGCGCTCCGCCAACACATCTGCCACAGACTTGCCCTCGATACGGGACAGAATGAAGCCCAGCACATCGGTCGACTGGCTGTAGGTCAGCGCCTCACCGGGCTGATGGGCCAGCGGCAGCTGGCCGAGCCCGGCCAGCCACCGGTCCGGGTCCTGCAGCGTCTGCAACTTGTTGTAGGCCTTGCCCAGCGGGGCCGGCACCGTGAATCCGTAGGCCAGGCCGCCGCGGTGCGTCATCAGGTCTTCGATGGTGATCGGTCGCCGGGCAGGCACCGTGGCATCGAGCGAACCGGTGAGAGAAGTCATCACGCGCGGGCTGGCCAGTTCGGGCACCCACTGGGCGATGGGGTCGGTCAGGGCCAACCGGCCCTCGTCGACCAGTGTCATCGCGGCGGCGACCGTGGCCGGCTTGGACATCGATGCGATGCGGAACACCGTGTCGCGCTCCATCGGCAGGCCCGCGTCCACGTCCCGATGACCGAGCGCGTTGACCTGCCGCACCGCGCCGTCCTGCCAGACCAGCGTGACCGCCCCGGCCAGCAGGCCGGTGTCGATGGCTGCGGTGACGGATTCGGTGTTCGCATCGAGATTCACCTCAGTCACGTTAGCCTGCCTCATCAGAGGTCCAGCGCGGACCGAGAAAGTGCGGGAGCAACGGTGAACAGCGCAGCAGCTTCGACGGGCGCGGCGGTGATGAACAAGGTGGCGTTTGCCAGTTTCATCGGCACCGCGATCGAGTTCTACGACTTCTACATCTACGGGACTGCCGCCGCACTGATCTTCCCTCAGGTCTTCTTCCCGAACCTGTCGCCCGCAATGGCGACCATGTCGTCCTTGGCCACCTTTGCCGTGGCGTTCCTCGCCCGCCCGATCGGCGCGGCGGTCTTCGGACATTTCGGAGATCGCCTGGGCCGCAAGAAAACTCTGGTCGTGACGCTGCTGATCATGGGCCTGGCCACGGTCGGGGTCGGGCTCGTGCCCAGCTCGGCATCGATCGGCTTCGCCGCGCCGATCATCCTGCTCACGTTGCGGGTGATGCAGGGCTTCGCGGTGGGCGGCGAATGGGCCGGTTCAGCCCTGCTCAGCGCCGAGTACGCGCCGGCCGGCAAGCGTGGCACCTACGGGATGTTCACCCAACTCGGTGCCGGGGCGGGCCTGGCCGTCAGCAACCTGGTGGTTTTGATCGCCAACGTGACGATCGGGGAGAAGAGCCCGGTATTCCTGGACTGGGGCTGGCGGCTGCCGTTCCTGTTCAGTGCGGTACTGCTCGCCGTCGCGTTGTATGTGCGGTTGAGCATCGACGAGACCCCCGTGTTCGTCGCCGAGAAGCAGCGGGGCGAGGTGCCGCGGGCGCCGCTGTCTGAGCTGGTTCGGCTGCAGACCAAGCAGGTGCTGCTCGGCGCCGGCTGCATGGTCGGGATCTTCACCATGAGCTTCCTCGGCGGCACGTACCTGATGAGCTACGCCAGCACCCACATCCACCACCCGCGCAGCCTGATCCTGTCCGTCGGAGTGCTGGCCGGGGTGACCCTGATGGTGTTCTCGGCGATCTCGGCGGTGCTGTGCGACCGGTACGGGCGGCGCCGCGTCATCCTGGTCGGGTTCGGGCTGGCGTTGCCGTGGGCGTTTCTGGTGATGCCGCTGATCGACACGGGGTCGCGGGTGGCCTTCGCGGTGGCGATCGCCGGCATCTTCGCCATCTTCGGGTTGGCCTACGGACCGATCGGGGCCTTTCTGCCTGAGACTTTCGCCACCCGCTACCGCTACACCGGCGCGGGCCTGGCCTTCAACCTCGCCGGAATCGTCGGCGGGGCCTTCCCGCCGCTGGTCGCCGGACCGCTGGTCGGGGCCCTGGGCAGCTGGGCGGTGGGCCTGATGATCGCAGTCTTCGTGCTGGTCAGCATCGTGTCCACGGTGGCGCTGCCCGAAACGCGCGGCTCCGATCTGGAAGACGTGCGGGATGGCACGCCGGACGGTGATGCATTTGCGGCCTGCTAAGCTGGCCCGCTAGTTAGACGTCCTTTAACGATCCGTCCAGAGAGGCGGAGAAGGAGGTCCGGTGGCTCGTGGCTGTCACGGATAAAGATGCAACTGGTGGTGAATCCACCGACCGGGAATTGCTGTCCGCAGCCGACGTCGGCCGGACCATCTCCCGCATCGCGCATCAGATCATCGAGAAGACCGCGCTGGACGATCCGGCCGGCCCACCGCGCGTCATCCTGCTCGGCATCCCCACCCGCGGCGTCACCCTGGCCACCCGGCTGGTCGCCAAGATCACCGAGTTCTCGGGCGTGACGCTGCCGCACGGCGCCCTCGACATCACGCTGTACCGCGACGACCTGAACTTCAAACCGCCGCGGGCGCTGGCGTCGACGTCGATCCCGCCCGGCGGCATCGACAACGCGACAGTGATCCTGGTCGATGACGTGCTGTACTCGGGACGCTCGGTGCGCTCGGCCCTGGATGCGTTGCGGGACATCGGCCGGCCCCGGATGGTCCAGCTGGCAGTGCTCGTCGACCGCGGTCACCGCGAGCTGCCGATCCGCGCCGACTACGTCGGCAAGAACGTCCCGACGTCGCGCAGCGAGAACGTCAAGGTGCGGCTCGCTGAAAACGACGGTGGCGACGACCGCGTCTCCATCGCCCCCTACGGAGGACCCGCCAGGTGAAACATCTGCTGTCCGCCGCGGATCTGAGCCGCGACGCGGCCACCGCCATCCTGGACGACGCCGACAACTTCCGCGAAGCGCTGCTCGGCCGTGACGTCAAGAAGCTCCCGACGCTACGCGGCCGCACCGTGATCACCATGTTCTACGAGAACTCCACCCGCACCCGGGTGTCGTTCGAGGTGGCCGGCAAGTGGATGAGCGCGGATGTGATCAACGTCAGCGCCTCCGGTTCCTCGGTGGCCAAGGGCGAGTCGCTGCGGGACACCGCGCTGACCCTGCGCGCCGCGGGCGCCGACGCACTGATCATCCGGCACCCGGCTTCCGGTGCGGCACAACAACTTGCGGCCTGGACGCTGGACGAACACGGCGGGCCTTCGGTGATCAACGCCGGCGACGGCACCCATGAACACCCGACCCAGGCGCTGCTGGATGCGCTGACCATCCGGCAGCGGCTCGGTGGTATCGAAGGCCGGCGGGTGGTGATCGTCGGCGACATCCTGCACAGCCGGGTGGCGCGCTCCAATGTCTCACTGCTGTCGACGCTCGGCGCCGAAGTGGTGCTGGTCGCGCCGCCGACGCTGCTGCCGGTCGGGGTCGCGGACTGGCCACGGAGCCGCGACGGCGGCGACCAACAGACGGTGACCGTGTCGCATGACCTCGACGCCGAGTTGCCGGCCGCGGACGCAGTGTTGATGCTGCGGGTGCAGGCCGAACGGATGAATGGGGCGTTCTTCCCGTCGGCGCGCGAGTACTCGGTGCGCTACGGACTTTCCGAGAAGCGGCTGGCCGGGCTGTCCGAGAACACGGTGGTGCTGCACCCCGGTCCGATGCTGCGCGGCATGGAGATCGCGTCGTCGGTGGCCGATTCTTCGCAATCAGCTGTACTGCAACAGGTTTCGAACGGAGTGCATGTTCGCATGGCGGTGCTGTTCCAGTTACTCGTGGGCGCAGACCGGGAGGTGATCGGCGCATGACTGCGCACGTGAGGAGCGAGACGGCTTCAGTGGTGATTTCCGGTGTACTTCTCTACGGTGAAGGTGATCCGGTCGACGTCCTGGTGTCCGACGGCCAGATCGCGGCGATCGGTTCCGGCCTGACCGGTGACGAGGTCATCGATGCCGCCGGCCAGATCATGCTGCCCGGGTTCGTCGACCTGCACACCCACTTGCGCGAGCCCGGCCGCGAATACGCCGAGGACATCGAAACTGGTTCGGCGGCAGCGGCTTTGGGTGGCTACACCGCGGTGTTCGCCATGGCCAACACTGATCCGGTGGCCGACACCGTCGTCGTCACCGACCATGTCTGGCATCGGGGGCAGCAGGTCGGACTGGTCGACGTGCACCCGGTGGGTGCGGTCACCGTCGGACTCGACGGCAAGCAACTCACCGAGATGGGCCTGATGGCCGCCGGTGCCGGGCAGGTCCGGATGTTCTCCGATGACGGTGTCTGTGTCGATGATCCGCTGGTGATGCGCCGGGCCCTGGAATATGCTGCGGGGCTTGGGGTGCTGATCGCTCAGCACGCCGAGGAGCCGCGCCTGACGGTGGGCGCTGTCGCACACGAAGGGCCGCACGCGGCGCGGCTGGGACTGGCCGGCTGGCCGCGCTCGGCTGAGGAGTCCATCGTGGCGCGGGACGCGATCCTGGCCCGCGACGCCGGTGCCCGGGTGCACATCTGTCATGCCTCCACCGCCGGCACCGTCGAACTGATCAAATGGGCCAAGGCGCAGGGTATTTCGATCACCGCCGAGGTCACCCCACACCATCTGCTGCTCGATGACAGTCGGCTGGCCGACTACGACGGCCGCAATCGGGTCAACCCGCCACTGCGTGAGGCGCGCGATGCGGAGGCGTTGCGCCAGGCTCTCGCCGACGGCGTGATCGACTGCGTCGCAACCGATCACGCACCGCACGCCGAACACGAGAAAATGTGCGAGTTCGCCCACGCGCGGCCCGGCATGCTGGGCCTGCAGACCGCACTGTCGGTGGTGGTCGACACGATGGTGGCGCCCGGCCTGCTGAGCTGGCGTGATGTCGCCCGCGTGATGAGCGAGGCGCCCGCCGCCATCGTCGGGCTGCCCGATCAGGGCCGGCCCCTGGCCATCGGCGAACCGGCGAACCTGACGGTGGTGGACCCCGACGCCAGCTGGACCGTGCAGGGCACCGATCTGGCCAGCCGCTCGGACAACACCCCTTACGAGTCGATGACGCTGCCCGCCACCGTCACCCTGACCATGTTGCGCGGCAAGGTCACTGCGCGGGACGGACAGTCGCCGGTATGAGCATCGAGATCGACGAAATGGCCGTTTCTTCTCGCACTTTTCGGCCCGTTTGTCCGTTTGGGCGGTGCGGGGCGTGAATACTCCAACACTGATCACCTACCTTGTGTTGGCCGTCGTCGTGGTGGCGCTGCTCGGGCTGGCCATCCGGCAGATGCTCAAGGGCTGGATGCACCGGGTCGAGCGGCAGACCGGCGCCGTCGGGTTGCTGCCGGCATTGCCCGACACCGTGGGCCCGGCGACCGTGTCGGCCACCAAGGGCATGTACATCGGCAGCACCTTCGCGCCCAGCTGGCAGGACCGAATTGCGGTGGGCTCCCTCGGGTTTCGCAGCAAGGCCGTGTTGACCCGCTATCCGGAGGGCATCATGCTGCGGCTCACCGGCGGCAGCCCGATCTGGATTCCCGAGGAATCGATCACCTCGATCCGCACCGAGCGCGCGATCGCCGGCAAGGTGCTGACTTACGACGGGATTCTGGCCATCCGGTGGCTGTTGCCGTCGGGCACTGAAATCGACACCGGATTCCGCAGCGACGACCGTCGCGAACTGGCCAAATGGGTTGAGGAGGACAGCAAGTGACCCAGCGAGAGACACCGCGCGATCAGTCCGCACTTCTGGTGCTGGAGGACGGCCGGGTGTTCACCGGAACACCGTTCGGTGCCGTTGGCCAGACACTTGGCGAGGCGGTGTTCTCCACCGGCATGTCCGGCTACCAGGAGACCCTGACCGACCCGAGCTACCACCGGCAGATCGTGGTGGCCACGGCCCCGCAGATCGGTAACACCGGGTGGAACGGCGAGGACAACGAGAGCCGCGACGACAAGATTTGGGTCGCCGGTTACGTGGTGCGCGACCCGTCACCGCGGGCCTCGAACTGGCGCGCCACCGGTACTCTCGATGACGAGTTGGTGCGCCAGGGCATCGTCGGCATCGCCGGGGTCGACACCCGCGCCATCGTGCGGCACCTGCGCACCGCCGGTTCGATGAAGGCCGGGGTTTTCTCCGGGCCGGCCCTGGCGGACACCGACACCCTGGTCGACCGAGTCCGCAACCAGCCGTCGATGCTGGGCGCCGACTTGGCCGGCGAGGTCAGCACGGATGACCGGTACATCGTCGAAGCAGACGGAGGACCCGATTCCGCTCGTTTTTCGATCGCGGCCATCGACCTCGGAATCAAGACCAATACCCCGCGTAACTTCGCCCGCCGCGGCATCCGCTGCCACGTGCTGCCGTCGTCGGTGACGTTCGACGAGATTGCCGATCTCAAGGTGGACGGGGTGTTC
>JARLGS010000562.1 GCA_031292695.1 Mycobacterium sp. | reverse complement strand
GTGCCGTGGCGGCCGGGGCGGCGGCGACGGGCTCGGGTGCCGGGGTGGGTTCGGGGGCCGGGGCTGCGGGAGCGGCCGCAGCTGCCGGGGCAGCGGCCTCGCCGGCTTCGCCGATCACCGCGAGTTCGCCACCGATCTCGACGACGTCGTCCTCGCGGGCGACGATCTTGGTCAGGACTCCGGCTGCCGGCGACGGGATTTCAGTGTCGACCTTGTCTGTGGACACCTCAAGCAGGGGCTCGTCAACCGCGACGGCGTCGCCCTCCTGTTTGAGCCATCGAGTGACGGTCCCCTCGGTAACGCTCTCGCCGAGTGCGGGCATCTGGACGGAGATGGCCATTGCGTTGACTCCTCGAAAAGGTCGCTCGTCACATCGAATGTCAACGCCCATCCTGTCATGCCGGTGTCGGGGGAGGCGTGGGGGACTCGGGACTTTGTCGCCGTGCCTTGACACCACCGGCGCGCAGGCTAGTGTCGCATCCAAATCGGTACCGGCGGTACCTGATACTTGAGGTCAGGCAGGGGTTGACGATGCGGTTGGTGGACAGCGCGGATGGGACGCAAATCGCGGCCTACGAGGACGGCAACGCGAACGGTCCGGTGGTGGTGCTGGTGCACGGCTGGCCGGATTCTCACGACATGTGGGATGCCACCGTGCCGTATCTGGCCGAGGATTTCCGGGTGCTCCGCTACGATAACCGGGGCTCGCGCAATTCCGGTGTGCCCAAGCGTGTTTCGTCGTACACCATGGCCCATTACGCGGACGATTTCGCGGCCGTCATCGACGAGTTGGCGCCCGGCGCGAAGGTCCACGTGCTGGCCCACGACTGGGGATCGGTGGGCATCTGGGAATACCTGTCGCGACCGGAGGCGGTGGACCGGGTCGCGTCCTTCACCTCGACTTCGGGGCCGAGCGCCGACCACACCCGCCGGTTCATCATGGAAGGCCTCAAGCGCCCGTACCGTCCGGTGCGGTTCGGCCGGAGTGTTTCACAGTTCCTGCGGCTGACCTATCAGGCCGGTTTCTCGATTCCCCTGCTGGCGCCGGCGGCGGTTCGGGCTACCGTGCCCACCATCATCCCGCAGCTGCTGAAACTGCATGATGGCTTGTCCGACAATCAGATTCGGCACTCGGACACCTTCGCTTCCGATGCCGCGAACAGCCTCAAGGTGTACCCGGCCAACTACTGGCGCACCCTGGTCAAGGGCCGCCGTGACCACTACGTCAACGTGCCGGTGCAGATCATCGTCAACACCGGCGACCAGTTCGTCCGCCCGCACCTGTACGACGAGACGCACGAATGGGTGCCGCGGCTGTGGCGCCGGGACATCAAGTCGGGGCACTGGTCGCCGATGTCGCATCCGCAGGTGCTCGCGACCGCCGTCCGTGAACTCGCCGACCACCTGGCCGGCGGCGAGCCGACGCGCGCCCTGCTGCGGGCCCAGGTCGGCCGGCCTCGCGAATTCGTCGGTGACACACTGGTTTCGGTGACTGGTGCGGGCAGCGGTATTGGCCGGGAGACGGCGCTGGCGTTCGCCAAGGAAGGCGCCGAGCTGATTGTCAGCGACATCGATGAAGCCGGGCTCAAGGAAACCGTCGCGCTGCTGACCAACCGCGGTGCGGTCGCGCACTCCTATGTACTGGACGTCGCCGACGCGGACGCGGTCGAGCGCTTCGCCGAGCAGGTCTGCGCCGAACATGGCGTGCCGGACATCGTCGTCAACAACGCTGGAATCGGGCACGCCGGGGCGTTCCTGGACACCCCGGCCGACCAATGGGACCGGGTGCTCGACGTCAATCTGGGCGGCGTCGTGAACTGCAGCCGTGCCTTCGCCGGCCGGCTGGTGCGACGCGGCACCGGCGGGCACGTCGTCAACGTGGCATCGATGGCGGCCTACACGCCGTCGCAGGCGATGAACGCCTACTGCACCTCCAAGGCCGCGGTGTACATGTTCTCCGACTGCCTGCGCGCTGAACTCGACGGCGCCGGCGTCGGCCTGACCACCATCTGCCCGGGCGTCATCGACACCAACATCGTGCACACCACCCGGTTCGACGTGCCCGCCGGCAAAGCCGGTCAGGTGGCCCGCCGGCGCGCCCAGCTGGAGAAGGCGTTCGCCGCCCGCCGGTACGGCCCGGACAAGGTGGCCAAAGTCATTGTGGCGTCGGTGAAGAAGGGCAAGCCGGTGCGTCCGGTCACGCCCGAGGCGTACCTCGTGTACGGCACCGCCCGAGTGGCACCGCGGGTGCTCCGCAGCACCGCCCGGGGCAAGTTGTTCTAGCGCCGAAAGGCCACCTGTGGCACGCATTTCTGTAAAATGCGTGGCATAAGTGGCCACTCGGCGGCGGGGGGTCAGCCGTTCGCGGCGATGTCCTCCAGCACCGCGAACATGGTGCGGGTCGGCACGCCGGTGCCGCCCTTGGCGGTGTAACCCCACGAGCCGCCGGTGTTGTAGGCCGGTCCGGCAACGTCCAGGTGCGCCCACTGCACGCCGTCGGCGACGAACTCCCGCAGGTACACCCCGGCGACCAACATGCCCGCATAGCGCGCACCGCTGACGTTCGCCAGGTCCGCGACGGTGGACTTCAGGTCGTCCTTCAACTCATCGGGCAGCGGCATCGGCCAGGCGTTTTCGCCGACCTGCTGGGACAGCGCGGCGACCCGGTCGCGGAATTCGTCACTGCCCATCACGCCGGGGGTGCGCGCGCCGAGCGCCACGGTCTGCGCGCCGGTGAGAGTGGACGTCTCGATCAGGTAATCGGGGTTGTCCTCACAGGCCCGGACGATGCCGTCGGCCAGGATCAGCCGGCCCTCGGCGTCGGTGTTGAGCACCTCGACAGTCGTGCCGCCGTACTGGGTGAGCACGTCGCCGGGTCGCTGCGCCGTCGCCGACGGCATGTTCTCGGCCATGGGGACGGTGGCGATCACGTCGATGGGCAGCTGCTGGCGGGCCGCCAGCACCACGGTGGCGATGACCGCAGCCGCGCCGCCCATGTCCGAGGTCATCTGGTGCATGTTGGCAGCCGGCTTGATGGAGATGCCGCCGGTGTCGAAGGTGATGCCCTTGCCCACCAGGGCCACCCGCTTGGCCTTCTTGCTCTTGCCGCCGCGGTAGACCAGCCGCACCAGCCGCGGTCCGCGGGACGAGCCCTTGCCGACCCCGACGATGCCGCCGAAGCCGGCCTCTTCCAGTTCCTTCTTGTCCAGCACCTCGACCTCGATGCCCGCCGACTTGCCCAAAGCCTTTGCGCGCTTGGCGAATTCGGCCGGGTACAGATGGCTGGGCGGGGTGTTCACCAGGTCCCGGGCGGTCGCCACGGCCGTGGCGATGTCGGTGGCGCGGACGGCGGCAGCATCAGCGTCAGAGGCGGTGGACAGCACGGTGAGCGCCGACAGGCCGGGCTCCTTCGGTGCGGTCTTCGCGCTGCGGAACTCGGTGAACCGGTAGGCGCCCAGGATCAGTCCTTCGACGCGGGCCGCCAGGTCGCGTTCGGACAAGGTGGTGACCACCGTCTCGGTGCCGTTGAGCGAGCGGGCCGCGACCCCGGCGGCTCTGCGGATGACGTCGGCCGGCCACTCGTCGCGGTCCTTGCCCAGGCCGACGGCCAGCACGCTGGCCACCGGTAGCGACGGCACGACCACCCGGGTCAGCTGCTCCGTCGAGCCTTTCGCGCCGAGCGCCCGCAGCGACACCTCGATCTCGCCGGTGGCCTCGGCGTCCAGGAACGGATTGGTCACCACCTTGGCCTCGTCGTTCTCGCCGGTGATGACCGGGACGATCAGCACCGCGGCATCCAGGCCCGAGGGCAGGACGGCGGCGACGGTGACGGTGGGAGACTGGTAACCGGGTGCGCTACTCACACCATTCACCCTAGCCACCTGGCTGTGTCCCGCCAGTGGTCAGCGTCGGTCACACAGCTGGTATGCCGTGACGGGTTCGTCAAAGCCCTTGAGCATCAAGGGATCCTGTACCGCGACCGGCCAGTCCCGGGGTATGTCGTACCAGGGTGCGGCGACCAGGATCTGCCCCGGTTTGGCCACCGACACCAGCCGGGCCGCCAGGTTGACCGGGCTGCCGAAGTAGTCGCCGCCGGTCGCCAGCACCGAACCGAAGCTGAGCCCGGCGCGCACCTGGACGTCGAATTTCTTGGCTCGCGGATGGTGCACCATATCCAGCGCGGCCCTGGCCAGATACTCAGGTGTGGCACTCACCCACATCACCGCGTCCCCGATGAACTTGACGACCCGGCCGCCGTCGGCGTTCACCACGTCGGCCGCCACGCTGCTGAACTCGTTGAGCAGTCTCGACAATTCCTCGATGGTGCTCAATCTGGTGAGCCTGGTGAAGTCCGACAGATCGGCAAATCCGATGCCGCACACCACCGTTGACGACTCGTGGTGGACAACGCCGTCGAAGTAGGTGCGGGCGGCGGTCAGATGGTGCCGGTGGAAGGAGTCGATCATGGCGCCGATGCGCGGGATGAATTCGGCTGCCGACCGGTAGGCGCGGGCAGTGACCAGCTCGTCGCGGGTGTTGCCCAGGTCGAGGTCGGGCAGGCTGGAGCGGGTCATCGACGATTCGGCTTCGGCCAAGCGGGCCATGGTCGCGCCCAGTACCCGCAGGAAGCCCGACGCGGCATCGTCGCCGAGCCCGCTCCGCAGGTCCGCCCAGGTGCGCAATGACTCGACATCGGCGTCGGTGAGCACGACCTCGTCCGGGCTGGCGACGGTCAGCCCGAGCACCGCCCACGCCTGGAGCACGTCCGCCACCGGTAGCCCGATCGCGGCAGCGGCGGAGGCCAGGCTCTGGGTGGGATGGCCCGACGACTGCACGACATCGCCGGCCAAGCCGAACAACCGGCCGCGGCGCTCCGCCTCGACCATTTGCTCCGGGGTGAAACCGAGGCTGTCCAGATAGTCGATCAGGGGCGCGCGCCGCCGTGCGTCGGCGATGCCCGCGGCCTGCAGCGCGTCGTAGTCGACCACAGCACGAGTGTGCCAGCTACGACGTGACCGCGGGCGCGACTAGCTCTGAAGGTGGGACTCCTCAGCGCGGCTCGTTCCTCGCCGCTAGATCGTCGTCCGACTAGGCTGGCTCGCCGTGAGCGAACTGCTGCAGGGCCCGCTGGAAGACCGGCACCGCGAACTCGGGGCGAGTTTCGCCGAATTCGGGGGCTGGCTGATGCCGGTTTCCTACGCCGGCACCGTGGCCGAGCACAACGCCACCCGCGACGCGGTTGGCCTGTTCGACGTCAGTCACCTGGGCAAGGCCCTGGTGCGTGGCCCCGGCGCCGCCGAGTTCGTCAACGCGGCCTTCACCAACGACCTCCGGCGCATCGGTCCGGGCAAGGCGCAATACACGTTGTGCTGCAAGGAAATAGGCGGCGTCGCTGGAGTTATAGACGACCTCATCGCCTACTACGTCAGCGACGACGAGATCTTCCTGGTGCCGAACGCAGCCAACACCGCCGCCGTGGTGGCCGAGCTGCGGCGGCTGGCTCCGGCCGGCCTCACCATCACCGACGAGCACCGGTCCTACGCGGTGCTGGCCGTGCAGGGACCGAAATCCACCGAGGTCCTGGCCGCGCTCGGCCTGCCGACCGACATGGACTACATGGGCTATGCCGACGCCGAGTACGCCGGCGTGCCGGTCCGGGTGTGCCGCACCGGCTACACCGGCGAGCACGGCTACGAACTGCTGCCGCAGTGGGACCAGGCCGCTGTGGAGTTGGACGCGCTCGTCGAGCAGGTGCGCGCCGCCGGCGGTGAGCTCGCCGGGTTGGGTGCACGCGACACCTTGCGCACCGAGATGGGCTACCCGCTGCACGGTCATGAACTGTCGCTGCAGATTTCGCCGCTGCAGGCCCGCTGCGGCTGGGCCATCGGCTGGAAGAAAGACGCGTTCTGGGGCCGGGACGCGTTGCTGGCCGAGAAGCAGGCCGGGCCCGCACGGGTGTTGCGCGGTCTCAAGGCCGTCGGCCGCGGTGTGCTGCGGGCCGATCTGACCGTGCTGGACGGGGACACCCCGGTGGGCATCACGACGTCGGGGACCTTTTCTCCCAGCTTGAAAGTCGGCATCGCGCTGGCCCTGCTGGACACTGCCGCGAACATCGCCGACGGCGCGCGGGTGACGGTCGACGTCCGGGGGCGCGCGCTCGAATGCGAGGTCGTCGCACCGCCGTTCGTGACGGCGAAAACCCGCTGACCGGGGAGCGCCCACCCAGCCCGAAAAACCCCGTAGCCACGGGCGATACAATCGGCATATGACCGATGGCCCCCTCGAATTCACCGTTTCCGGTTCGGACAACCCGACGAGTGACGAGGTAAGGGCTCAGGTTCTCGCCGATCCCGGATTCGGGCGGTTCCACACCGACCACATGGTGGCCATCGACTACCACGCCGACCGCGGCTGGCATGACGCCCGGGTCACCGCGTACGGGCCGATCGAGCTGGACCCGTCGGCGATCGTCCTGCACTACGCCCAGGAAGTCTTCGAGGGGCTGAAGGCGTACCGCTGGAACGACGGTTCGATCGTCTCGTTCCGCCCGGAGGCCAACGCCGCCCGGTTGCAGTCGTCGTGCCGACGGCTGGCCATCCCGGAACTCCCCGAGGACGTCTTCGTCGAATCGCTGCGTCAGCTGATCGCCGTGGACGGCGACTGGGTGCCGGCCGCCGGCGGCGAGGCGTCGCTGTACCTGCGGCCGTTCATCATCGCCACTGAGCCGGGGCTTGGGGTGCGGCCCGCCAACGAGTACCGCTACCTGGTGATCGGCTCGCCGGCCGGCGCGTACTTCAAAGGCGGCATCAAGCCGGTGTCGGTGTACCTGTCCACCGAATACGTGCGGGCCAGCCCGGGCGGCACCGGCGCGGCCAAGTTCGGCGGCAACTACGCGGCCTCGCTGCTGGCCCAGGCCCAGGCCGCCGAAATGGGCTGCGACCAGGTGGTCTGGCTGGACGCCATCGAGCGCCGCTACGTCGAGGAAATGGGTGGCATGAACCTGTTCTTCGTGTTCGGCAGCGGTGGCTCGGCGCGGCTGGTCACCCCGGAGCTGTCCGGTTCGTTGCTGCCCGGTATCACCCGGGATTCGTTGCTGCAGTTGGCAACTGACGCGGGCTTCGCGGTCGAGGAACGCAAGATCGACATCGACGAGTGGCAGAAGAAGGCCGCCGCGGGGGAGATCACCGAGGTGTTCGCCTGCGGCACCGCCGCCGTCATCACGCCCGTCGCGCACGTGAAGTACGGCCATGGCGAATCGGCCGGCCAGTTCACCATCGGCGACGGCCAGCCAGGCGAAGTCACGATGGCGCTGCGCGACACCCTGACCGGGATCCAGCGCGGCACCTTCGCCGACACCCACAAGTGGATGACCCGCCTGGGTTAGGTTCTTGCACGCCCAAACGGACGAATGGGCCGCAAAGTGCGAGTAAAAGCGGCCAAAACGTCGATCTCGGCGTGACCGCGGTTCAGTTAACGGCCAGCCCGAGCGCTGTCAGCGTGGTGGTCAATTCCACCGCCGCGCCCAGCACGTCACCGGTGATGCCG
>JARLGS010000561.1 GCA_031292695.1 Mycobacterium sp. | reverse complement strand
GGTGGCGGTGGCTCCGCAGGCTCCGCCGGTCGCCGCTCCGCTGGCTCCGCCGCCGGTTCCGCAAGTTGCGGCCCCGCAGGTCCCGGCTCAGCCCGCTCCCGGCGCTCCGGCATGAGCGGCAAGGGTCCCCGCATGAGCGGCAAGGGTCCCCGCCTGAGCGGCGCGCCGCGCAAGCGCCAACCGGTGACCAAACCGCGTGGCGGTCAACCGCATTCGGCTCGCGACCGCAGGACCCGTGAGCCCGTGGTGGCCGACGGTCGCACCGCGGGCTTCGGCTTCCGACACCGCGTCGGCAACATCGTCATCGTGCTGGTGCTGCTCCTCGCGGCGGTGCAGCTGTTCACGCTGCAGGGGCCTCGCGCCGCCACGCTGCGGGCCGAGGCCGCCAGTCAGCTCAAGGTCACCGACGTGGAGAAGGCGGTGCGTGGCAGCATCGTCGACCGAAAGAACGCCAAGCTGGCGTTCACCATCGAAGCCCGCGCGCTGACCTTCCAGCCCAACCGAATCCGCCAACAGCTCACCGAGGCAAAGGCCAAGACCCCGGCGGCGCCCGATCCGGACAAGCGGCTCAACGAGATTGCCGTCGGTGTGGCCGGCCTGCTGGGCAACAAGCCCGACGCCCAGACGCTGGCCAAGAAGATCACCGGCAAGGACTCGTTCGTCTACCTGGCCCGCGCGGTCGACCCCGCGATCTCCGACGCCATCACCAAGAAGTACCCCGAGGTCGGCGCCGAACGGCAGGACATCCGCCAGTATCCAGGCGGCTCGCTGGCCGCCAACATCGTCGGTGACATCGGTTGGGACGGTCACGGCCTGCTCGGCCTCGAAGACTCCTTCGACGCAAAGCTTTCCGGCACCGACGGATCGGTCACCTACGACCGCGGCTCGGACGGCGTGGTGATCCCGGGCAGCTACCGCGACCGGCACGACGCGATCAACGGCTCGACGGTGCAGCTCACCGTGGACGACGACATTCAGTACTACGTGCAGCAGCAGGTGCAGCAGGCCAAGGACCTCTCCGGTGCCCATGACGTCTCCGCGGTGGTGCTGGACTCGAAAACCGGTGAGATTCTCGCCATGTCGAACGACAACACGTTCGATCCGGCGCAGGACCTCAGCCGGCAGGACGACAAGCAGATGGGCAACCTGGCGGTCACTTCGCCGTTCGAGCCGGGTTCGGTCAACAAGATCGTCACCGCGTCGTCGGTCATCGACTTCGGATTGTCCAATCCCGATGAGGTGCTGCAGGTTCCGGGCACGTTCAACATGGGTGGCGTCACCATCCACGACGCCTGGGGGCACGGCGTCGAGCCGTACACCACCACCGGTGTGTTCGGAAAGTCCTCGAACATCGGCACCCTGATGCTGGCGCAGCGGGTCGGCCCGGATCGATTCGACGACATGCTCAAGAAGTTCGGCCTCGGGCAGCGCACCGGTTCCGGGTTGCCCGGCGAGAGCTCGGGCCTGGTGCCGCCAATGGACCAGTGGTCGGGTAGCTCATTCGCGAACCTGCCCATCGGCCAGGGTCTTTCGATGACGCTGCTGCAGATGACCGGCATGTACCAGGCCATCGCGAACGACGGGGTGCGCATCCCGCCACGCATCGTCAAGTCGATCATCGGCGCCGACGGCACCCACCAGGACCAGCCGCAGCCCGAGGGTGTCCAGGTGGTGTCGGTGGACACCGCGCGCACGGTGCGCAACATGTTCCGGGCGATCACCCAGCGTGACCCGATGGGAACCCAGCAGGGCACCGGTTGGCCGGCTGCGGTCGAGGGCTACCAGGTCTCCGGCAAGACGGGTACCGCCCAGCAGATCAACCCGGCCTGTGGCTGCTACTACGACGACCACTACTGGATCACGTTCGCCGGTATGGCGCCCGCGGACAACCCTCGCTACGTCATCGGCATCATGGCGAACAACCCGCAGCGCAACCCCGACGGTTCGCCGGGCCACTCGATGGCGGCGCTGTTCCACAACATCGCCGCGTGGCTGATGCAGCGGGAGAATGTGCCGCTGTCGGCAGATCCTGGTCCGCAGTTGATCCTGCAGGCCACCTGACGCGGCGAGTGCCCGTGTCCGGCCCGGTACTGTGTCATGGCCATGTCTTCGCCGTCCTTGCGCCCCGCTGACCCGGTCGGAGCCGAAGTCGGCTCGCTGGCCGCGCACATTCATGCCGCGTCGCCGGCCCCGATTCCGGAGCTGCGCATCACCGGCGTCACGCTGAGCAGCAGGGGCGTGGTGCCCGGGGACCTGTTCGCGGCGTTGCCGGGAGCGGCCGTGCACGGCGCCCGGTTCGCCCACGACGCCATCGCCGCCGGCGCCGTCGCGGTGCTGACCGATCCGGAGGGGCTGGACCTGCTGGGCGGCTCGGCGGACGTCCCGGTGCTGGTGCACCCCGAACCGCGGGCGGTCCTCGGTGAGGTGGCCGCACAGGTCTACGGCAATCCGTCGCAGCGGCTGCGGGTCATCGGAATCACCGGCACCTCCGGTAAAACGACCACCACCTATCTGGTGGAGGCCGGCTTGCGCGCCGCGGGGCGCAGGGCCGGCCTGATCGGCACCGTGGGTGTCCGGATCGACGGGCGTGACCTGCCGAGCGCGCTGACGACTCCAGAGGCACCCGCGCTGCAGGCGCTGCTGGCCACCATGGTCGAACGCGGCGT
>JARLGS010000560.1 GCA_031292695.1 Mycobacterium sp. | reverse complement strand
CCGCGGCCGGCGTGGACCGCGCTGCGGTGACAGCCGAACTCGCTTCGGCCAGAATTGAATTGGTCGCCCAGAGTGATGTTCGGCTACAGGTGGGCGGCGAGGACGTGACGCTGTCCGCGGGAGCGGACTGGACCGCCGCGGTCGGTGGGCGGACCGATATCGAGGTGCCCGGCCTGCTGACGGTGCGGGTGTTGCCTGGCACCCCGGCCGCGGACAGCAGCGCTGTGCTCAAGGCCGCCAAGCGCGCCCTGGCCGCTGAGCTGCAGCCGTTGGGCCTGGCCGACGTCGAGGCCGCGCGCGTCCTGGAAGCCCGGCGGCGCGAACTGGAGGCAGAGCGCAATCGACTCGACGTCACGCGGCAGACGCTGCTCGGTGCGGAGACCGTCGAGGCGTTGTCTGCCCGCCTGGTGCGACTGCGCCAGGCGCTCGGGGACGTTCCACCTACAGATCCGGACGTCGCGCGTGCCGAATTGGCCGCAGCGGATGCCGAACAGCGCCGTGCGGCAACTGATTACGAGACCTGCCGGGACGCGGCCACCGCGGCGATGGGCGCCGTTGCCACCGCTCTCACGGCCGCGACCGTCGCCCGCGAGAAGCTGGCCGCGGCGGCGTCTGCGCTCGCCGAAGCCACCGACCGGTTGGCCCGGCAGCGCGACCAGGAGGACGACGACGCCCTCGCGCTCCGAGTGCAGACAGTGGTGCAGCAGGCCGCCACCGCCACGGCGCGCGAACAGGCACTTGCCGCTGAGCTGGCTGCCACCAGCCCCCAAGCGGTTGACGCAGAACTCGCTGAAGCCATTGATGTCGCGGACCGGGTGGCCGGCCGGCGCCGGGAGCTCGACGAGCGATTGCGTGATGTGGCAGCACAATTGAAGGTTTACGGCACCCAGGGGCGGCAGAGCCAACTGGATGTCGCCGAGGCGGATCTGCGGCACGCCGAGTCCGAGCATGTCGCGGTGGGCCGCCGTGCCCGTGCGGCCGAAATGCTGCGCAGCGTGATGGACCGGCATCGCAATGAGGCCCGGCAGCGCTACGTAGAACCCTTCCAGACCGAGGTGGAGCGTCTGGGGCGAATCGTGTTCGGCGACACCTTCTCCGTCGACGTCGACAGCGACCTGCGAATTTGCACCCGTACCTTGGCAGGCCGCACCGTGCCCTACGAGTCGCTGTCGGGTGGAGCCAAGGAGCAGTTGGGTATCGTCGCCCGCCTGGCCGGGGCGGCGCTGGTGGCCAAGGAGGACAGCGTCCCGGTGATCATCGACGACGCGCTGGGTTTCACGGATGCCGGCCGGTTGGCCCGGATGGGCGAGGTGTTCGACGCTGTCGGAGGTGACGGTCAGGTGATCGTCTTGACCTGCAGCCCCGAACGTTACGCGAGTGTCGGTGACGCGACGCGAATCGAGCTCACTGTCTAGCCGGTTCGTGACAGACTGCGGCGGTGATCGCTGACTTCGTCGTCGTGGGGACCGGCTCGGCCGGCGCGGTGCTGGCCGATCGGCTGAGTGCCGACGGCACCACGCAGGTGGTGGTGCTGGAGGCCGGCGCCGCCGACAACAACCAATTCATCCACATCCCTGCGGCCTTCTCGAAGCTGTTTCGCAGTGAATTCGATTGGGACTACTCGACCGAACCACAGCCCGAACTTGCCGACCGGAGGATTTTCTGGCCGCGCGGCAAGACGCTCGGCGGGTCGTCGTCGATGAACGCCATGATGTGGGTGCGCGGTCTGCCCGCCGATTACGACGAGTGGGGCGAACTGGCCGGGGAGGACTGGTCGTATGCCGCAGTTCAGCAGCGTCTCGACCGCATCGAGGATGGGCCGCTGGCCCTGAACCAGCAGCGCAGCCCGCGCAGCATCACGGGGGCCTGGCTGGAGGCCGCCGAGCAGTGCGGTCATCGGGGATTCGTCCAGACCACGGTTTGCCAGCGTCGCGGTGCGCGGTGGAGCACTGCCGATGCCTATCTACGGCCGGCGCTGCGGCGCACCAATCTGCACCTGCGGACCGGGGCGACCGCAACGAGGGTGCTGTTCGAGGGAAACCGTGCGATCGGCGTCGAGTACGAATCGGACGGGCGCCGGCACACTGTGATGGCGCGCCGGGAAGTCGTCCTGTGTGGTGGGGCGATCAACAGCCCCCAGCTGTTGATGCTGTCCGGGATCGGTCCGCGCGAGCACCTGGTCGAGCACGGCATCGACGTGGTGCGCGACGTGCCCGAGGTGGGGGCCAACCTGTTGGATCACCTGCTGGTGGTGCTCGGGTTCGACGCCAACTGCGACACCCTCACCGGCGCCGAGAAGCCGGCTCAACTGCTCAATTACCTGACCCGTCGCCGCGGGATGCTCACCTCGAATGTTGGTGAGGCGTATGGCTTTATGCGCAGTCAAGCCGACCTCGACCAGCCCGACGTGGAACTGATCTTCGCGCCGGCCCCGTTCTTCGACGAGGGCATCGGCGAGCCGTATCCGCGTGACGCGGTGACGATGGGTCCGATTCTGGTGAAGCCGAAGAGCACCGGCACCATCCGACTGGCGTCGGCCGATCCGCTGGCGAAGCCGATCATCGACCCGCGGTACTTGTCCGACCCCGAGGGCGCCGACCGCCAGGCACTGCTGGCGGGCCTGCGGGCGGTCGCTGAGATCGCCCAGGCACCGGCACTGAAGGGATTGCTCGGCGGCATCGCCCGCCCGATCGGTGGGCGTGAGCTCGATGACGCAACTCTGGAGCTGGCGTTGGCCACGACGTCGCACACGCTGTATCACCCGACCACCACTTGCCGGATGGGCAGTGATGAGGGCAGCGTGGTCGACCCCCAGTTGCGGGTGCGCGGCGTCGACGGGCTGCGGGTGGCCGACGCCTCGGTGATGCCGACCATCATTCGCGGACATACCCACGCCCCGAGCGTGCTGATCGGCGAGAAAGCTGCGGACTACCTCACCACCTCGTGATTCCGGGGCGGCCGGGCGTCGGTGGGCGATGTTCGGCGGGCGATACCCAGCGCCCAAATCACGGGGCCGGGCGAGTTGTCTGTTCGCACAACCATTTCTGCGAAGCGATACTACGGGTGATATCGCATCCCAGAAGTGCGCGGTCAGACCGACTGGTCTCGCTTTGCAAATGTGACTCACAGCAACGACACGGTTGCCGCAAACCCGCGCACGGCACAATGGACGGCGATGACCATGAACGCCAAACGCCGTCGGGCCCATGACCGGCTCGCGGCTCTACCTGGGGTGCGGTCGGTCCGCCGGCCGGTCCGGCCAAGTGGCACAGAGGAATTCGATCTGTACTACGTGCGGACGGGGCCGCCCAGCCGGCAGCCCCTGGTGATCATCCCCGGCGGTCCCGGGGCGGCTTCGATCGGCCAGTACCGCAATCTGCGCAGGCACGCGACCGCGGCCGGCCTGGACGTCATCATGGTCGAGCACCGCGGCGTGGGGATGTCCCGGCACGACGACGCCGGCGCGGACCTGCCCCCGGAGGCGCTGACGATCGGGGCCGCGGTCGACGACATTGCGGCGGTCCTGGACGACGCCGAAGTCGAATCGGCGGTGATCTACGGCACGTCCTATGGCAGCTATCTGGCCGCAGGCATGGGTGTGCAGCACCCGAGCCGGGTCCACGCGATGGTGCTGGATTCGCCGTTGCTGTGCGCAGACGACATTGATGCCGTGCGCACCGCCACCCGCGCGGCGTTGTGGTATGGCACCGCACCGTCGACCGAGGGCCTGGCGCACCGGGTGCGCGGTTTGGCGGCCGACGGCAGGCTGACCCCCTGGGCGGTGCAGCTGGCGACGGGGCTGTACGGGCTGGTCGGTCCCGAGGTGTTGGAACAGCAACTGGAACTACTGCTTACCGGGCGAGGCTTGCTGTGGCATGCGATCGGTCAGAGCACCAAGCTGCTGTTCGAGCGCAAGACGCCGTACCGGTACGAACCCGATCTGGTCGAGCACATCGGATACCGGGAACTCAACTACGCGCCGGAGCCCGACGGCCTGCCCGTCGACCCGGCTCTGGGTTACCGCGAATCCGCCACCGGTGATGCGGATTTCGTCGCCGAGCCGTATGACTTGGTGGCAGCGATGCCGGGATTTGACTGGCCGACCGTGGTGATCTCCGGCGGCCGGGATTTGATCACGCCACCTGCGGTCGCGCACCGGGTTGCCGCGCTGGTTCCGGGCGCGAGACTGGTCGAACTGCCCACCGCCGGCCATAGCGTGCTTGACCTGCGCGAAGGTTCAGCGCTGGCCATCGCCGCGGCGGTGTGCGCCGGGAATTACGACGAATTGCCGGACCGGGCAACCGAATTGGACCACGAACCGCTCGACCTGGCGGTGCGGCTCATGGTACATGGCATCGCGACGGCCGCGGCCGCGGAGTCGTTGGTGCCCGCTGCGCTGCCCAGGACTTTGCGTCAACTCAGGGCTTGGTGAACCCGATTGCGGTGTAGTTCAGATCGCCGAGGCCCGCCGCGCCGAAGTTGGCCAATGTGCTTCGGACCGCGACGTTTCCGGTCGACTGGACGAGCGGCAGGCTGAAGGTCTCGGCCCACAGCATCCGGTCCAGCTGGTTGGCCAGGTCCCGGGCCTTCGCCGGATCCAGCTCGTCGAGCGTCTGCTCGATCTTGGCATCGATGTCCGGGCTGCCGATCTTGCCGAAGTTGCTCTCCCCATCGGCCGCGTAGATCTGGGTGAGGCCGCCGAATGGGAAGGCGTCGCCCATCCAGGCGAACGCGGCGATGTCGAAGTTGCCGGGAATGATGTACTGGCTGAACAGATCTGCGCCCGAGGACACCACCAGATCGAGCTTGACGCCGATGTCGGCGAGCGTCTTCTGGATGATCTGCCCGATCTGCCGGCCGGCAGGCGCGTCATAGAAGACGTTTCGGATGATCAGTTGGCGGCCGTTCTGCTCCCGGACGGTACCGCTGTTGGGCAGCTTCCAGCCGAGTGCGTCGAGCTCTCGTCGGGCCGCGTCGGGGTCGAAAGGTGTTGCCCCGCTGTTGTCCTGGTATCCCGCTTGCCCCGCGACGTAGATGTGGTTGTTCAGCGGTGCCGGATGATCGATGAGGCCGTGCTGGGTGACGGTGGCGATGGTCTGGCGGTCGATGCCCATGGCCACTGCGTGCCGCAGGGCTGGATCGGCGAGGATCGAGCCGGGCGCACCGTTGAAGGTCAGGTGCGACCAAGTGGGTCCTGGCGCACTGCGGATGTCGACGCCCTTGGTGCGGCGGGCCAGCACCATGTCGTCCAGTGACCCGAGTCCCGTAGCGTCGATGGCGTTGTTCTGCAGCGCCGGAATGCGCGCGGCGTCGTCGAGAATCAGAAAGGTGATGCTATCCAGCCGGGGTCGGGTACCCCACCATCGCGGGTTGCGGGTCAACGTGATTCGCTGTGCACCGCGGTCGACGTTCGAGATGACGAAGGGCCCGGCTGACGGGCCAGGCGTGGTCAGCTGGCTCTTGTTGAACACCTCCGGGTTGGCGGTGGAAATCTTGGGCAGCAGCATGCCGTTGCCGGCGAACATGCCCCGCCAGTCCGAGTAGGGCTTGGCGAAGGTGATTACCGCCTGCCGGTCGTCGACGCCGCGAGTCACCGTGGCCACCCGCTCGCTGCCGTTGGGGCTGGCGATCTGGAAGGCCGGGTCCTTGCCCGTCGTCGCGTTGATCTGTGAGGCGATGTCCTGCCAGGTGATCGGAGTTCCGTCGGTCCACACGGCCTTCGGGTTGATGGTGTAGGTGACCGCCTGCGGATTGGTGCCGGTGAGTTGGATGTCGGTGAAGTAGTCGTGGTTGACGGTCGTCGAACCATCCGGTCCGACGATGAACGCCCGCGGCAGGGTAGGCCTGAGGATTGCTGCGTTGTCAGCGGTGTTGCCGTCGATGTGCAGCGTGTTGAAGTTCTGTGGGAACGCGGCGAGTGCCAGGCGCAGGTTGCCGCCGTCCGCGAGCGTCGCCGGGTCGCGCGGGTTGAGGTCGTTGGCCGCGCCGAGTTTCGGTGCGTCGGCTTCGGATCCGCGGTAATCGCCGGAGCATCCGGTCAGCATGGCGGCCACCAGCACGACGATGGCCAGCACGGCGGCCAGCGGCCCCCTGTTGACGTCGGGTCGGTCGAGTGTTCCCATCACGCTCCTAACCGGCCGGCTGCGGTACGGCGTCGAGCAGCCGCCTGGTGTACGGGTCCTGCGGATCCCGGAAAACCTGTGCGGCATCGCCCTGTTCGACGATGGCGCCCTTGTACATCACGGCCACCCGGTGGGCGAGGTGGCGGACCACGGAAAGGTCGTGTGAGACAAACAGATACGACAACCCGAACCGTTGCTGCAGATCCAGGAGCAGGTTGATGATCCCGGCCTGGATCGATACGTCCAGCGCCGACACCGGTTCGTCCAGCGCCAGAATTTTCGGTTGCCGGGCCAGCGCGCGGGCGATGCCGATGCGCTGCTTCTGGCCGCCGGAGAACTCGGCGGGGTACCGGGCCGCGTCCTCGTGCCGCAGGCCGACGACGCCGAGGAGTTCGGCGACCCGGTCCTGAATCAGGTTGTGGTCCATGTCGGTGACCCGTAGTGGTTCGGCCAACACATCGAACACCGGCAGCCGCGGGTCGAGTGCGGCGACCGGGTCCTGGAACACCACCTGCAGTTCGCCGCGCAACTCTCGTCGGGTGGCGCGGTCCAGGCCGGCCACGTCGTGGCCCAGCACGGTGATCGAGCCCGATTGCGGCGCAGTCAGATTCAGAATCTCATGCAGTGTCGTGCTCTTGCCGGAACCCGATTCGCCGACGATGCCCAGGGTGCGGCCCTGCT
>JARLGS010000559.1 GCA_031292695.1 Mycobacterium sp. | reverse complement strand
TTGATGCAACCGGGCGATGTGGCCGACATTGCAATCGTGGGCGTCGGCGCACGACGTCGTCGATTTGAGCAGGACATTTGAGGGAGCACCGCCATGAAGGATCTCAACGAGACCACCCTGACCCAGGCCGTGGTGGAACAGATGGCCGGCACGCCGGACCCGCGGCTGCGCACCATCATGGAAGCCGCGGTCAGGCACCTGCACGCCTTCGCCCGCGAGGTGAACCTTACCCCCGCCGAATGGCTGGCCGGCATAGGTTTTCTGACTGCGGTCGGCCAGAAGTGCTCCCCGAGCCGCCAGGAATTCATCCTGCTGTCCGACACGCTCGGCCTCTCCGCCATGGTCAATGCGCTGCATGACAAGACCCGGATCGACGAGGCCACCGACACCAGCCTGCTCGGCCCGTTCTATCGCGAGGTCTCGCCGGTGCTGAAGCTCGGCGACAGCATCATCGCAAAACCGGATTCGCCCGAGATCGTGATCTACGGCCAGGTGCACGACCTCCAGGGCCGCGGCATCCCACATGCCCGCGTCGAAGTGTGGCAGACCGACGAGCATGGCCAATACGACATGCAGCTCTACGGCGAAGACAAGACGGACATGCGCGGCACCTTCATCTCCGACGCCGAGGGAAAATTCCATTTCCGCACCGTGCGGCCGATCGGCTACGGCATTCCGATGGACGGCCCGGTGGGAGGACTGATATCCGCGCAGGCCCGGCACGGCTGCCGGCCCGCGCACATCCATTTCCTGATCACCGCCGACGGCTACCGGGAACTGGTGACCGCGCTCTATCAGGGCGACGATCCCCATATCGACAGCGACGTCGTGTTCGGGGTGTCGTCCAAGCTGGTCTATCAGCCCAAGCCCGATCCGGCCTCGCCGATCCCGGGGCTCGACGCGGTGCATTACAATTTCGGGCTCGCCCGCGCCGACGCAGCCGGCAAGACCCGCGTCGGCTCCGATCCGTCGAAGCTGGTCGGCGCGCATTAGAGGCGAGTTGGGAGCGGTACGGGGGCAAGCGCACCTCGAACGCCGTCATTCCGGGGCGATGCAAAGCATCGAACCCGGAATCTCGAGATTCGGGGTCTGGTGCTAACGCACCATCCCGGAATGACGAAAGTCAGATCGTTGGCAACGATGGCGGTGATGGCCCGCCGCCGCC
>JARLGS010000558.1 GCA_031292695.1 Mycobacterium sp. | reverse complement strand
TCGGCGAGATAGACCCAGCCGCCGGGGTCGCAACAGATGTTATGGGCAATGTTGAACTGGCCGGGATCGGTGCCGGGCTCGCCCCACGACATCAGCAATTTGCCGTCTACCGTGTATTTGTGCACGCAGGCATTGCCGTAGCCGTCGGAGACATAGATTTCGCCTTTCGGCGACAGCGCGGTGTGGGTGCAGCGGTGGAACGGCAGTCCGCTCATGTAGGCCGAGGGCCGGCCCGGAATGCCGATGGTCAGCAGCACCCGGCCGTCAAGCGTGCATTGGCGAACCGTATGGTCGGCGTCGTCGGTCAGCCAGATCGTGTCGTCGGGGCCCATGTGCACGCCGTGCGCCCGCGGGAACACTCCCTCGCCCCAGGAGCGCAGGAAATTGCCGTCGCGGTCGAACACCTGGATCGGGTGCTCGCCGCGGTTGAAGACGTAGACGTTGTCATGGCGGTCGGTGCCGACACCCCCGATTTCCTTGAACGACCAGCCCGCCGGCAGCTTCGCCCACCCGGCGACCGGTTCGTAGGCGAATTCCTCCGCCACAGTGCCTTGTGCCACGACATTCCTCCCGTGCTTCGCCACGCCGCCCAGCCTAGAAGCGGCGGACGGGTGTGGGAAGACGTGCCGAGGTCAGGAGGCGGCCTGGGCCTCGCCGAAGTAGGCCCGCTTGAGCCGTTGTGGCAGCTCGGGCTCGTCCGTCGCCGCCTCCAGCACGATGCGACCGCCGGCCATGGCATAGACGCGATCGGCGAACCCCAGCGACTTCTGCACGGCCTGCTCCACCAGCAGCACCGATGTTCCGTCGGCCCGCAAGGCTGTCGCCACCGCCAGCACGCGATCGACCAGCACGGGCGACAGCCCGGCGGAAGGCTCGTCGAGCATCAGCAGCTTAGGCCGGCGAACCACCCCCTGCGCCACCGCGAGCATCTGCTGCTGCCCGCCGGAGAGCGCGGCGCCAGGCTGGTTCCGCTTGGCGGCAATCTCGGGGAACAGCGAATAGACTTCCTCGATGCGGGCAAGGTGCGCCTCACGCGGCAGGTCGTAGCCGGCGAGCAGGAGGTTATCCTGCACGCTCAGATGGGTGAAAATACGGTGGTCCTGGATGACGTGTCCGATCCCCAGCCGCACCGTATCCTTCGCACCGAGGCCGGCGAGGTCGCGGCCGTCGAACACCACGCTGCCGGACTGCTTGGACACCAGACCGGCGATGGTGCAGAGCAGAGTGCTCTTGCCCGCGCCGTTCGGCCCCAGGATGGCGACCAACTCGCCCCGGCCGACCGTGACGTCGACACCGTGCAACACGCGCAGGGTGCCGTAGCCGGCCGTCAGCCCGGCCACCACAAGCAACGGCTCAGCCCCCGAGATAGGCATCGATGACATCCTGGTGCGCCACGATCTCGGCCGGAGTTCCCTTGGCGAGGGTTCGGCCCAGGTTGAGCACGGTCACTTGTTCGCAGATATCGAAGACGAGGTCCGTGTGATGCTCGACCAGCAGGACACCGACGCCGATCCGGCTGATCGCGGTGATCAACGCCCCCAGCAGCTGGATTTCATCGCCCGCCAGCCCGGCGGCCGGTTCGTCGAGCAACAGGAAGGCCGGGTCGGGCATCAGCGCGCGGGCAATCTCGAGGAAGCGAAGTTCGCTGTGTTGCAGCCGGTCGGTGCGCACGTCCGCCAGACGCTCCAACCCCACGGCGGCAAGGGCGAGCATGGCCCGTTCCTTAAGCTCGCGTTCCTCGCGCCGGTACCGCCCAAGGCTCAGGACGGTCTCGATGAAGGTGGATTGCCCGCGCACGGTGCCACCGATCATCACGTTGGCGAGCACCGAGGCTTCGCCGACGATGCGCGGCGTCTGGAAAGTGCGCGCGATGCCGATGCCGGCCCGGGTCTGCGGCGCCCCGGACGGGAGCGCGGCCCCGCGCAGCCGAACGGTGCCGGAATCAGGCCGGTAGAAGCCCGAAATGACGTTGAGCACCGTTGTCTTGCCGGAACCGTTCGGACCGATCAGCCCGTGCACCTCGCCCGGCGTGATGGCCAGGCTGAGGCCGTCGATCGCGCGAACCCCGCCGAAGCTCAGCACCAC
>JARLGS010000557.1 GCA_031292695.1 Mycobacterium sp. | reverse complement strand
GGGTAGCCGTGGGCCCGCAGCACCCGCTCGGCGCGGCTGTCTGCCGCGTCGCCGGCGTGCCAGCCGCCGGTGCCGGCACTGGTCACCCGGACCCGGTCGGCCAGGCCGCGCTCGGTGATCTGGTGGGCGAACATCTTCTCGGCCATCGGCGAGCGGCAGATGTTGCCCGAACAGATGAACGTCACGTGCACGGGGTCAGACACCCAGTACCTCCCGCAGTTCGTCGACGGTGGCGACCCGCCGCACCGGCGATCCATCAGTGAAATCTGTTGCGCCGTAACCCCAGTCGACCACCACGGTGTCGATACCATGGGTCGCGGCTCCGTCGACGTCGTGGGACCGGTCGCCGACCATCAGCACCCGGTCGGGCACCGGCGCCAACTGTGCGAGCGCATGTGCGACGACGTCGGCCTTCGCCGACCGGGTGCCGTCGACGCTGGCCCCGGCGACGACCTCGAAGTGCTCGTCGATGCCGAAATGTTCGACGATGCGCTGGGCGGTCGGTTCGGACTTCGACGTCGCGACGGCCAGCCGCACGCCGGCGGCCTTCAGGTCCGCCAACAGCTCCTCGATGCCGTCGAACATCCGGTTCATCGACCAGCCGCGCGAGGTGTAGTCGGCGCGGTAGGCGGCGATGGCTTCGTCGGCCCGGTCGCCCAGGCCCATCGTTTCCAGCGTCACGTGCATCGGCGGCCCGACGACCCGGCCGGTCAGGTCACCGTCCGGCACGTCAGCGCCCACCGCACCGAGTGCATGGCGGAAGCTGGCGACGATGCCCTCGGCGGAATCGGTCAGGGTTCCGTCCAGGTCGAATATCACCAGCTGCGGGGTCACGGTGTCATTGTCCCCGATGGACCTGGCGGCCGGTGTCGCGCACTAGGGTCGACCTGTGGAACCCGGTGCGCGCTATCACGGTGATCAGGCCGTGGCGCCCGGCATGCTCGACTTCGCGGTGAACGTCCGCAGCGCCCGCCCGCCGGCCTGGCTGACCGATCGGCTGGTCGCGCGCCTCGCTGACCTGGGCAGTTACCCAACCGCGGCGGACGTGAACGCGGCCTCTGCGGCGGTCGCCGCCCGGCACGGCCGAAGCCCGGACGAGGTGGCGCTGCTGACCGGCGGCGCGGAAGGCTTCGCGCTGCTGCCGCGGCTGCAGCCCCGGCTGGCTGCGCTGATCGCGCCGTCGTTCACCGAGCCGGAGGCGGTGTTCGAGGCCGCCGGTGTGCCGGTCACGCAGGTGGTGCTGGCTGCGCCCTACCGGTTGGGCGGCGCGGTGGTGCCGGAGGCCGCCGACCTGGTGGTGATCGGCAACCCAACCAACCCGACCGGGGTGCTGCACAGCCGGGCCGAGATTCTGTCGCTGCGCGCGCCGGGACGCATCGTGGTCGTCGACGAGGCGTTCGCCGACGCGGTGCCCGGTGAGCCGGAGTCGCTGGCCGGCGTGTCGCTGCCCGACGTGGTGGTGCTGCGCAGCCTGACCAAGACCTGGTCGTTGGCCGGCCTGCGGGTGGGCTATGCGCTGGGGGCGCCGGACGTGCTGGCGCAGCTGACCGCGCAACGTCCGCACTGGCCGCTGGGCACGCTGCAATTAGCAGCCTTGGCGGCGTGCAGCGCGCCGTCCGCGATTGCGGAGGCCGCGGCGGGCGCCCGGCGGCTGGCCGAGCTGCGTGCCGACATGGCCGCGGGACTGACGGCGGCCGGTTTCCCGGTGGTCGACGGTGTCGCGCCGTTTGTGCTGTTCGCCGTCCCGGATGCAGAACTCGCCCGAAAATATTTGGGAGAGAAGGGGATTGCGGTGCGTCGCTGCGATACGTTCGTCGGCCTGCCGGAGGGGTGCCTGCGGGCGGCGGTGCGACCGGAGTGGCCGGTCCTGGTTCAGGCGCTGCAGGAGGTGCTCTGGTGAGTGTGCTGTTGCGTGACGTCATCGCGGTGCTGGAACGCGCCTATCCACCGGCCTTGGCGCACAACTGGGACTCGGTGGGGTTGGTCTGTGGCGACCCGGCCGAGGCCGTCGAGTCGGTGACCGTGGCGGTCGACGCGACGGCCGCGGTGGTCGCGTCGGTGCCCGAGGGCGGGCTGTTACTGGCGCACCATCCGCTGTTGTTGCGCGGCGTGGACACGGTGGCCGCCGATACCGGCAAGGGCGCGCTGATCCACTCGCTGATCCGCCGCGGGGCGGCATTGTTCAGCGCCCACACCAACGCCGACGCAGCCGCGCCCGGGGTGTCGGACGCCCTGGCCGAAGCCCTGGGATTGCAGGTCGACGGCGTGCTCGACCCCGCCGACGCCACTGCTGAACTGGACAAATGGGTCGTCTTCGTGCCCGCCGCCCAGGCTGACGCGGTCCGGGAGGCCATGTTCTCCGCCGGCGGCGGCCAGATCGGGGACTACTCACACTGCAGCTGGACCACCTCGGGCGTCGGCCAGTTTCTGCCGCAGGAGGGCGCGACCCCGGCCATCGGCAGCGTCGGTTTGGTTGAGCGCGTGCCTGAGGAGCGGGTCGAGGTGATCGCCCCGTCGCGGTTGCGCCGGGCCGTCCTCGCGGCGATGCGGGCCGCGCACCCGTACGAGGAGCCGGCGTTCGATGTGCTGACCCTGGCGCCACTGCCGTCGGACGTCGGAATCGGGCGAATCTGCTCCCTGCCGGAGCCGGAACCGTTGTCGGCCTTCACTTCCCGGGTGGCGCGCGGGCTGCCCGGCACCTCATGGGGCGTGCGGGCGTCCGGCGATCCGGATGCACTGGTGTCCCGGGTCGCGGTCTGCGGGGGAGCGGGCGACTCGCTGCTGGGCGCGGTGACGCGGTCGGGCGTCGATGTCTACGTGACGTCGGATCTACGGCACCATCCGGCCGACGAACACCGGCGCACGTCGGGCGTGGCATTGGTCGATGTCGCGCATTGGGCCAGTGAATTCCCGTGGTGCGGGCAGGCCGCTGGGGTGCTGCGTGCACAATTCGGTGATGCGTTGCCGGTGCGGGTCAGCCAGATTTGCACTGACCCCTGGAACGTTGAGATAACCTGCTGAGAGACGTGATTATGAAAGCTGAAGTGTCGCAACAGCGTTTGTTGCTCGAGCTGGCCGAACTGGACGCCGCGATGAACCGCCTGACGCACCGGTCGACGCACCTGGTGGAGCAGCAGCGGTTCGATGCCGTGCAGGCCGAGCACCGGGAAGCCAACGATCGGTTGGCTGCGCTGAGCCTCGCAGTCGAGGATCTGGACGCCCAGGTCACGAAGTTCGAGTCCGAGATCGACGCGGTGCGCCAGCGCGAGACGCGTGACCAGAAGCTGATGGACAGCGGCTCGGTCGGGGCGAAGCAGGTGGCTGAGCTGCAGCACGAGCTGGAGACGTTGCAGCGCCGCCAGGCCAGCTTGGAAGAGCAGCAGCTGGAGATCATGGAGCGGCGCGAGGTGCTGCAGGGCGAGCAGGCCGAGGAACTCGCGCTGATGGACGCCCTGCAGGGTGATCTGACCACGGCGCAGGTAGACCGGGACAACGCGCTGGTGGCTATCGACGAGTCGCGGCAGGTGGCGGCTGATCGCCGGGTGGCTCTGCTGGGTTCCATGGCCCCAGAGCTGGCCGAGATGTACGAGCGGCAGCGCAAGCAGGGCGGCGCCGGGGCCGGGCTGTTGCAGGGCGCGCGCTGTGGCGCCTGCCGCATCGAGATCGACCGCGGTGAATTGTCCAGGATTTCGGCGGCCGCCGAGGACGATGTCGTGCGCTGCCCCGAATGCGGCGTGATTCTGGTGCGGGTCAAGGATTTTCGGGCCGGGGAAAGCAGTCTGTGAGAGTTCTGGTCGAGGTCGACGGCGGGTCGCGGGGCAATCCGGGACCCGCAGGCTATGGCGCGGTGGTGTTTTCGGCCGACCACAGCGAGGTGCTGGCCGAGCGCAAGGAGTCGATCGGTTATGCGACCAACAATGTCGCCGAGTACCGGGGCCTGATCGCAGGCCTGCAGGCCGCTGCCGAATTGGGCGCCGATGATGTTGCGGTGTCGATGGATTCGAAGCTGGTGGTCGAACAGATGGCCGGCCGTTGGCGGGTCAAGCATCCCGATCTGATCCCGTTGAACCGGGAGGCGGCTTCGTTGGCGCGACGGTTCGGGCAGGTGACGTTTTCGTGGATTCCACGAGCGGAGAACGCGCACGCCGACCGGTTGGCCAATGAGGCGATGGATGCGGCCGGAGGTCTGGTTGCCGACCCGCCGGCCGAGCCGAAAGTCGCTGCGGCACAGCCATCTGCGCCGGGGTGGACTGGAGCGCGCGGCGCGCCCACCCGGCTCCTGCTGCTGCGTCATGGGCAGACCGAGCTGTCGGTGAATCGGCGATACTCGGGCCGCGGTAACCCGCCGTTGACCGAATTGGGCCGGGAGCAGGCGAGCGCCGCCGCGGCGTATGTCGCCGGTATTGGCGGTATTTCGGCTGTGATCAGCTCGCCGCTGCAGCGGGCCCATGACACGGCGTCGGCGGCCGCTGCCGCGCTGGGGCTCGACGCGGTGGTGGACCACGACCTGATCGAGACCGACTTCGGCGATTGGGAAGGGCTGACGTTCGGCGAGGCGGCCGGGCGCGATCCCGAGCGACATGGTCGCTGGCTGGGGGATACCAGCGTGGCTCCGCCCGGCGGGGAGAGCTTTGACACGGTGAGCGAGCGGGTGCGCCGCGCCCGCGACCGAATCGTCGCCGCGCACGGCGGGACGACGGTTCTGGTGGTCTCGCATGTGACGCCGATCAAGACGATTCTGCGGCAGGCGCTCGATGCCGGTCCGGGCATCCTGTACCGGCTGCACCTGGACCTGGCGTCGCTGAGCATCGCCGAGTTCTATCCCGACGGCGGGTCGGCCGTGCGGTTGGTCAACCAGACGGACTATCTGTAGGGGCGGGTAGTGGTCCCGCCCTGCTTTTAGGGTCAACTGGAACTTTCTATGCGCGGGCTCAGTTGCGCACGTGCAACCGCTCACCATGTGGGCCGAAGATGGCGATCGCCTCCACCGGGCCGTCCACGGTCCCGAACCAGTGCGGTGTCCAGGTCGAGAACTCGACCGCTTCACCGGGTTTGATCGAGAAGTCGCGATCGCCCAGCAGCAGCCGCAGTTGGCCCGACAACACGTAGAGCCATTCCTGGCCGTCGTGCACCGGCAGCTCGGCAGGTGGGGTCCGGCGCCGCGTGCTCACCCGGATCTTGAACGTGTGCAGACCGCCGGCCGGCCCGCCGCGGGTCAGTGGCCAGTAGGTGATCCCGTCGCGGGTGTGGGACGCCCCACGGACCCGCGGGTCCTCGGCCTCGGGTGCGCGCATGAGTTCGTCGGTGCTGATCGAGAGTGCGGCCGCGAGTCGGGGCAGATGGTCGAGGGCGAATCGGCGCTTGCCGGATTCCAGCCGGCTCAATGTGGATACATCGATGTCGGCTGCGCGCGCAACGTCTTCCAGCGTCATGCCGCGTTGAGTGCGCAGTTCTCGCAATCGGCGCCGGACCCGCGACTCGATGTCATCGGCCTCGCAGTTTGCCTGCATGGCAAATCAGCTTGGCATCTGAGCGGACTCCCGGCAAGCTCGGTGGCATGGAACTGGAGGGCAAGGGAAACGAATGGGAGTGCATCGTCGTCGGTGGCGGTGCAGCAGGGCTCAGCGCGGCGCTGGTGCTGGGGCGGGCACGGCGACGCACCCTGGTGATCGATGCCGGTGAGCAGAGCAACCGGGCCGCGGATGGTATTGGGGGACTGCTCGGCCAGGACGGACGCCCGCCGGCCGAGCTCTACGCCGACGGGCGCCGGGAGCTGGCGGCGTATCCGTCGGTGCGGATGGTCCAAGGGCAGGTCACCGGCATGGCGGCACAGGACGGCGGCCCATTCCGGCTCGAACTGGCCGGCGGTTCGGTGCAGCACGCCGACCGGGTCCTGCTCGCCACCGGCATGCAATACGAATATCCCGACGTTCCGGGGCTGGAGGAACTCTGGGGCAGGTCGGTGTTCCACTGCCCGTTCTGCCACGGCTGGGAGGCGCGCGACCAGACTCTGGCGGTTCTCGCCGAGGGCGACCGGGCAGTGCACATGGCGCTGCTGCTGCGGGCCTGGACCGACGACATCGTCGTACTGACGAACGGTCCGGCCGGTCTGGCCGGTCTGGCCGAGCCGCAGCATGGCGCCCTGGCCGCCGCTGGAGTGCGAGTTGACGAGCGGAAGATCGTCGAATTCGCCTCGCAGGACAACACATTGGCCGCCGTGGTGTTCGCCGACGGCGAGGAGCTGAAGCGCGAGGGCGTCCTGGTCGCCAGTGCACTGCGCCAACGATCCCCGCTGGCAACGCAACTCGGTGTCCGGATCGCCCCGCCCGGCCGGGTCGTCGTCGATGCGGTGGTGGTCGATCAGTTCAATCGCACCTCGGTGCCCGGCGTCTTCGCCGCAGGCGATGTCTGTACGGAGATGCCCAAGGTGGCGGCCGCGATTGCCGACGGTTCGGCTGCCGGGACAGCCATCGTGCAGAGTCTGCTGCACGACCAGTTCGGATTGCCCGCAATGCCATGGCCCGATTTCGCTCATCTGGAGGAGACGCATGTCCGCGACTGAAACGCCGCAGGAACACTGGGAAGGTCGGTACGCCGAGAAGGAGCAGTTCTGGAGCGGCCGGGTCAATGCCCAGCTGGCGACTGTCGCCAGCGATCTGGCTCCAGGGCGGGCCCTCGACCTGGGTTGCGGCGAAGGTGCCGACGCGGTGTGGCTGGCCACCCGGGGTTGGCAGGTGGTGGGGGTGGACATCGCCACCAACGCACTCGACCGTGCGCGGGCTGCCGCCGAGGAGGCCGCTGTCGCCGACCGCATCGACTTCCAGCACCACGATCTGTCCGACAGTTTTCCGGAGGGCAGCTTCACTCTGGTCTCGGCGCAGTTCCTGCACTCGACCGTCCGGCTTGAGCGGCGGCAAATTCTGTGTCGGGCGGCGGCCGCGGTCGAGCCGGACGGTGTCCTGTTGATCGTCGACCACGGCGAGCCACCACCCTGGGCGGCGCAGCATATCCATGACCACCGGTTTCAGACCGCCGATGAGGTTGTCAGCGAACTCGATTTACCCGAAGGCCAATGGCAACGGCAGCATGTCGGTACGCTGAAACGTGAAGCAATCGGTCCCGCTGGCGAATCTGGTGTTCTGCGGGACAATCTTATTGTCCTGCGCCGTAGGTGCTGATCGGAGGTTGCCAGCGTGCTCAAGAATCGGCTGGATATCCGCCTGTACGTCGAGTCGATTCTGCTGGTCACAGCGTGCTTCTGCCTGGTGGTCGGCGGTCTCAAGGCGATCCGGTTGCTGGTCGACGCGACGAGCAACTCGCTGGTCGTCTCGGGTGACTGGACGCTGGGACCGGCCATGGCGCTGCTGGTGTACGGCCCGCACCAGGTGTGGTCGGCGTGGATGATCACCGCGCCGGCGATCGTGGCGCTCGGCATCGGGCTGGCGGTGGCCCGCGAGCGTGTACAGGTCCCGCGGTGGCTGGAGGTCGCGTTGCTGGGCTACAGCGCGATCGTCGTGCTCGACTCCGTGGTGGCGGCGCTCTGAGGTGTTGATATCCGGGGGCGCACCTGCATCGAGTACCGTAATCGGGCGGACGAGTTGGCCGGGCGGCCGCGGGACCGAAAGGTTTCGAGGAAAGTCCGGACTTCACAGAGCAGGGTGATTGCTAACGGCAATCCGAGGTGACTCGCGGGACAGTGCCACAGAAAACAGACCGCCACCGCAAGGTGGTAAGGGTGAAACGGTGCGGTAAGAGCGCACCAGCATTCCGGGTGACCGGAGTGGCTAGGTAAACCCCACCCGAAGCAAGGCCAAGAAGGCCGCAACCTGGTTGCGGCTGCGCAGGTGCCCGAGGGCTGCTCGCCCGAGCCTGCGGGTAGGCCGCTCGAGGTACCCGGCGACGGTGTGCCCAGATGGATGGTCGCCGCCTCGCCGCCAGTCGTGGTGGCGAGGAACAGAATCCGGCTTACAGGCCAGCTCGTCCGCCCCCGACAGGGGGCTCCCGCTACTTCTTCGCCTTCCGCATGGCCTTCGCCAGTGCATTGAGTGCGGTATCCAGCTGCAGCCGGGCGGACTCGGCGATCTCGGCCTCGTGCTGGTGCAGGATGCCGTAGGTGAAGGTGTCCTCACCTGCGGCGTGCGCGGCGTCGGCCTGCTGCACCAGGTGTGCGCGGCTGACATAGCTGTCCTGGTGGTCACCCAGCAGCGTCTGGATGTCCTTGGCGCAATCGGCCACTTTGGCATCGCCGGTCGCGGCGGCGATGTAGCGAAGACGCTTGGCGCTCTTGCGAATCCGATGCAGCGTCTCGTCACTGTCGTCGGCGCCTGCGGCCTCGGCCGATTCGGCCCGGCGCACCGACTTGCGGACCCGGCGGTAGGCGCCGTCGACCGTCGCTGCTTGTGCCTCCTGCTCGGCCTCGGCTGCCGTGGCGCCGTGGGCGATGATTGCATCGAGCGCGTCGAGCAGGCGGAAGTAACGCTCGGACGTCATGGCCGTCAACGACCGGCGCAGCCCGGACTGGTAGCGCCGCTGCGAGCCGTCGACCAGTCGATCGTGCACAGGCCCGCGTACCAGCGCCGGTGCCAACCCATCCAGCGCGCGTTCGTAGCGCTGGGCGAGTACCTCGGCGTCCCGCGCGGTGCCTAGTACCCCGGCCAGTAGCCGCAGCTCCTCCAGTACCCAGTCGAGGTCACCCAGAGCTCCGGACTCCTGCAACAAGCTGCGGATCTTGCGGATCGTGACGCGCATCTGATGCACCGAATCGAAGGTGTCGGCGCGCACCGCCCGGTCCCATTCGATCAGTTCGGACACGTGAGCCGCGATGGCGCGGTGCACCTGGTCCGCCGGCTCGGGGGTGGGCTCGGGTGCCTCGTCGCCCCGGGCGTCCGCCAGCACCTTGGCCAGCTTGGAGCCGTGTCCGGCCGGTTTTGCGCCGGCATCGAACAGCCGATTGGCCAGCCGGTCCAGCACGTCGGCACCAGCGCTGGTGCCGGGGGCGAGTTCCAGCTCCCACTCCCGCCAGTTCTGCACCGACTCGCCCGCGGTGGCGGTCACGCGGTCGTCGCAGAACTCCGCGAGCTCGGTGTCGTCCGGCCCGTACAGCATGGCGACGCCGCGTTCGGTCTCGATGCGCGCGACCGGCTGCAGTGGCCGGTCCCGGACGATGGCGAGCACGATGTCGCGCAGGTCCTCGGGCACGCCCTCCCGTGCATCGGTGAGCGGCAGCCGCACCTCGGTGCGTGCGTCAGGGCCGGCGGGCAACTTCAGGTGCCAGCCGGCGTCGGTGCCGCCGGTGCGGCGCCGCAGAGTGATCTTGTGCGCCGCCAGGTCGTGTCCCTGAGTGTCGAAGTACACCGCGTCGAGGTGCGAGGCAGGCAGTTGCTCGACGCGTCCGACCGCGGAAAGCCCGTCGAAGGATGGGGAAACCGTGCTGTCGACCACCGCGAACTTGCGTTCAATCTCGGTGTGGCGGGACGGTTTACGCTTGCCAGCTGCCATGTTCACCTTCATCTACGACCCGCGCGGGGCGGTACCAGCGCCGCCATAAGCCTGCCACATCACAAGGCAGCTCCGGCCCGCAGCTAACGTCTTGATCCGTGACCGAATTCGAGACACTGAAGTTCGCCCAGTCCGGCGCCGTTGTGAATATCGTGCTCGACCGGCCCGACGCGGCCAACGGCATGAACGACGCGCTCACCCGTGACCTGGCCGCTGCGGCCGCGCTGTGTGACGTTCCGGCGGTGAAGGTCGTCACCCTCACCGGCGCCGGCCGGTTCTTCTGCGCCGGTGGCGACCTGAAGGCGATGGCGGCCGCCGCCGATCCGGGCGTGTTCGTCAAGGGCATCGCCGACGACCTGCATCGCGCCATGTCCACCTTCGCCCGCATGGATGCCGTGCTGATCACCGCCGTCAACGGGGTGGCCGCCGGTGCGGGGTTCCCGCTGGGCGTGTCCGGCGATCTGGTGCTGGCCGCCGAATCCGCGTCGTTCACCATGGCGTACACCAAGGCCGGCCTGAGCCCCGACGGCGGATCGTCCTACGTGTTGCCCCGGCTGATCGGCCTGCGCCGCACCCAGGAACTGATGATCACCAACCGGGTACTCAAGGCCGCCGAGGCCGCCGACTGGGGCCTGGTCACCAACGTCGTCCCGGATACCGAGCTGCCTGGCGCGCTGGAAGCCCTGGCCGCTGAGGTGGCCACCCAGGCCGGCGGCTCGAATGCCGCAGTCAAGCAGCTGCTGCTGACCACCTACGGCGCCGACTACGAGACTCAGCTGGAGCGCGAAGGCCGGCTGATCGCCAAGTGCGCGTCATCTGCGGACGGCAAGGAAGGGGTCGGCGCCTTCGTCGGCAAGCGCAAGCCCGAATTCGCCTAGCTGCTCGGCAGACTGATCGATCAGTAGGAGTGTTCCTCGGCCGGGAACGCGCTCGACGCCACCTCGGCCGCGTATTGCCGTGCGGCACGGCCCAATTCGGATCCGACCTCGCCGAACCGCTTGACGAACTTGGCGGTCTTGCCGCTCGTCATGCCGGCCATGTCCTGCCACACCAACACCTGCGCGTCGCAGTTGGCACCGGCGCCGATGCCGACGGTCGGGATGGTGAGCTTGCCGGTGATCTGGGTGGCCAGCTCGGCGGGCACCATCTCGAGTACCACGGCGATCGCTCCGGCCTCGGCCACCGCGATCGCGTCGTGGATGGTCTGGTCGCCGGCGTCACCGCGGCCCTGCACCCGGAAACCGCCGAGCCCGTTGACGCTCTGTGGGGTGAAGCCGATGTGGGCGACCACCGGAATGCCGGCCTGGGTCAGCGCGGCGATCTGCTCGACCATCCGCTCGCCGCCCTCCAATTTCACTGCGGCAGCGCCGGTTTCTTTCATGAACCGGGTTGCCGTGGCGAGCGCTTGGGCGGGGCCGGCCTCGTAACTGCCGAACGGCAGGTCGGCGACCACCAGCGCGTGCGGGGCGCCCTTGACCACGGCCCGGGCCAAGGGGATCAGCTCGTCAATGCTGATCGGCAGCGTGGTGTCGTAGCCGTAGACCACGTTGGCTGCCGAATCGCCCACCAGCAGCACCGGAATCTCGGCTTCGTCGAAAATCCGGGCCGTCGAGTAGTCGTAGGCGGTGAGCATCGCCCACTTGTGGCCTTCGGTCTTCCATTTGGCCAGGTGATGGGTACGGATCTTGGTGCGCGGGGTGCTACCGGCCGAACTCTGGGCAGCGCCGTAAACCTGATCAGACATCGTCGTCCTCAAATGTGTCGGTCGATTCGCACCTCGAGGCCCATGTCGGGTCCCCGGGGCTTATGACGCCTCAAGTCTGCCACTGCCGCCGCCTGAGGTGAACAACACGTGAAGTGGATTACCTCACATTGTGCAGGGGCCGCACATACGATCACCCGCATGCCCGGATACCAGCGGCTCAGCGGACTCGACGCCAGCTTCCTATACCTCGAAACGGCCGTTCAACCGCTTCACGTGTGTTCGGTGCTGGAACTGGACGCCGCCACCATTCCGGGTGGCTACACCTTCGACCGGCTGCGCGAGACGCTCGGCCGGCGCATCCAGGCCATGCCGGAGTTCCGGGAGAAATTGGCCGACTCACCGCTGAACCTGGACCACCCGGTGTGGGTGGAGGACCCTGACTTCGACGTCGAACGGCACGTGCACCGGATCGGGTTGCCGGGCCCGGGCGGGCGCACCGAGTTGGCCGAGATCTGCGGTCACATCGCCGCCCTGCCCCTGGACCGCAGCCGCCCGCTGTGGGAGATGTGGGTGATCGAGAACATCGCCGGCACCGATCCGCATGACGGCGGCAGGCTGGCCGTGATGACCAAGGTGCACCACGCCGGCGTCGACGGCGTCACCGGCGCCAACCTGATGTCGCAGCTGTGCACCACCGAGGCCGACACACCGGCGCCGGAACCGGTCGCGGGCGTCGGCACCGCTTCGGAGCTGGAGATCGCGGTACGCGGCGCGGTGAAGTTCGTGACCCGGCCGCTCAAGCTGGCGAACGTGCTGCCCGCCACCGCCACCACCGTCATCGACACCGTCCGGCGGGCCACCAAAGGCCTGACCATGGCCGCGCCGTTCGCCGCGCCGAAGACCGCGTTCAACGCCAATATCACCGCGCATCGCAATGTGGCCTTCGCCCAGCTGGACCTCGAGGACATCAAGGCCGTCAAGAACCACTTCCATGTCAAGGTCAACGACGTGGTGATGGCGCTGGTGTCGGGCGTGCTGCGCCGGTACCTGCTGGCCCACGACGCATTGCCGGAGAACACGCTGATCGGGATGGTCCCGGTGTCGGTGCACGGCAAGTCCGACCGCCCCGGCCGCAACCAGGTATCGGGCATGTTCACCAAGCTGGAGACCACCATCGAGGACCCGGCCGAGCGGCTGCGGGCCATCGCCGACGCGAGTTCGATTGCCAAGCAACACAGTTCGGCGATCAGCGCGACACTGCTGCAGGACTGGTCGCAGTTCGCCGCACCGGCGGTGTTCGGCGTTGCGATGCGCGTGTACGCCGCGAGCAAGCTGACCGAGGCCAAGCCCGTGCACAACCTCGTCATCTCGAACGTGCCCGGACCGCAGGTTCCGCTGTATTTCCTGGGCGCCGAGGTCAAGGCGATGGACCCGCTGGGCCCGCTGTTCCACGGCTCCGGGTTGAACATCACCGTCATGTCGCTGAATGGCTCGCTCGATGTCGGGCTGATCTCCTGTCCGGAACTGGTTCCGGACCTGTGGGACATGGCGGACGATTTTGCCGAGGAGTTGGAAGAACTGGTTGCCGCCACCCGTGGCTGACGGCGCGCGGCAACGCCCTCAGCAGGCCGGACTGCCGTTCATGGCAGCATGGTCGACCATGAAGCTCAGACGGGGGAGCCTTGCGGCGGCCATGGTGTTGGTGCTTGCGACCGGCTGCAGCCAGGTGATCGACGGGCGGGCCATGCGTGCCGTGCCGCCGCCCGGGTCGCCGCTGCAGTGGTCGCCGTGTCAGACCACGTCCCCCGATTCGCAGTCGCAGATCCCGAAGGGCGCCGAGTGCGCGATGCTGTCGGTGCCGGTCGACTACAGCAAGCCCGACGGTGACGCCGTACAGCTGGCACTGATCCGGATCAAGGCGACCGGCAACAGGATCGGTTCTCTGGTGATCAACCCGGGCGGGCCGGGGGAGTCCGGGGTCAGCGCGGCGGTCTCCCTGCTGAACAACATTCCGGACAGTGTGCGGCAGCGGTTCGACGTGGTCGGCTTCGACCCCCGCGGCGTCGGGTCCTCCAAACCCGCGGTGTGGTGCAACTCCGACGCCGACAACGACCGGCAGCGCGCCGATCCACAGGTCGACTACTCGCCGGCCGGTGTGGCGCACATCGAGTCCGAGACCAAGGCGTTCGTGCAGCGCTGCGTGGACAAGATGGGCACGAAGTTCCTGGAGAACGTCGGAACCGCCAACGTCTCCAAGGACCTGGACGCCATCCGGGCGGCGCTGGGCGAGGACAAGCTGACCTACCTCGGCTATTCGTACGGCACCCGGATCGGCTCGCAGTACGCCGAGGACTTCCCGAACAGGGTGCGCGCCATGGTCCTCGACGGCGCCGTTGATCCCAACGCCGATCCGGTCGAAGCCGACATCAACCAGGCGGCCGCATTCCAGGTGGCGTTCAACAACTACGCCGCGGACTGCGCGACCAACCCGGACTGCCCACTGGGCACCGACCCGGCGAAGGTCAACGACGTCTACCACAGCCTGGTCGACCCGCTGGTACAAAAGCCCGCTCCCACAAGGGATCCGCGCGGCCTGAGCTACGGCGACGCGTTGGTCGGCACGATCCTTCCGCTGTACTCGCCGGCCATGTGGAAGGACCTGACCGCCGGGCTCAGTGAGCTCAAGGACGGCCACGGCGACATCATGCTCAAACTCGCCGACGCATACATGGGGCGCGATGCCGACGGTCACTACGACAACTCCACCGACGCCCGCGTGGCGGTCAATTGCGTTGACGAGCCGCCGGTTACCGACCGTGCCAAGGTCATCGACGAGGACCGCCGCACCCGGCAGGTGGCGCCGTTCATGAGCTACGGCCAGTTCACCGGCCACGCCCCGCTGGGCACCTGCGCACTCTGGCCGGTGCCGCCGACGTCCGAGCCACACCAGATTTCGGTGCAGGGACTGGCCCCGCCGCTCGTGGTCTCGACGATCCACGATCCGGCGACGCCGTATCAGGCCGGTGTCGATCTGGCCAAGGAGCTCGGCGGCGGCCTGCTGACCTTCGACGGCACCCAGCACACCGTGGTGTTCCAGGGCAACAAGTGCGTCGACGACCACGCCGCCAGCTACCTGATCGACGGGACGTTGCCGGCGGCCGGCGCGAAATGCTGAGTGCCGCACGATAACCGTTTGATCACTGTCTGATTGCCGGGTCATCACCGCGCCCGTCCGGACTTCTGTGGGGCCCGAGCGCCGTGCGAACATGTTCGCCATGTGGCGGGCGGGCAGTCGTGGACGACGGTGTGCAGCAGGGGTCGTCGGATTGCTGGTGGCGCTGGGCACCGCACCGGGTGCGGTCGCTTACGCGGCCCCCGAATCCCTGCAGCCCTACTACGAGCAAGCGCCGACCTGGGGTAGCTGCGAGCAGATGGTCGGTGACACCACGAATTTGCCGACGGCCCGGTGCGCCACCGTCAGCGTCCCCGTCGACTACGCCGATCCGCAAGGGGCGCAAGCGAAACTGGCCGTGATCCGGGTGCCGGCCACCGGGCCGCGGCTTGGTGTGCTGCTGATCAACCCGGGTGGCCCCGGGGCGTCGGCGGTCGACACGGTCGCCGGTATGGGTGCCCTGCTGAGTGACACCGAGATCGGCCGCAGCTTCGACCTGGTCGGTTTCGATCCGCGCGGGGTCGGGCATTCCACCCCGCAATTGCGGTGCCGCAGCGACGCCGAGTTCGATGCCTACCGCCGCGACCCGATGGTCGACTACAGCCCAGCCGGGGTGACCCACATCGAGGCGGTGATGCGTCGCACCGCGCAGGACTGCCTGCAGCAGATGGGCCGCGGCTTCCTGGCCAACGTCGGAACCGCCTCGGCGGCAAGGGATATGGACGTGGTGCGGGCCGCGCTGGGAGAGTCGCAGATCGATTATCTGGGCTTCTCGTACGGCACCGAGTTGGGGGCGGCATACGCCGAACGATTCCCGGAACGGGTGCGGGCCATGGTCCTCGACGGTGCCGTGGATCCCAGCGCCGACCCCGTCACCGAGAACCTGCTCCAATTGGCCGGATTCCAAACGGCGTTCAACGACTACGCGGCGGACTGCGCGCGATCGGTCGGCTGCCCGCTCGGAACCGACCCGACCCAGTTCGTGGCGCGGTACCAGCAGCTGGTCAATCCATTGGTGCGGCGGCTGGGCGCGACGTCCGACCCGCGTGGCCTGAGCTACTCCGACGCGATCACCGGCACCACCAACGCGCTGTATACGAAGAAGTACTGGAAATTCCTGACCAGCGGCTTGCTCGGTCTACAACGCGGCACCGACGCCGGCGACCTATTGCTGCTGGCCGACGACTATCAGCACCGCGACCAGAACGGTCACTACGCCAATCTGCAGGACGCCTTCACTGCGATTCGCTGTGTGGACGGGCCGTTCCCGACCGATGCCGCCTCCTGGGCGAATGCGGATCTGCGCGCCCGCCAGCTGGCGCCGTTCATGTCGTACGGCCAGTACACCGGTCACGCGCCGCGTGACGTCTGCGCCCTGTGGCCGGTGCCGCCGACGTCCCGGCCGCACGCGGCGACATCGCCCGGCCCGGGCAAGGTCGTCGTCGTCTCCACCACTCACGATCCGGCCACGCCGTACCAGGCGGGCGTGAATCTGGCCAACGAACTCGGCGGGTCACTGATCAGCTTTGACGGCACCCAGCACACCGTGGTGTTCAACGGCAATGAGTGCGTCGATTCGGCGGTGGTGGCGTTCCTGACGGAGTCGGTGCAGCCGGCGCCGGAATTGCGCTGCTGACCTCGGGTCTCACGCCGATTCATGCCGAACAGAGTCCGCTTGGTAACACGGATTTAACAGCCGCTGCCTACGCTGCGGACATGGATCGCCAGAAGGAATTCGTGCTGCGTACGCTGGAGGAACGCGACATTCGTTTTGTCCGGCTGTGGTTCACCGACGTGCTCGGATACCTCAAGTCCGTGGCGATCGCGCCGGCTGAGCTGGAGGGTGCCTTCGAGGAGGGCATCGGCTTCGACGGGTCCGCCATCGAAGGGTTCGCCCGCGTCTCCGAGGCCGACATGGTGGCCCGGCCCGATCCGTCCACCTTCCAGGTCCTGCCGTGGACCACCAAGAGCGCCGGCAAGCACTACTCGGCCCGGATGTTCTGCGACATCACCATGCCCGACGGTTCGCCGTCGTGGGCCGACTCCCGGCACGTGCTGCGCCGGCAGCTGGGCAAAACCAGCGATCTGGGCTTCTCCTGCTACGTCCACCCGGAGATCGAATTCTTCCTGCTGCAGCCCGGCCCAAACGATGGGTCGGTGCCGGTGCCCGCCGACAACAGCGGCTACTTCGATCAGGCCGTGCACGATTCGGCGCCGAACTTCCGCCGGCACGCCATCGACGCGCTCGAGTCGATGGGCATCTCGGTGGAGTTCAGCCACCACGAGGGCGCACCCGGCCAGCAGGAGATCGACCTGCGCTACGCCGATGCGCTGTCCATGGCAGACAACGTGATGACCTTCCGCTACCTAGTCAAAGAAGTTGCGCTCAACGAGGGCGTGCGGGCCTCGTTCATGCCCAAGCCGTTCAGCCAGTACCCCGGCTCGGCCATGCACACCCACATGAGCCTGTTCGAGGGCGAGGCCAACGCCTTCCACAGCGCCGATGATCCGCTGCAGCTGTCGGAGGTGGCCAAGTCGTTCATCGCCGGCATCCTGACGCACGCCTGTGAGATCAGCGCCGTCACCAACCAGTGGGTGAACTCCTACAAGCGGCTGGTGCACGGCGGCGAGGCGCCGACCGCCGCATCATGGGGTGCGGCCAACCGCTCAGCCCTGGTCCGGGTGCCGATGTACACGCCGCGCAAGGCGTCGTCGCGCCGGATCGAGGTGCGCAGCCCGGACTCGGCATGCAACCCGTACCTGGCGTTCGCGGTGCTGCTGGCCGCCGGCCTGCGCGGTATCGAGAAGGGCTACGAACTCGGGCCGCAGGCCGAGGACAACGTGTGGACCCTGACGCCCGAGGAGCGGCGCGCCATGGGCTACAAGGAGCTGCCGTCGAGCCTGGGCGTGGCGCTGGGCGAGATGGAGAAATCCGAACTCGTCGCCGAAGCCTTGGGGGAGCACGTCTTCGACTACTTCCTGCGTAACAAGCGCACCGAGTGGGAGAACTACCGGAGCCACGTGACTCCGTTCGAGCTCAAGGAATACCTCTCGCTCTGAGCGCCCGGTAGCGGCGTGGCGCGCAGGCCCCGTGCGATAACGTCGGCTACGTGCCCAACCCCACGACGCAGCGCCCTACTCAGCCCAGCGTCGGCCGTCTCGGGTTGGTGGCCCCGTCGGCGCGCGCGGACCTGGACCGCCTGGGCTGGAACACCGACGGACACCTCGAGCTGTTGTGGTCCCTGTCCCGCGCGCCCGACGCCGACAGCGCACTGCGGGCCATGGCGCGTATCGCCGATGCACTCGGGGGCGACTGGGCTGAACTGAACACCGCGCTGGTGACCGACAAATCGCTGCGCGGTCGGCTGTTCGGGACGCTGGGATCATCACTGGCGCTCGGCGATCACCTTGTGGCACATCCTTTTTCGTGGCAGTTGCTGCGCGGTGAGGTGTCGTTGCCCGACCGTGACGAGCTGATCGCCGATTTTGGTGCGCTGGCCCGTGACGTGGCCGGAACCCCGGAAGCGTCGGCGCGGCTGCGCGTGCATTACCGGGACCGGATCCTCGTACTGGCGGCATTGGACGTCGCCCCGACAGTCGAGAACGAGCCGGTGCTACCGTTCGTCACGGTGGGGGAGCACCTGTCCGATCTGGCCGACGCGGCCCTCGGCGCGGCGTTGATCGTCGCGACGCAGCGGGTGTGTGGGGCCGATGTGACGCCTCCGCGCTTGGCGGTGATCGCGATGGGCAAGTGCGGTGCGCGCGAATTGAATTACGTCAGCGACGTCGACATCATCTTCGTGGCGGAGGCCGCCGATTCGCTGTCGACCCGGGTGGCCGGCGAGCTGATGGGGTTCGCCGGGGACACCTTCTTCGAGGTGGACGCGGCGCTGCGGCCGGAGGGCAAGGCGGGCCAGTTGGTGCGCACCCTCGAGTCGCACATCGCCTACTACGAGCGGTGGGCCAAAACCTGGGAGTTCCAGGCCCTGCTCAAGGCGCGGCCGGCGGCCGGCGACCCCGACCTCGGTGCGCAGTACATCGCCGCGTTGATGCCGATGGTCTGGACCGCCTGCGACCGTGAGGATTTCGTGCCCGACGTGCGGGCCATGCGCCGGCGGGTGGAGGAGCTGGTCCCGGCCGGGGTACGCACCCGTGAACTCAAACTAGGCACCGGGGGACTGCGCGATGTCGAATTCGCGGTGCAGCTGCTGCAACTGGTACACGGCCGAAATGACGATTCGCTGCACGTCGCATCGACGGTGGATGCCCTGGTGGCGTTGGGGTCGAGCGGCTACATCGGGCGTGACGACACCGCAAATCTGATTGCGTCCTACGAATTTCTACGGCTGCTGGAGCACCGGTTGCAGTTGCACCGACTCAAGCGGACTCATATGTTGCCCGAAGACGGTGACGACGAGGCTTGGCGCTGGCTGGCGCGGGCCGCGCACGTCCGGCCCGACGGTCGGCACGATGCGTCGGGTGTGCTGCGCGAGGAACTCAAGCGGCAGCACGTGAGGGTATCCCGGCTGCACGCCAAGCTGTTCTATCAGCCACTGCTCGAATCCGTCGGGACGGATTTCGGTCCGGGGCTGACCACCGCCGCGGCCGAACGGCAATTGGCCGCCTTGGGATATGAGGGCCCGCAGAGCGCACTCACACACCTGGCTGCGCTGACCAGTCAGAGCGGCCGGCGGGGCACCGTGCAACAGGTGTTGTTGCCGACCTTGCTCGACTGGCTGTCCGATACCCCCGACCCCGATGCCGGGTTGCTGGCCTACCGCCGGATCAGCGACGAATTATCGGACCAGCGTTGGTTTTTGGCCACCTTGCGCGATGAGGGGGCGGTGGCTAAGCGGCTGATGCGGGTGCTGGGCACCTCGGCCTATGTGCCGGATCTACTGATGCGGGAGCCGGAGGTCATCCAGCAGTACGCAGACGGGCCGCAGGGGCCGAAATTGCTTGAGGTGGAACCGGATATGGTTTTCGGGGCGCTGGTCGCCGCGGGCGGCCGGCACCCCGACCTGGACCGGGCCATCGCCGCCGCGCGCACCCTGCGGCGCCGGGAACTGGCCCGGGTGGCCTCGGCCGACCTGCTCGGCCTGCTCTCGGTGGTCGACGTCTGCAAGGCGCTGACCTCGGTGTGGGTGGCGGTGCTGCAGGCCGCGCTGGAGTCGGTGATGCGAGCCCGCTCCGGTCCAGATGGGCCGTTGGCGCGCATCGCCGTGATCGGCATGGGCCGACTCGGCGGCGGGGAACTGGGCTACGGCTCGGATGCGGACGTGATGTTCGTGTGCGAACCGACTGCCGGCGTGGACGAATCCGCCGCGGTGCGCTGGGCGGTGGGCGTGGCCGAACAGGTGCGGACACGGTTGGGTCAGCCCAGCGGCGATCCGCCGCTGGAAGTCGACGCCGGGTTGCGTCCTGAAGGCCGAAACGGTTCGCTGGTAAGGACTTTGGCCTCCTACGAGACGTACTACGCGCAGTGGGCGCAGCCCTGGGAGATCCAGGCGCTGCTACGGGCCCACCGGGTGGCCGGGGACCCGGACCTCGGCGATCGCTTCCTGTTGATGACCGACCGGACTCGCTATCCGGGCGGCGGTGTGTCGGCGGCCGCGGTGCAGGAGATCCGGCGGATCAAGGCCCGGGTCGACTCCGAACGGCTGCCGCGCGGCGCTGACCCGAACACCCACACCAAGCTGGGCCGCGGCGGACTGGCCGACGTGGAATGGACCGTCCAGCTGCTGCAATTGCGTTACGCGCATAAGGTCCCCGAGCTGCACAACACCTCGACGCTCGAGGCGTTGGATGTCATCGAGGCAGCCCAGCTGATCGACGGCGACGAGGCGGCCACGCTGCGGCAGGCCTGGCTGACCGCCACCCGGGAGCGTAATGCGCTGGTGCTGGTGCGGGGCAAGCCCACCGATCAACTGCCCGGACCGGGCCGTCAGCTCAACGCGGTGGCGGTGGCCGCCGGGTGGGAGAGCGGCGACGGCGGCGCATTCCTGGACAACTATCTGCGCGTCACCCGGCGTGCGAAAACTGTGGTGCGCAAGGTGTTCGGAGAGTAAACGGCGTGACTGAGGCAACCGGCGATTTCTCCCTCGACGTGGTCAGCGGCGAGGAGTACGAGCGCCAGCTGGCGGTATACGAGCCATTCACCGAGGCGGTGCGCCGGTTGATCGACGCCGGTATCCGCACCGGGGTTGATGCGGCCACCATCGCAGATGCGCAGGCCGAGATCGAAGCGATCGTCGGAAAACTACGGGCGGTGGAAGAACCCATCAAGTCGACGGTGCGGCTCGCCGACACCGGCCGTCCACTGGCTTATGCGAATCCTGCTGTGGGACTGCGCAATGCCATCGCCCCGCCGATGAAGGTCACCCATGAGGACGGCCCCGAGGGCCGCTCCTGGGCCGAGTTCGATCTTGGGCTGCCCTATGAAGGCCCGCCTGGGCTGGTGCACGGCGGCATCTGCGCTCTGCTGCTGGACCAGCTGCTCGGTGAGACCGCCAGCGCCCAATTCACCAAGCCGCACTTCACCGGCACCATCACGCTGCGCTACCTGCGCGGCACACCGCTGGGGCGGGTCCGTGCGGAGGCCTGGATCGACCGGACCGACGGCGTCAAAACCTTTGCGCGTGGCACGCTTTCCGATGCCGAGGGCATGACCGTCGAGGCTGACGGGATATTCATCCGGCCGGCCTGGGCGCGGGAGTGAAGTTCTACGTCAGCCTGGCGTTCCTGGATACCAGTGAGCTGGTCGAGATCGTCCGGGCCGCAGATGAACTCGGTTACGACGGCATCGCGATTCCGGACCACGTGGTGAATCTGGAGACGCTCAGCACTCCGTATCCGTACACGCCAGATGGACAGCGGCGCTGGCAGCCTGCACTTCGAGCGCGCCGAGCAGGCCGGCATCACCGGCAATGTCACGATGCCGTGGATGTACTACAGCGGTCCGAAGTCCACGTTGGCTGAGAAGATCAACGGACTCAAGCGCTTTCGCGCGGACCTCGGGCTGGACCGCTAGCCGCGGGCTAGCGGTTGCGCAGTGTGTCCAGTGCGATCGCGCCACCACCGGTGAACACCAGCAGGAACAGCGCGAAGCAGAACAGCACTGCGGGTTCGCCTTCGTTGGCTATGGGCAGCAGTCCCTTCGGCTGGTGCACGTTGAAGTAGGCAAAGGCCATTTCGCCCGAGCCGATGAAGGCGGCGATGCGGGTGGCGAGACCGGTGAACACCAGGATCCCGACGATCAGCTCGATGGCGCCCGCATACCAACCCGGGAACGAGCCGAAAGCCGGTGTGCCCATACCGGCGTCGTACGGCCAGGCGAACAGCACGGAGGACCCGTGTACCGCGAACAGGAAGCCGATCACCATGCGGAACACGGACAGCACGATGGGGGCGACTGCGTCGAGCCGGGATTCGATGTCGGTCTGAACCATGGCGACATCATAGGGCCCGGCTCAGTTTTTGCGCGTGCGCCTCGGCACGCCGACGTCACGAGTTCTGCTGAAATTGCCGCGATTTCCCGACATAAACCGTGGCGCCGGCGGGAACCGAAACCGCCCGCCCCGCGGGTGCGGGACGGGCGGCTCGAAAGTGCAGGCCTTACAACGACTCAGCAGTCGTAGTAGAGCGAGAACTCGTAGGGGTGAGGGCGAATCTGGACCGGCATGATCTCGTTTTCCCGCTTGTACGAGATCCAGGTCTCGATCAGGTCCTCGGTGAACACACCACCCTCGGTGAGGTAGTCGTGGTCGGCCTCGAGGCGGTCGATCACGGCAGCCAGCGAGGTCGGGGCCTGCGGGATGTTGGCGGCCTCGTCCGGCGGCAGCTCGTAGAGGTCCTTGTCGACCGGGGCCAGCGGCTCGATCTTGTTCTTGATGCCGTCGATGCCGGCCATCAGCATCGCCGAGAACGCCAGGTACGGGTTACCCGAGCTGTCCGGGCAACGGAACTCGAGGCGCTTGGCCTTCGGGTTGTTACCGGTGATCGGGATACGCACACAAGCCGAGCGGTTGCGCTGGCTGTAGACCAGGTTGATCGGGGCCTCGTAGCCCGGCACCAGACGCTTGTAGGAGTTCACCGTCGGGTTGGTGAACGCCAGCAGCGACGGGGCGTGGTGCAGGATGCCGCCGATGTAGTGGCGCGCCATGTCGGACAGGCCCGCGTAGCCGGACTCGTCGTGGAACAGCGGCTTGCCGTCCTTCCACAGCGACTGGTGCGCGTGCATACCGGAACCGTTGTCACCGAACAGCGGCTTGGGCATGAAGGTGACGGTCTTGCCGTTCTGCCACGCGGTGTTCTTGATGATGTACTTGAACAGCAGCACGTCATCGGCTGCGGCCAGCAGCGTGTTGAACTTGTAGTTGATCTCGGCCTGGCCGGCGGTGCCCACCTCGTGGTGGCCGCGCTCCAGGGTGAAGCCCGAGTTCTGCAGGTTGGTCGACATATCGTCGCGCAGGTCGACGTAGTGGTCGTACGGCGCCACCGGGAAGTAGCCACCCTTCGGGCGGACTTTGTAACCACGGTTGGCCGAGCCGTCAGCCTCGAAGGGCTCCCCGGTGTTCCACCAGCCCGACTCCGAGTCGACCTCGTAGAAGGTGCCGTTGATCTTCGAGTCGAAGGCCACCGAGTCGAAGATGTAGAACTCGGCCTCGGCACCGAAGTACGCGGTGTCGGCGATGCCGGTGCTGGCCAGGTAGTTCTCGGCCTTGCGGGCAACGTTACGCGGGTCACGGGAGTAGGCCTCGCGCGTGAACGGATCATGCACGAAGAAGTTCAGGTTCAGCGTCTTGGCGGCGCGGAACGGGTCGATGCGTGCGGTGTCGGCATCCGGCAGCAGCATCATGTCGGACTCGTGAATCGACTGGAAGCCGCGCACAGACGAACCGTCGAAGGCCAGGCCGTCCTCGAAAACGCTCTCGTCGAAAGCCGACGCCGGGATCGAGAAGTGCTGGACGACACCAGGCAGATCGCAGAAGCGAATGTCGACATACTCGACGTTCTCGTCCTTGATCAGCTTGAAGATGTCGTCAGACGTCTTTTCTGCCACGTAAGTGATCTCCTTTACTGGTGTTACCCGCGGTTGAACCTAAGGACACGATGTTGCACTCCTATCAACCGAATGTTGCACGGACGTTACGCGATCACCGGAATTGAAGTCGGTGACCGCCTGGAGCGTGGTTCGGCCGGAGGGGTGCGCGCACCTATCCTGACAGCATGTCCGATGCAGATCGATTTCGGCTCGGTTCGTGGCTTTCGGGACCCGAATCGGAGCGTCCCGACGGTGGTGACGGCTCGTCATATCCGGGTAAGAGCCTGGGCCTGCCGCCGTCCGGTCCGAGGTCGCTGGCCCGGATGGGCCGACGCCTCCTCGCGCTTATGGTCGACTGGCTGATCGGCTACGGCCTGGCCGCCCTGGCAATGGCCTTCGGCCTGCTGCCGATGTCCGGGTTGTCCACCGCGGTGCTGGCGGTGTGGCTGGTGATCGGCGTCGTCTCGGTGTCCCTGTTCGGGTTCACCCCAGGTCAGCTGGCGCTGGGACTGATGGTGGTGCCGATCGACGCCGCGCCGCGGGTCGGCGTCATCCGGGCGCTGGTGCGCGGGGTGCTGGTGGCCCTCGTGGTGCCGCCGCTGCTGACCGACGCCGACGGTCGGGGTCTGCAGGACCGGCTGACCAACACCGCCGTTCTGCGCCGCTAGGTCCGCGCGATTTGTGCACGTTTGGTAACCAGACGTGCACGAATCACTATTTGCGGCGTGCGGTCCGCTGCATGCCCTTCATCTTCGCCCCGGCAGGCAGCGGGCCCTTTGGCAGTCCGCCCGGGCCCAGCTTCGAGCCCAGTGCCGCCAGCCGGGACTCCAGCGAGTCCAGCTGCTTGGTGGTGATGTTGGCCGGCAGCTTGGTCAGGTGCCGTTCCAGCTTGGCCAGCGGAACCTGGTCTTCCTCGTTGCCCACCACGATGGTGTAGATCGGCACTTCGCCGACCAGTCGTGCGGTGCGTTTCTTCTCCTGCGCCAAAAGCGGTTTGAGGCGTTGCGCCGAACCCTCGCCGACGAAGATCACGCCCGGCCGGCCGATCACCCGGTGTACGGCGTCAAAGCTGGCGGTCGCCGCGACGCCCTGCGTCACGCGCCACTGGCCGCGCATGTTGTCCAGTGCCCAGGCCGCCGCGCCAGTCTGGCCGTCGGCCTTGCTGTACACCGATTTCTGCGCCCGGCGGCCGAAGATGATGAACGCGACCAGCGCGCCGAGCACCACGCCCAGCGGGATCAACGTCACCTTCGAGAAGACACCGTCTGCGAAGAACGCCACGGCGACGGCGGCCGCCACGATCACCACAAATGCGCCGATCATGTACGGCAGTAGCCGCTTGTCCTCTTTGCGCTGGATCTGGAACGCCTGCCACAGCTGGGCGCGGCGCTGCTTGGCCGCGGCCTTGCGGGCAGCCTTGGCCTCGGCCTTCGCGGCCTTCGTAGCGGCAGGATTGCGGGTCTTTGCCATGCCACCAGGATAGATTCAGGAAATTGATGGCCGTAATCGGGCAGCCTGGGCGTACAACCGCCCCGCCCGGTACGACGAGCGGACCAGCGGCCCGGCCAGCACTCCGGCGAAGCCCAAGGCCTCGGCGAACTGCTGGTGTTCGACGAATTCCTCCGGCCGCACCCACCGCTCGACGGGGTGGTGGCGCGGTGACGGCCGCAGGTACTGGGTGATGGTGACGATGTCGCAACCGGCGTCGTACAGATCTTGCAACGCCACCCGCACCTCGTCCGGAGTTTCGCCCATGCCGAGGATCAGGTTGCTCTTGGTCACCAGCCCGTAGTCGCGCGCCGCGGTGATCACCGCCAGGCTGCGCTCGTACCGAAACGCGGGTCGGATCCGCTTGAAGATCCGGGGCACGGTCTCCACGTTGTGG
>JARLGS010000556.1 GCA_031292695.1 Mycobacterium sp. | reverse complement strand
TTGGAGTCTACACCGCGCCCACGCCAGTCTCCACAGCCACGGCCACCATCACTGCAACCAGCAAGACCGATACCACTAAGACGAACACCGCCACCGTCACCCTGACCCCGATCGCCGTCACCATCACCACCACACCGGTTGCCATGGTGGCGGGCGCGACGCAGACCTTTGCCGCCACAGTCACCGGCGATGCCACGCTGAACGCGGGCGTCACCTGGTCCGCCTCGGTCGGCACCATCACCGCAGTTGGAGTCTACACCGCGCCCACGCCAGTCTCCACAGCCACGGCCACCATCACTGCAACCAGCAAGACCGATACCACTAAGACGAACACCGCCACCGTCACCCTGACCCCGATCGCCGTGTCCATTCCGACCACGCCGACCGCCATTGCCGGCGCTGCAACCGAGGCTATCACCGCGACCGTGACCGGCGACGCTACGTTGAATCAGGGCGTCACCTGGAGCATCACCAGCGGCGGCGGCGCACTCTCCGCCGTTACCACCACCTCCGTCACCTACACCGCTCCGCTGCCGGTCACTACGGCCAACGCCGTCATTACCGCAACCAGCAAGACCGATACCACCAAGACCGCGACCATCACCATCCCGCTCACCCCCATCAGCGTGGGCGCCATCAGCCCGGCGACCGTCAACCTCGGCACCACCAGCACGCAGGCTTTCACGGGTGCCGCGGTTTCCAACGACTCCTCCAACTCCGGCGTCACCTGGACCATCAGCCCAGCCACTGGCGCGGGCACCATCGTCGCCGCAACCGGCGCCTACACCGCGCCAGCCTCTGTCATCAGCTCAGTAACAACCGTGACGGTGACGGCCACCAGCGTGAAGGACCCGACCAAGTCGGCCACCGCCACCATCACGCTGAATCCCATCGCAATCGGCGCCATCAGCCCGCTGACGGCGTCCCTCAACGGAGGCGGAACGCAGAACTTCACTGGCGCGGCGCTTACCTACGACGGATCGAACTCCGGCGTCGCCTGGACCATCAGCCCAGCCAGCGGTGCGGGAACCATCGTCGCCGCAACCGGCGCCTATACCGCACCGGCGGTTGTCAGCGGATCTTCGCCTGTCACGGTCACCGTGACGGCCACCAGCGTCAAGGACAACACCAAGTCAACCACCGCCACCATCACCCTCAACCCAATCGTGGTCTCCTTCGGTTCCACCACATCCGCAACGCTCGATGCCGGACAGCAGTACGCGGGTGTAGCCGCCACCATCACCAACGACGCCAGCAACTCCGGCATTGCCTTTACCGTTGCGTCGGGCGGTGGCGATATAGGCAGCAGCAGCACCACCAGCACCACCATTGCCTCCTCACCCTTTACCCCCGTTTACTACTCGCCTGCCTCCGTAGCCTCGCAGACCACCACCACGATTACTGCATCCAGCGTGAAGGACCCGACCAAGACCGCCGTCTTCACTGTCACTCTGAACCCGGCCATGTCATGGACCACGCCCAGCAGCAACACAGCTACGTTGACCGGCGCGCAGACGAATACGGCCTACAGCTACACCCTTGTGACGGCGGGCGGCACTGGATCGAAGACCTATACCGTAACCAGCGGCACGCTTCCTGCTGGGCTCTCCTTGAATAGCTCGACCGGAGCAATCACCGGTTCGCCGACGGGCGGGGCCGGCTCGTCTACCTTCGTTGTGCGCACCACAGACCAGTCCAGTAACCCCTCAATCCTCAACGGTACATTCACCATCGTTGTCACAGCCGCGCCGCTGGCCTGGTCGTCACCCACCTCAGGCCCAGCGGCATTCACGGTAGGCACAGCCATTACGCCCAT
>JARLGS010000555.1 GCA_031292695.1 Mycobacterium sp. | reverse complement strand
GTGGTACACCGCCTGGACAACCTGCGGCGCAGTGGCCGGATCGGGACCGCGGCATCCTTCCTGGGGACCGCGCTGTCACTCAAACCGCTGCTGAAACTGGACGTCGACGGCCGTCTGGTGCTCGATCAGCGGATCCGCACCATCGCCAAGGCCCACGCCGCGATGATCGAGCGGGTGGTCACCCTGGTCGGTGACCGGCCCGCGTCGATCGCCGTACACCACGTCGATAATCACGATCACGCCGACGAGATCGGCGCTGCGCTCACTTCCCGTTTGCCCCAAGTTGATTCACTCGTGGTGACCGATATGGGACCGGTACTGGCGGTGCACGTCGGCTCCGGTGCCGTCGGGGTGATCGTCAACACGCCGGCCTGACCCACGCGCCCGGCGCGCCGCTCTACGACGAAATTCGAGTAGCGGTCTACTCGTTCGCGCCTGCGCTCGTCGCCGCATCCTCAATTCAGGACGGCAGGGTTCGCCGTACACAAGACTGAAAGGTGACGACGATGAGCACTACGATGCGCTTCAGCTGGTCCGATGCGCTGGCAGTTCAGGTACCCGCCCGGCTGCGCTGGTTGATCAGCATGAATCGGGCCATCGCAATGGCAAAGGTGTGGCTCGCCAGCGATCGCAGCAGCGGTTACGTCCGCGGGCCGCGGGGTGACTACCTCGAGCAAGCGCCGATGGCACGCGAAATGCACCGGCTGTAAACGGATTTCGTACTCCTGCTGTCCGCTGGTCCGGTGCTGCCGCGTGTCAGCGGCCCACCCGGCCGGCGACCGGCGGCAGGTCCTTGAGGGTGAGGTTGCCTGGCGGGGCCGCCACTACCGCGGGCACCGCGTTGGTGACCGGCAGGGCCGTGTAGATCATGCCCAGTCCGTTGAGGCTCACCTCGGACCAATCTTTCGACGGCAGGCAGTACACCACGGTCCGCATGTTGGGCACGCCGAACACCTGGATCACGTGGCCGTGTGCCACCGGCTTCGGCGGGGTGACGTGGTTGCCCATGATCCAGTTGAATCCGACGCTGACCACGTTCTTGTCGCCCACCCAGCCTCGGTGGTAGCCGTACACGCTGGCCACGCTGCCCTTCGGGATCTGCATGAAGCCGAGGTCGCTGTCCTCGGTGGCCGCGGTGAACTCCACGTCAAAGGTGATTCGGTCCAGCTTCGCGCCGATGGCGTCGGCCATCATCGCGGCCGACTCGGCGAACACTTCGCTTTCCAGGCGAACGTTCTCGGCCAGTCCGGGCGTCTCCGGGTCCTGGCCGAACCCCATCGCGGCCATGGTGCCCGCGGATTCGTAGACCCCGCAGTCGACCGATTCGGTAATGCGGATTTCGTCGACGCGTTCGCACGCGCTGGACAGCACCATGCCGACCATATTCGTCAGGCCGGGGTGCGCGCCGCTGCCGAAGATCGTGGAATTGCCTGCCTCGCAAGCCTTCTGGATTCGCGCCAGATCCTCCGGGGTCTGCTTGCCGCCGGTGATCCAGGCGGCGCTGGAACACACGTTGATGCCGGATTCCAGCAGCCGGACCAATTCGTCGACGCTGGGCCAGATCGGGTTGTAGCAGCAGGCATCGGGCTTGAGTGCCACCAGTTCCTCGATGTCATTGGTGGCCTTGATGCCGGTGGGTTCCGGCCAGCCGGCGAGCTCGGCGGCATCGACCCCTACCTTGTCGGCGCCATACGCGTACACGCCCACCAGTTCCATGTCGTCACGGCCGATGATCGCGTGCAGTGAGCGCTTACCGATGTTGCCGGTGGTCCACTGGATCACGCGGAGCGGTCGGTCGGTGGTCATGGTGCCTCCTCGTTGCGGCTGCCTGACGGGATGGTACGGGTCCGGCTATGCGGCCTTGGGTAGACACTATGACGCCGGTGTACACCCGTCGCGGGCTGTCCCGATCGCCGGACGATTCATCCACAGAACGGCTTCCATCCACAGACTGCCCGTTCTGACGCATGTTCTCGGTGCCCCGGTCGGTGGCGGTGCCTACCGTCGCGGACATGGTCACCCAGACACCAGTCGACCGGGCCCAGCGGCGGCTGACCGCGCAGCCAGGAAAGTCGACAGACGCCGACAGCGAGACGGACCCGACCGATGACACCGCGCTGTCGAGATGGCTGCCTGAGTCAATGGCCGCTAGACCTGGGTGGCTCGCTGTGGTGCGAGCCGACCCGGGGCGGGCCGGGGTGATCGCGCTCGCGGTGGTGGGCGTGGTCGCGGTGCTGATCACGGTCGTCACTGTGCTCGGTGACGACAAGCCTCCGGTGACCGCCGCGAAACTGCCGCCGGTGCAAATGGTGTCGTCCAGCGCACCCGGGCCGGTTGCGCTACCCGCCAAGGCGGACGACGTCGTGGTCAGCGTCGTGGGGTTGGTACCCAAACCGGGCTTGGTGACACTGCCCGCCGGTGCACGCATTGCCGATGCCCTGACTGCTGCCGGAGGCGCGCTGGCCGGCGCCGATCTGGTCGGCTTGAACATGGCTCGCCGGGTGACCGACGGTGAGCAGATCCTGGTCGGCATCACTGCGCCACTGGGTGCGCCGGCCGCGATGCGCAGCTCAGTCGGCTCGACGTCGGACCCGCCTGCGAAGGGCCCGTCGGGTGACGGAAAAGATTCTGGTCCAAAGGGATTGGTCGATCTGAACTCAGCCACGGCTGAGCAACTCGATGCACTGCCGGGGGTCGGTCCGGTCACCGCCAGGGCGATCGTGGCCTGGCGTGCGGCACACGGCCGGTTCACCGGTGTCGACCAATTGGGCGAGGTCGACGGTATCGGGCCGGGCCGGCTGGAGAAGCTGCGTGATCTGGTCAAAGTGTGACGGGCAGTCCCGAGTCCGACGCGGCGGGCATCGACCTGCGACTGGTGCCGGCCGCCTTGACCTGCTGGACAGTGACCGCGGCCGGCCTCTGGTGGGGGCCGTGGGCAGCCTTTGCGGGGGTGGCCATCGCGGTCGCCGTGGTCACGGCTATCGGCAGCCGGGTGGGTCCGGTGCGGTGGCCCGCGGTGGCGGCGGTGGTGACGGTGGGCACGGCGTTCGCAATCGTCGCGACGCTTCGGGTCCACGCGGTCCAGACCCATCCGCTGGCGTCGCGATTCGGTTCGACGGTGATGGTGACCGTCACGCCCACCGAGTCGCCGCGGACCATCCAGGGCGGCCGGTTGATGTTCGCGGCATCACTGCAGGAGCTGCAGCACACCGAATCGTCCGGGCGGGTCATGGTTTTCGCTCCCGCCGTGGGATATTCGGAGTCCTGTGCGGGCCGCCCGATGGCGTTCCGGGCAAGGGCCGCCAGGCCCAAGCGCCACGATCTGTCGGTTGCCGTGCTGACTGCGGTAGGCGCGCCGACACTGGGGACCGCGTCGACCGGGCAGCGAGCCGCGGCGCGCGTGCGGGCCGATTTCGCCGGGGCCGCCAGGTTGACCCTGCCGGCTGATCAGGCCGCGATGCTGCCGGGGCTCGTGCTCGGTGACGTCTCGGCTGTCGAGCCGGAGACCACGACGGCGTTCCGACGGGCAGGGTTGACTCATCTGACCGCCGTATCTGGTGCGAACGTGACCATTGTCTGTGGCGCGGTATTGCTCTGTGCGGCGCTGGTCGGCCCGCGGGTTGCGGTCGGCCTCGCGGCGGTGACGCTTTTCGCGTTCGTCGTGATCGTGCAGCCGTCGCCCAGCGTATTGCGGGCGGCGGCAATGGGTTCGGTGATGCTGCTGGGGATCCTGGCGCATCGGCGTCGGCAGGCCATCCCCGCGCTGTCGGCGACCGTGCTGGTGCTCATGGTGATTTCACCTGCGCTCGCCGTGGACGCCGGATTCGCGCTGTCAGTGGCGGCCACTGCTGGGCTGGTGGTGATCGCACCCGGGTGGTCGCGTCGGCTCGTGGGCCACGGTTGGCCGAAGCCGCTCGCCGACGCCGTGAGCGTGGCCGCTGCCGCGCAACTGGTGACCGCTCCGCTGGTGGCTGCCATCTCGGGAACCCTGAGCCTGGTCTCGGTGGCGGCTAATCTCCTTGTCGCTCCGGTTATTCCGCCCATCACGATCCTGGGAACCGCGGCCGCGGCGGTGGGCTGGGCCTGGCCCGCTGCGGCGCAACTGCTGATCCGGTTCACGGGCCCGGAGCTGTGGTGGTTGCTGCATGTGGCGCAGTGGAGCGCTGCGGTCCCCGGGGCGGCGGTCGGCGTTCCGTCGGGCTGGGGCGGTGCGCTGCTGCTCGGTGCGACGACGATCGGGGCGGTCCTGCTGATGGCCGGCTGGCGAAGACGACGAGGACGAGCGATACGCCGGTAATCTTCCGTGCCGCACTGCAGAATTATTGACGTGAATGAACATTCGGTCGAATCCGTGGCAGCGGCAGCCATTGCCGCGCTCGAAGCGGACGGGGTCGGCGCGCTGATCGGCACGGTGGTCAATCCCGCCGGGCTGATCCATGCCAAGGCGGTCCCGCTGAGCAGGGTGGCGGTGTTCGCCGACCCCGGGCTGGGTGCCAGCCCGACGTGGCATGCGTTCGCCATCGACCAGACCGGCATCGCCTTCGGGGACCGGACCGGTGTGATCGGCGACCGGCGGGTCCGCATCGACCTGGCGGAACTACGCATCCTCGGCGACGGGCTCGCCTGGGCGCCAGGTGCCTTCTTCAGCCAGGACGGCAGCCCCGACCCGTGCTGCAGTCGTCTTGTTCTACAACTGATTTCGCGGCAGTTGGCCGCGGCCGGGTTGGCAGCAGCCGTCGGGCATGAGGTCGAGTTCGTGCTCGTCGGCCCAGACGGCACGCAGCTGCCGTCGGCGATGTGGGCGCAGTACGGACTGGCCGGCATGCTCGAATTCGAGGGGTTCGTCCGGGACGTGATCGACGCGGCCGGAGCTTCTGGTGTGGCAATCGAACAGTTCCATCCCGAATACGGGGCAAACCAATTCGAATTCTCGCTGGCACCCCTCGACCCGGTGGCCGCCGCAGACCAGTTGGTGCTCGCTCGGATCATCGTCGGCCGGGTCGCCCGCCGCTACGGTCTGCGAATCAGCCTGTCTCCGGTTCCATTCGCCGGCAGCGTGGGATCTGGTGCTCATCAGCATTTTTCGCTGAACCGCGGTGGGGTGCCGGTGTTCTCCGGCGGTTCGGGGGCGCGCGGAATGACGGCGGCCGGCGAGTCCGCCGTGGCGGGGCTGCTGGCCGGTCTGCCTGGCGCGCAGGGCGTGCTGTGCGGCTCAATCGTCTCCGGATTGCGTATGCAGCCCGGACACTGGTCGGGCGCCTCCGTCTGCTGGGGTACCGAGAACAGGGAAGCCGCCGTGCGGTTCATCGGCGATGGCCCCAGTAATCTGTACGGCGCCAATGTCGAGGTGAAGATCGTCGATCCGTCGGCCAATCCATATCTCGCGTCGGCGACCATCCTCGGGTTGGCGCTCAACGGCATCGCCCGGGAACTGCCCCTGCCGCCCGAAATCACTGTCGATCCGGCGTCATTGACCGAGGCGCAACGCGGACTCGCTGGAGTGGTGACACTGCCGACGGACCAGGCCAAGGTGCTCGACGCGCTGCGGCACAGCGGTGTGGTCCGCGGAATCCTCGGAGACGCCGCAGTGGACGCGGTCCTCGCTGTGCGCAGCTACGAACAGCAGAACTACGCCGGCCTGTCCGACTGCGAACTGGCCGAGAAGTTCCGGCTGTCGTGGAGTGTGTGATGCCGGCATGCTCGAACGCTTGCCTGGCCGCAGCGCCTGTCGGCGCGACGTGAAACGATTGCCGGGTGAGTGGATCGACCGAAGCCCTGCATCTGGTGTTGGGTGATGAGGAACTGCTGGTCGAACGCGCGGTGGCCGACGTGCTGAGCAATGCGCGCAAGCGGGCCGGGAACGATAACGTCCCGGTTGACCGGCTGCGTGCCGGCGAGGTGTCGACCAGTGAGCTCGCCGAGCTGCTCAGCCCGTCGTTGTTCGCCGACGAACGGGTCGTGGTGCTGGAGTCCGCGTCCGAAGCGGGTAAGGACGCCGTTGCGCTCATCGCAGACGCCGCCGCCGATCTGCCCGGTGGCACCATTCTGGTTGTCGTGCATTCCGGCGGAGGCCGGGCCAAGGCGCTGGCAGATCAGCTGAATAAGCTTGGCGCTCAGGTACATCCGTGCGCGAAGATCGCCAAACCCGCTGAGCGCGCGGACTTCGTCCGCAAGGAGTTCCGGTCGCTGAAGGTGAAGGTCAGCGACGATGCCGTCACCGCCGTGCTCGACTCGGTCGGCTCGGATATCCGTGAACTGGCCGCAGCCTGTTCACAATTGGTGGCCGACACCGGCGGCCAGATAGACGTGGTCGCGGTTCGTCGATACCACAGCGGTAAGGCGGAGGTGAACGGCTTCGACATCGCGGACAAGGCGGTTTCGGGAGATGTCAGTGGTGTCGCGGAGGCGCTGCGGTGGGCAATGATGGCCGGGGTGCCGCACGTGGTTCTTGCGGATGCGCTGGCCGAGGCGGTGCACTCGATCGCCCGGGTAGGCGGTCAGTCCGGCGATCCGTACCGGTTGGCGGGGGAGCTGGGTATGCCGCCGTGGCGGGTGCAGAAGGCGCAGAAGCAGGCGCGCCGATGGTCGAGGGACACCGTGGCCGAGGCGCTGCGGGTGGTGGCGGCGCTGAATGCCGACGTCAAGGGTGCTGCGGCCAGTGCGGACTATGCGTTGGAGTCGGCGGTGCGTCGCGTCGCGGAGCTCGCCGACAGCTGAGCTGTCGAGTGCGGCGGCGCAGCTGAGTTGCCCGCCGGCCCAACGTCAGGAGACGACAAAACCGCGGCCCGGATCACCGGGCCGCGGTTTTGATAATTCTGGGGGCTGGGCTCAGAGCTGGTTGAGTGCCAGGGCCAGGGCCGACTTCTTGTTGGCGGCCTGGTTCTTGTGGATGACGCCCTTGGTGGCGGCCTTGTCCAGCTTGCGGCTGGTGGAGACCAGCAGCTCGCCGGCCTTCTCCTTCTCGCCGGCCTCGACGGCCTCGCGGAAGCCGCGGATGGCGGTACGCAGCGCCGACTTCACCGACTGGTTGCGCAGACGTGCACGCTCGTTGGTGCGGATGCGCTTTTCCTGCGACTTGATGTTGGCCACGCGTGTCGTTCCTTCTAAATCTCAATTGGGCATGTTCAGGGACGAACATGCTCGGTCTTAAGTCTGCGCTATCGCCCGTTAACGGGCAGCGGCTGTTCAGGTTACCAGCGTGCATGCCAAAAACCCAAAGCGCGGCGTCCGTGCACTGGCCGGCAACCGGCCCGAGCGTAGCGGTGAGAATCGGTTCGTCCTGCCGAAACTGCCAGGTTGATGCAGCATGTCTGGGATGAGCCTCAGGACACTTCCCGACGGTGCTAACCGCACGTCTCGGGCCAACCAGACTCGGGCGAAACGGTATGAGGGTGTGTTCGGCGGCTACAACAGCGTCGGCACCTACGCCGAAGCGTACGACGAGATGTTCGATGCCCAAGGCAACGTGCGGGCGCCCTACAAGGGCATCTTCGCCGAGTTGTCGCCGTCGGACGCATCTGAGCTGGCAGCTCGGTCCGAGGCGCTCGGTCGCGCGTTCACCGACCAGGGCATCACCTTCTCGCTGTCCGGCCAGGAGCGTCCGTTCCCGCTGGACCTGGTCCCCAGGGTGATCTCGGCGGCCGAGTGGTCGAAGCTGGAAAAGGGCATCACGCAGCGGGTGAAGGCGCTGGAGATGTACCTCGACGATGTCTACGGCGACCAGGAAATCTTGCGTGACGGGGTGATCCCGCGTCGGCTGGTGACGTCGTGCGAGCACTTCCACCGCGAGGCCGCCGGCATCGTGCCGCCCAACGGGGTGCGCATCCACGTCGCCGGCATCGACCTGGTTCGCGACGACAGAGGCGACTTCCGGGTGCTTGAGGACAACCTGCGGTCGCCGTCAGGGGTGTCCTACGTCATGGAGAACCGGCGCACCATGGCCCGGGTCTTCCCGAATCTGTTCGCCACCCACCGGGTGCGCGCGGTGGGTGATTACGCATCGCACCTGTTGCGGGCGCTGCGCAACGCGGCAGCGTCCAACGAGGCCGACCCGACTGTGGTGGTGCTGACCCCGGGGGTCTACAACTCGGCCTACTTCGAGCATTCGCTGCTGGCTCGCCAGATGGGTGTCGAACTCGTGGAGGGCCGTGACCTGTTCTGCCGCGACAACGTCGTCTACATGCGCACCACCGAAGGCGAGCGGCAGGTGGACGTGATCTACCGACGCATCGACGACACCTTCCTGGACCCGATGCACTTCCGGCCGGATTCGGTGCTCGGTGTCGCTGGTCTGCTCAACGCGGCCCGGGCGGGCAACGTCGTGATCTCCAGCGCGGTTGGCAACGGCGTCGGCGACGACAAGCTGGTCTACACCTATGTGCCGACCATCATCGAGTACTACCTGGGGGAGAAGCCGCTGCTGGCCAACGTCGACACGTACCGGTGCTGGTTGGCCGAGGAATGCGAGGAAGTCCTCGACCGGGTGCGGGAATTGGTCATCAAACCGGTCGAGGGTTCCGGCGGCTACGGCATCGTGTTCGGGCCCGATGCGTCCGAGAAGGAACTGGCCGTGATCTCCAAGAAGATCCGTGTCGATCCCCGGGGCTGGATCGCCCAACCGGTGGTGCAGCTGTCGACGGTGCCCACCCAGATCGACAACAAACTGGCGCCGCGACACGTCGACTTGCGGCCGTTCGCGGTGAACGACGGTGACAGCGTCTGGGTGCTGCCCGGTGGCCTGACCCGGGTGGCACTGCCGGAGGGCTCACTGGTGGTGAATTCCAGTCAGGGTGGCGGGTCCAAGGACACCTGGGTGCTGGCATCCAAATCTTCGGCGGCGGACCGGGAGTTGGCGGCCGCGGAGGTGGTTCGGTCGTTGCCGCCCGAGGGATCCAAGGCGGACAAGGCTACCGATACCTCGCCGCAGCAGCAGACCGTCCAGTCGAGTCAGCAGCAGCAGCAGCAACAGCAACAGCAACAGCAACAGCAGGGGGTGATGCACTGATGTTGGCCCGCAACGCCGAATCGCTCTACTGGATTGGCCGCTACGTGGAACGGGCTGACGACACTGCCCGGATTCTGGACGTCACGGTGCACCAGCTGTTGGAGGACTCGAGTGTCGATCCAGACCAAGCGTCACGAACGTTGTTGCGGGTCTTGGGGATCGAGCCGCCCAAGTCCGCTCTTGACGTGTGGTCGCTGACCGACTTGGTGGCCTTCGGCCGTGGGGCACAAGGCAGCAATTCCATCGTCGACTCGATCTCATCCGCTCGGGAGAACGCTCGGGGCGCCCGCGAGGTCACCTCGACCGAGATGTGGGAGTGCCTCAACACCACGTACAACGCGCTGGCCGAGCGTGAGCGGGCGGCCAAACGGCTTGGGCCGCACGAGTTCCTGAGCTACGTGGAAGGCCGGGCTGCGATGTTCGCCGGGCTGGCCGACTCGACGCTGTCCCGCGACGACGGGTATCGCTTCATGGTGCTGGGCCGGGCCATCGAACGAGTCGACATGACCGTGCGGCTGCTGCTGGCGCGCGTCGGAGACAGTGCGTCATCGCCGGCCTGGGTGACTGTGCTGCGCACGGCCGGTGCGCACGACACGTATCTGCGGACCTACCGGGGTGTGCTCGATGCGGGCCGGGTAGTCGAATTCATGTTGTTGGACAGGCTGTTTCCACGCTCGGTGTTCTATTCGCTGCGGTTGGCCGAGCGTCATCTCGACGAGTTGCACCACCGACCGCACGACAGGATCGGGGCTACCGGAGAGGCCCAACGCCTGCTCGGACGCGCCCGCAGCGAACTGGAATTTCTGCAGCCCGGCGTGCTGCTGGAGTCGCTGGAAGCGCGGCTGGCGGGCCTGCAGCGCGTCTGCCGGGAGGTCGGAGAAGCATTGGCACTTGAGTACTTCCACGCCGCGCCCTGGGTGGCTTGGACTGACGCCGGGCACGCGGTGTCAGTCATCGAAGAAGGCGAGATCTAGACATGTGGCGGCTGAGGGTGGTTCATGCAACGGGCTACGCATACAAGTCACCGGTGACCGCGTCGTTCAACGAGGCGCGGCTGACCCCGCGTTCGGATACCCGGCAGAACGTCGTGCTCAACCGGGTGGAGACCACGCCGGCCACCCGGTCCTACCGGTATATCGACTACTGGGGCACCGCGGTCACAGCGTTCGACCTGCACGCCCCGCACACCGAACTCGAGGTGGTCTCGTCGTCGGTGGTGGAAACGGACAAGTGCGAGCTGCCTTCGGTTCTGGTGAGCTGGGATGAGCTGGCCGATGCGGCTGTCCTGGACAGATTCGACGAGGTTCTGGTCCCGACGTCGTACACCCCGGCCAGCAAGCGCATCGACCGGGTGGCGCAGCGGATCATGAAGTACTACGACCCGCAGGAGGCGGTGACCGCGGCCGCCAACTGGGTGAATACCGAACTGGACTACGTGAAGGGCACCACCGGAGTGCATTCGTCTGGGTTGGACGCCTTGCGCGAGGGCAACGGAGTCTGTCAGGATTTCGCCCACTTGACGCTGATCCTGTTGCGCCGCATGGGAATTCCGGCCCGATATGTCTCGGGTTACCTGCATCCGCAGCGCAAGGCCGAGGTGGGTGACACCATCGAAGGGCAGAGCCACGCCTGGGTGCAGGCCTGGACCGGCGGCTGGTGGGACTACGACCCGACCAACGACAACGAGATCAACGAGCAGTATGTGACCGTAGCTGTGGGGCGGGACTATTCGGATGTGACGCCGCTCAAGGGCATCTATTCGGGGGAGGGCTCGACGGATCTGGATGTCGTCGTGGAAATCACCCGGCTTGCGTGAGACTTTCCTGTCGTGTCGCCTGGCGCCGACTAGCATGGTGTGAGGCGGATCACGATCGGAGGCGCGCAATGCGGATTGCAGACGTGCTGAGCAACAAGGGTGCGGCGGTGACGACCATCGCGCCGGAGGCCACGGTTTCTCAATTGTTGGCCGGATTGGCCGCATTGAACATCGGTGCGATGGTGGTGGTCGGTCCGGACGGATTGATCGGCATCGTGTCCGAGCGCGATGTGGTCCGCAAATTGCACGAGCGCGGCGGGAGTCTGTTGGGCCAGCCGGTATCGGAGATCATGACGACGGTCGTGCGGACGTGCACGCCGCGGGACACCGTCGACCACCTCGCCGTGCTGATGACCCAGAACCGGGTGCGCCACGTCCCGGTGCTCGACGACGGCCGGCTGATCGGCATTGTCAGCATCGGTGACGTGGTCAAGACCCGGATGGAAGAGCTGGAAACCGGACAACAGCAGCTGCAGGACTACATCACCCAGGGCGGCTAGTCATCCCGTCACTTTCCGCGGGCGTCCGCGGAATTGTCGGAACTCCGGCATGTCGCATGCAAAACGGGCCGCTCGCAGGAAGCATGGCGGCATGCGTGACATTCCGACGCGCCCGGCCACCCGCGCCGATATCGGTGCCTTGGCGCAGACCCTCGGCCGGGCCTTCGCCGACGACCCCGTCATGCGGTGGATGATTCCCGACGACCGGGTCCGACGGCGGCGATTACCTCGGCTCTTCGCGGCGCTGACTCGGCACCATCATCTGGACCACGGCGGGGTGGCGGTCGCCCCGGCGGCGGAGGGCATCGGAGCAGCTGCGCTGTGGGATCCGCCGGGGATGTGGCGGCAGTCTCGCGGTGCTGAGCTGAGGGCCGGGCCCGCCATGCTGCTGGCGTTGGGCACCGGGGTGCTCCGCGGGCAGGCGGCAGCTGAATTGATGACCAAGCATCACCCGGAGGAGCCACATTGGTATCTGGCGGTGATCGGTAGTGATCCGACGGTCCGCGCCGGTGGGTACGGGCAGGCGTTGATGAAGTCCCGGCTGGACCGGTGCGACGCCGAGTACGCGCCTGCCTATCTGGAATCCAGCAATCCGGTGAACGTGCCCTACTACGAACGGTTCGGGTTCGAGGCCACCGGTGAGATCGTGCTGCCAGGCGGTGGGCCGAGCCTGATTCCGATGTGGCGGCACCCCCGGTAGCGCCGGGCAGGGCTAGGACCACGGGCAGGGCTAGGACCAGGAGTAGCTGGTCCGGAGCCGACCGGCGATCACCTCGAACTTCTCGCGCTCCAGGATCGCGCCCTCGCGGCGGATGCCCTCCTCTGGCACGTCCAGCACCCGGTCCAGGCGCACCCAGCTGGCCCGTCCCTCGTAGTCCCAGCTGCCGGCGCCGATGCCCACCCAGTTGGGGTCGCTCCGATGGTGATCCTGGCTGGACAGCATGAGGCCCAGCAGGATGCTGCGGTCGCGCCCCACAACCAGTACCGGGCGGTCCTTGCCGCGGGTCGGGTCGTCCTCGTAGACCACCCAAGTCCAGACGATTTCGCCCGGGTCGGCCCGGCCGTCCAGGTCGGGCGAGTACACGATGCGGCGGGCCCGGTGCGCGGTGGGGACGATGTTCTCGGTGACGGGCCGACCTGCTGTGATGGCCGCCGGCGCTGCCGCTGGCGCCGCGCCGAGCGCGGTCAGGCCGACCTCGATGCCGAACCGGATGCCCTGCTGGATGGTGCGGGACAGCCCGTCCGGCTGCTGCAGATTGCGGATGAGCTTGGGCGCCTCGTTGAACACGAGTTGTTCCGCGAGACGCTGGAACGTCCTCCACTGCGACGCCATGACTTCGAGCATAGGGGAGGTTCGGGGCCGGCGATTTAGCCGCAGGGGTCTCGGCTCGATATCCTGGTGGGTGCGCACGATGCGCTGAGACCCACCGTCACCAGGAGATTCCCATCAGCAGTTTCGCCGACAAGACGTTCACTGCGCCGGCGCAGATTCGGAACTTCTGCATCATCGCCCACATCGACCACGGCAAGTCGACGTTGGCCGACCGGATGCTGGGTATCACCGGCGTCGTCGCCGACCGCGATATGCGGGCCCAGTACCAGGACCGGATGGATATCGAGCGCGAGCGCGGGATCACCATCAAGGCCCAGAACGTCCGGCTGCCGTGGCAGGTCAATGGTGAAGATTTCGTGCTGCACCTGATCGACACCCCCGGCCACGTCGACTTCACCTACGAGGTGTCGCGCGCGCTCGAGGCCTGCGAAGGCGCGGTGCTGCTGGTCGACGCCGCCCAGGGCATCGAGGCCCAGACCCTGGCCAATCTCTACCTAGCGCTGGACCGGGACCTGACCATCATCCCGGTGCTCAACAAGATCGACCTGCCTGCCGCCGACCCGGACCGCTACGCCGGCGAGATCGCCCACATCATCGGCTGCGAACCGAGCGATGTGCTGCGGGTCTCCGGCAAGACGGGCGAGGGGGTGCGCGAACTTCTCGACGAGGTGGTGCGACTGATCCCGGCGCCGGTCGGCGACGCCGACGCGCCCGCGCGGGCGATGATCTTCGACTCGGTCTACGACATCTACCGCGGCGTGGTCACCTATGTGCGCGTGGTGGACGGCAAGCTGTACCCGCGCGAGAAGATCAAGATGATGTCCACCGGGGCGACGCACGAGTTGCTCGAGGTCGGCATCGTCTCGCCAGAACCGAAGGCTTCGGACGGGCTGGGCGTCGGTGAGGTGGGCTACCTGATCACCGGCGTGAAGGACGTCCGCCAGTCCAAGGTGGGTGACACCGTCACCTCGGCCCGCAACGGTGCCACCCAGGCACTGACCGGATACCGCGAACCGCGGCCGATGGTCTATTCGGGCCTGTACCCGGTGGACGGCTCGGACTATCCGGTGCTGCGTGAGGCCCTGGACAAGCTGCAGCTCAACGACGCCGCACTGACCTATGAACCCGAGACGTCGGTGGCGCTGGGCTTCGGCTTCCGCTGCGGCTTCCTGGGTCTGCTGCACATGGAGATCACCCGGGAGCGCCTGGAGCGCGAGTTCAACCTGGATCTGATCTCGACCTCGCCCAACGTGGTGTACCGCGTGATCAAGGACGACAACACCGAGATGATCGTCACCAACCCGTCGGACTGGCCAGAAGGCAAGGTGCGCAGCGTCTTTGAGCCGGTGGTGAAGACGACGGTGATCGCGCCCAGTGAGTTCATCGGCACCATCATGGAGTTGTGCCAGCAGCGTCGCGGCGAGCTGGGCGGCATGGACTACCTGTCCCCGGAACGCGTCGAGCTGCGCTACACGATGCCGCTCGGCGAGATCATCTTCGATTTCTTCGACTCGCTCAAGTCGAGGACCCGCGGCTACGCGAGCCTCGATTACGAGGAGGCCGGTGAGCAGGAGGCCGATCTGGTCAAGGTCGACATCCTGCTGCAGGGCGAGGCGGTCGACGCGTTCAGCGCCATCGTCCACAAGGACGGTGCGTCGGCCTACGGCAACAAGATGACGAGCAAGCTCAAGGAGCTCATTCCTCGTCAGCAGTTCGAGGTGCCGGTGCAGGCGGCTATCGGCTCGAGAATCATTGCCCGCGAGAACATTCGGGCCATCCGCAAGGACGTGCTGTCCAAGTGCTACGGCGGTGACATCACCCGTAAGCGCAAGCTGCTGGAGAAGCAGAAGGAAGGCAAGAAGCGGATGAAGACCATCGGCCGGGTGGAGGTTCCGCAGGAGGCCTTCGTCGCCGCGCTGTCCACCGACGCGCCCAGCGACAAGCCCAAGAAGTAGGTCCGCCCGGCAAGACGTGAAACTGCCCTGATTTGGAGCAGTTTCATGTCTGGTCGCCGGGAGTCGTCAGACCGCGTGGTGCGGACCCGCGGAGTGCCTGCCGTGCAGGTGCAGACCCGGAACCAGCATCGGTACCTGTGCGCGGTAATCGCGGTACGGGTCGCCGAGGCCGGCCACCAGATCGTGTTCCTCGAACCGGACCGCGACCAGGATGTAGCCGGTGGTGGCCAGGGCGAAGAGCAGATGCCCCGACGTCATCGTCGGGGTGGCCCAGAACGCCACGATGAACCCCACCATGATCGGGTGCCGCACCACGCGGTAGAACAGCGTCGTCCGGAAGGACAGGTTGCGGTAGGGCTGGCCGCGCCAGGCCAGATACACCTGCCGAAGTCCGAACAGATCGAAGTGGTTGATCATGAACGTCGACGCCACGACAACGGCCCAGCCGAGCCAGAACAGCGCATACAGGACGTACCTGCCGGCCGGTGCGTGTACTGCCCACATGATCTGCGGCATCGTCCGCCACTGCCAGTACAGCAGTCCCAGCAGCAAGCTCGACAGCAGGACGTAGGTGCTGCGTTCGGCGGTCGACGGCACAAATCGGGTCCACCACCGTTTGAACGCCGGCCGGGCCATCACGCTGTGTTGGACGGCGAACAGGCCGAGCAGCACCAGATTGACCACCACCGCCTCACCGATCGGTGCGGCGATGCCGTGGTCGACGCTGCGGGGCACCACCACGTTGCCCACGAAGCCGATCGCATACAGAAAGGCGGCCAGGAACGCCACGTAACACAGCGCGCCATAACCGAGTGTGAGATAGCGCTTCATCCGGTCCTCCGATGCTCGGAATTGTCCGGTGACGCCGTCCGCACCGGTCGTCCTTCGCGCCACCTCGCCGAGGGGTCGTCGGTAAGACATTGAGCTCGAACACCGTTGGCGGCTGACAGCGCAACGGCGGCACAGGGCAGGGCGAGCACGAGGTCGACAGCTACTGGACCGTGCTCGGCGCTTGCGCCCGTGGTCACCTATTCACAATAGTTCGCTAATGCGCAGGTGGAAATGCCTTTCTTGGCCCGGCGAAAGACCGCGCGAGCAGTCCCCCGCAAGCGGGAGAAACCCCGGCTCACTGCCGCCTAGGGTGAGCCCTCGGCGATCCGGCGCACCGCGTCGATGAACACATCGATCTCCTTGAAGGTGTTATAGAACGCGAACGACGGGCGCACCGTGGCTTCCAGCCCGAGTCGGCGCAGAATCGGTTGCGCGCAGTGATGCCCGGCCCGCACCGCGATGCCTTCGGCATTGAGCGCCTTGCCGACCTCCAACGGTTCATGCCCGGCCAGTACGAAGGACAAGACGCTGGCCTTCTCGTCGGCCGTGCCCACCAGGCGCACGCCTGGAATTGCGGCCAACCGCGGGGTGGCGTAGTCCAGCAGGGCGTGCTCGTACGCGGCGATCCGTTCGATACCAACACGTTCCACGTACCGCAGCGCTTCACCGAGACCGACCGCGTCGGCGATGTTGCCGGTGCCGGCCTCGAACTTGTTCGGTGGCCCCTGATAGAGCGACCGCTCCAGCGTCACGTCGGCGATCATGTTGCCACCGCCCTGCCACGGCGGGGTTTCGGCCAGCACATCCTCGCGCCCGTAGAGCACCCCGATGCCGGTGGGGCCGTAGATCTTGTGCCCGGAGAACACGAAGAAGTCCGCGCCGCTCTCGGCGACGTCGATCGGGATGTGAGGGACGGACTGCGCGCCGTCGATGAGCACCCGGGCGCCGTAACGATGGCCGAGCTCGACAATCGTCTTGACCGGGGTCACGGTGCCCAGCGCATTCGAAACCTGCGTGGCGGCAACCAGTTTCGTCCGTGGACCGAGCAGATCCTCGAACTCGCTCAGCAGGAGGTTGCCCGCGTCGTCGACTGGGGCCACCTTGAGGATTGCGCCGGTCTGCTGTGAAATCAGCTGCCACGGAACGATATTCGCGTGATGTTCCAGGTGGGTGATGACGATCTCGTCACCCGGACCCAGGTGCTTGCCGCCCCACGCGTAGGCCACCAGGTTGATGGCCTCGGTGGTGCCGCGGACGAAGATGATCTCCTCGGTCTTCGCCGCGCCGATGAACCGTCGCACCGCCTCACGGGCGTCCTCGTAGGCGTCGGTGGCCCGGGCCGCCAATTCGTGTGCGGCACGGTGGATATTGGAATTCTCGTGGGCGTAGAAGTACGACAGCCGGTCGATCACCGATTGCGGTTTCTGAGTGGTGGCCGCGTTGTCGAACCAGATCAACGGCTTCCCGTTGACGGTCTCGCGCAGGATCGGGAAATCTGCCCGGATCGCGTCGACGTCGAAGATTTCGTGATCGTCGGGCAGCGTCGGAACAGGTTCCGCGGGCGGCGGCGGGGATTGCAGGAAGTAGTAGCTGTCCGCGTCCGCCGATGCCGCCGGCACGGCCGACCAGCTCAGCTCCGGCACGGGCGGGACGGTGCCCGGCCACGTCGGAGCCGAGCCTCTTGGGGAAACTGGCGCCGACGGGGGAGCGCCCGCCAACACACCGGGCACCGTCGGGACCAGACCCGACGGCACCGCGAACGCCTCCAGTCCGCCGAACGGCGCGATCGGGCTGGCCGCCGTACCCCGCGGCGCCACCGGGACGACCCCCGGAATCCCTTCCGGCTCAGGTGAAGTCGGTGCCGGTACGAACTCGGCCGGCGTGCCCGGATGGGCCAGGCCTGCCGCGATGGCACCCGCTAACGCCGCGGTGGTGACATCGGGGGCAACCCCGCGCGGGGCGACCTGCGTCGCCACCGGCGGGCTGTCCGGCCCGGGTCGGATGCTCGTGGCATACAGCTGCGTGGCCAGCACCGCCAGTTCGGCAGCGCTGATCGGCAGGTCCCCTTCGGCGTCTAGCGAGCGGTACTCACTTGTACTCATGGAAGTGGTCCACTCCGACGTCCTCCAGGACCGCGAGTGCGTCGTCGGTGAGCACCGCCAGCGACGAGTACAGCGTGACCAGATAGGACGCGATCGCCGACCGGTTGATGCCGGTGAAGCGCACTGACAGGCCCGGGGCCTGCTCGCCGACCAGTCCTGGCTGGAACAGGCCGACCACGCCCTGGCGCTCCTCGCCGGTGCGCACCAGGATGAACTTGGTCTTCCCGTCTTCCACCGCCACCTTGTCCGACGGCACGATCGGGATGCCGCGCCAGGTGATGAACTGCGCGCCGAACAGGCTCACCACTGGTGGCGGCACCCCGCGGCGGGTGGCCTCGCGGCCGAACGCGGCCACTCCGAGCGGGTTGGTCAGGAAGAACGCCGGGGTCTTCCACACCTTGGTGATCAGCGAATCCAAGTCGTCGGGGGTGGGAGTGCCGCGCAGCGTCTGGATGGTCTGCTCCGGGGTGACCTGCGACAACAACCCGTACTCCGGGTTGTTGATCAGCTCGGACTCCTGACGTTCCTTGATCGTCTCGATGGTCAGCCGCAACTGCTGCGCTACCTGGTCGTGAGGGCTTGAGTACAGATCGGAGACCCGGGTGTGCACGTCGAGCAGAGTCGAGATGGACCGCAACGTGTACTCGCGGGGGCTGGTCTCGTAGTCGACGTAGGTCTCGGGCAGCGGATCCTCGCTGCCGGTGCCCTCTTCGGCGTGCAGGGCCACACGCTCGGGGTTGACCACCCGGTTGACCCGGTAGATACCGGCCTCGACGGGCACCCAGCTCAACAGGTGGAGTAGGAACCGCGGGGTGATGGTCGACAGTTGCGGAACTGTCTTGGTGGCGTTGGCCAGCTGCCGCGCGGCGAGGTCGCCGAGGGCCTGCGATTCGTTCTGGGCCGACGTCATGGGGCTACCTCCGACGGGGATGGATTTCTGGGGATTCGGCGGCCACGATACGGCCAAACAAGGTGTTGCACAGGGTTAGCGCGCATCACGACTTAAACCCCCGCACGCGGGCCGCTGTGACGAATTCGGCGGTGGCTTTTCTGTGCGGGTGACGTATGGTAGGCCCATGACCCACGACGGATCGCAGCGCATGATCATGCGGCGCTGCTTCGTCGTGCAGTGTTGTTGTTGATTTTCTGACGCCGGCCCTCTGCGTTTCTGCCCGCCCAGCTCTGGCGGTGCACTTATACGCGCTGTTCACAGCCCCCAGAAAGCCACACAGCAATGTCTTCTTCCCTGCTTGCACCGACGCGCACGTCCGTCGCGGTCCGCCGGACCCTGCGCCGCGACGCCGATATCTCCCGGATGACCAGGTATCGCGGCGGCACGTACTCGCCGACCGTCGACACCGTGGTCTTCACCGACGGGACGACCGCGCGCACCGATCTGATCCGGCTCAACCCGAACATCGACGCCTACTCGCTGGATTTCCTTGGCCTCGCGCCAACCCAGCCCTCGCGGTACCGCCCGGCGAACTGGTCGGCGGTGCCCAAGGTTGCGGCCCGGGCCTTCGAAGCCGAGGTGGACTGGATCATCCGCAACTCGTTTCCCACCCTGGGCACGGTCGAACTGAGCCGGCGGGTGCGCGCGGCCGGCCATCTGGCCGGCGATGCGCACCTGGCCGAGCACGAGGCGATCGCCGCCACCCAGGCCGCCATCTGGCACTTCACCAACGGCATGCGGCTGGACAACCGCCCGCTCAACGTTCCGGTCGCGGTGACCTCACAGCCGGGGGCGGTCAGCTTCGAGTTCGACGGTGAACCTCAGTTGGGCAGCTACACGGTGGAACTCACCAACGATGCGGCAGTGTCGTTGACCTTGCAGAAGTCGGTCGACGGGGTGCAGTGGCGTGATGTCGCGGCCTCTGGACTAAACGTCGGCGCGGGTTACGGTCGCCACCGCCGGAGCATCGGGGTCGGCGCGACCGCCTCGCACAGTCGACCGGGGCGGCAGCACCGCGGGTATCGGTTCTACCGGCTGCAGGTGCTCGCCGACCGAGATGCAGTCGTCGACATCGACGAGGTGACCTTCACCCTCAACGGGTCCGGTAACTACCGCAATGCGGAACGCGTTGTCGCGCTGTACAACTACCTCGTCGCTGGTGCCGAAACGGCCCGCCGCTTGACGGTGGTGCCGCGGCTGATCGCCGACCGCGCGGTGATCAGCGCCGTGGTCGGCCCGTTGCGATTCGAGGCGACCGACGCCGCGACGCTCACCGTCGCGGGCGGCACGCTCATCGACGCGGCAGGGGAGCCGATCACCGTGCCGGTTACGCCCGGAGCCGACATCTATGTGCGCCCCGCGCTGAAGGCTCGCCGGGTGATCATCACCGCGAGTGTGCCCGCGGCGCAGCACGGCTTCGGCGGCCGAGTGATCACAGGGGTGGCCCACGACAGCCGCCTCACGCCCGTCGCGCTGGCCGTGCCGACGCCGACCGTCGTCGATTTCGAACTCACCTTCTGACCGCGCGACCGCGGTCACATCGGCGCGTTGGCGGGCTGGAACACCCCGCTGCTGTCAGCCTCCTCTTCGGCCCGGATCACATGCACGACGGCGTTGATCAGCGCCAGGTGGGTGAATGCCTGCGGGAAGTTGCCGAGGTGGCGGCCGGTGCGCGGCTCGATCTCCTCTGCGTACAGATGCAGCGGGCTGGCGAACGACAGCAGCTTCTCGCACAGGTGCCGCGCCCGGCTGACCTCACCGATCTCGACCAACGCCGACACCAGCCAGAACGAGCAGATGGTGAAGGTGCCCTCCTCGCCCGCCAGGCCGTCGTCGGTCTCCTCGGTGCGGTAGCGCAGCACGAGACCCTCTTCGGTGAGTTCTTCCGCGATGGCCAGCACCGTGGCCCGCACCCGCGGGTCGTCCGCCGGCAGGAACCGGGTGAGGATCGCCAACAGCAGTGACGCATCCAGGGCGTCGTCGCCGTAACGTTGGGTCAGCACCCCGCGCTTGTCCACGCCGTGGGCCAGGACGTCGGCCTTGATCTCCTCGGCGATCGCCCGCCACTGCTGGGCATAGGACTTTTCCCCTTGCAGCTCAGCCAGTTTCGAGCCGCGGTCCAGCGCCACCCAGCACATGATCTTGCTGGAGGTGAAGTGCTGAGGTTCGCCGCGCACTTCCCAGATGCCGCGGTCGGGTTCCTTCCAGTGCTTGATCGCCTCTTCCACTTGGTTTTTCAGCACCGGCCAGAGCATCTCGGGAATCTGCTCGCGGGACTTGGCGTGCAGGTACACCGAATCGAGCATGGTGCCCCAGATGTCGTGCTGCATCTGGTTGTACGCGCCGTTGCCGATCCGCACCGGCCGCGCGTAGTCGTAGCCGGACAGGTGGTGCAGTTCCTCTTCGACCAGGCTGCGTTCGCCGCCGACGCCGTACATCACCTGCAGCGGATGACGCTCGCCGTTGTTCGCGCCGGACACGTCGGCGATGAACGAGAAGAAGTCGTCGGCCTCGCGGTCCAGGCCAAGCGTGTACAGGCCCCACAGCGCAAAGGTGGAGTCCCGGATCCAGGAGTAGCGGTAATCCCAGTTCCGTTCGCCCTGAGGCGTTTCCGGCAGTGAGGTGGAGCTGGCCGCCAGCAGCGCCCCGGTCGGTGAGTAGGTCAGGCCCTTGAGCGTCAGCGCGCTGCGTTGCAGATACGACCGCCACGGGTGGTCCGGGAAGTCGCCGACGTTGATCCACTGCCGCCAGGCCTCGCTGGTCTTCCACATCTTGTCGGAGGCCTCGTCGAACGTCTGCGGAGCCGGGTGCTTGGACCAGGACAGGGCGACAAATGCTTTGTCGCCCTCGGTGAGTCGGGTCCGGGCCCGCGCCTCGTGCCCCTCCAGCCCGATCCGCAGATTGGTGGTCAACCGCAGCGTCGGATGCGCCTCTGGGTTTTTGTTGGCCCGCGCGATCGCCTCGCCGTAGGCGGCGGCCGAATACTCCCACTCGGCGCTCTCGCGGTGGTAGTCGAACGACGGTTCGCAGCTCATCACGAATTCGACAGTGCCGCTGACACACCGGACGGTGCGAAGGAGGATGTGCTCGGCGTCCCAGTCCATCGGGGTGCGGCGATGGGTGCGCGAGCGGGTCTCGATGTCGTGCCACGGTCCCATCACCAGTGCGTCGCGCACGATGGCCCAGCCCGTATGTGTCTGCCAGGTGGTCTCGAGGATGAGCGAACCCGGCAGGTACCTACGGGCCGAAGGAACGGTGACGCCATAGGGGGCGAGCCGGAAATGCCCGGCACTGCGATCCAGGATCGCGCCGAACACGCTCGGGGAGTCCGGGCGTGGCACACACATCCATTCCACCGAGCCGGCCGACGAGATCAGGCAGGTGTTTTCGCAATCGGACAGGAAGGCGTAGTCCGCGATCGGGGGGAAGGGATTGCGGATCGCCGCTGCGCTCGCACCTCCGGTGCCCAGATTGTGGCCGGCGGCCGCGAGGAGGCCGTGGCCGTGGCCGTTCGCGGAAGGGGCGGTGGACGGGGCACCAGGGTCGGTGGGTTGTCCCGACTGATCAGTGTGTGGCAGCACCATGTCGCACATCATCGACTGCACCCGTGGCTGCCGTCCACCGAAACGCACTGACCGGTACCGGGAGTTTCGGCCCACCGCGATTCGAAACGGCGCACACCGTAGGCTGGAATCGATGAACGGCTTTCTGAATTGGTGGGACGGCGTCGAGCTGTGGCTGTCCGGTCTGTCGTTCGTCGCGCAGACCATCATTGTGATGCCCGTGGTGCTGGTGCTCGCATTTGCCCTGGCAGTGCTGCTCGACGTGGCGCTGGGCGCTGGCATCAAGCTGCTGCACCGGGCGCGCCATGTCGAGGAGGAAGCGCTGTGAACGGCATGCCGCGTTCTCGGGTGACACTGGTCCTGGTGCTGCTGGTGGTGCTGGTGATTGTGATGTGGCTGCTGACTCGCTGAACAGCGACTGTGAAGCAAACTCTGTTATTCTTCCCGCCATGCACGCAGCGTCCGGCACTACCGAGGGCCACATCCTGGCTCTTATTGCCGTGGGTACCCGCGCTGTTGCTGACGTCGCCTGTTGTTGCTGACCCATTCCGTCCGCGGTATGGGATCAGCGTTGGCTGCTGTTGTAACCGCAATGCTGATCTATCACCTTGCCGCGTGACGTGTTCGAAAAACCGTCATCCCACGCAAGGAAGGTCATTCACGTGCACAAACTCACCAGGACCTGGCGGCCCGCCGTCGCTCTCGCAGCCAGTGCGGCGGTGCTCGCCGCGTGCGGCGGCGGAGCCAGCGACGTCGCCGGTGGCGGCACCCAACCGGCCGGCGGGACCACGCTGACGCTGGTCGCCTACTCGGTGCCCGAGCCCGGGTGGAGCAAGTTGCTCCCGGCCTTCGCCGCCAGCCCCGAAGGCAAGGGCATCTCCGTCACGACGTCCTACGGCGCGTCCGGCGATCAGTCCCGCAGCGTGGCCGACGGCAAGCCCGCCGACATCGTCAACTTCTCAGTTGAACCCGACGTCACCCGGCTGGTGAAGGCCGGAAAGGTCAGCAAGGACTGGAACGCCGACGCGACCAAGGGCATCCCGTTCACCTCGGTGGTGTCGCTCGTGGTGCGCAAGGGCAACCCCAAGGGCATCAAGGACTGGGACGACCTGCTCAAGCCCGGCGTCGAGGTGGTCACCCCGAGCCCGCTGAGCTCCGGTTCGGCCAAGTGGAACCTGCTGGCGCCGTACGCCGCCAAGAGCAACGGAGGCAAGGACAGCCAGGCCGGCCTGGACTACGTGCTGCAGCTGGTCACCGAGCACATCAAGACCCGTCCGGGCTCGGGCCGGGAAGCGACCGACCTGTTCCTGCACGGCACCGGTGATGTGCTGCTGAGCTATGAGAACGAAGCCATCAACACCGAGCGCCAGGGTAAGCCGGTCGAGCACGTGAACCCGCCGCAGACGTTCAAGATCGAGAACCCGGTGGCGGTCGTGAGTTCCAGCGAGCATCAGGACAAGGCCACCGCGTTGAAGAACTTCCTGTACACACCGGAAGGTCAGAAGGCGTGGGCGCAGGCCGGGTTCCGTCCCGTCGATCCCGCCGTCGCCGCTGAATTCGTGAGCGACTTCCCGGCTCCGCAGAAGCTGTGGACCATCGCGGACCTCGGTGGCTGGGCCGCGGTCGACCCGGCGCTGTTCGACAAGGACAATGGCAGCATCACCAAGATCTACAAGCAGGCCACTGGATGACCACCACGGTTGGGTTCGACGACGCTCGGCCCGAGCCCACTGCTCCCGGCGCGACCGGGAGTAGTGGCAGGTCAGGGCACGGCGTGAGCCACAAGTTCGGTTCAACGTCGTTGCGGGTGGGCGCCGCCAGCATCTGGCTGTCAGTCATCGTGTTGCTGCCGCTGGCTGCGATCGTGCTGCAGTCCGCGCGCGGCGGTTGGTCGTATTTCTGGTCCGCGGTCACGTCGAACTCAGCCCTCGCGTCGTTCCGGGTGACGCTCGAAATCTCGGCGGTGGTGGCCGCGATCAACCTGGTGTTCGGGCTGCTCGTGGCGTGGGTGCTGACGCGCGACGACTTCGCCGGTAAGCGGCTGGTGGACGCGGTCATCGACCTGCCGTTCGCGCTGCCGACCATCGTCGCCAGCCTCGTGATGCTGGCTCTTTACGGGCCGGCCAGCCCGGTCAATATCCATCTGCAGCACACCAAGTGGGGCGTGGGTGTGGCCCTGTTGTTCGTCACCCTGCCCTTCGTGGTCCGATCGGTGCAGCCCGTCCTGCTCGAGCTGGACCGGGAAACTGAGGAAGCCGCGGCATCGCTGGGGGCGAACAATTTCGTCATCCTGACGCGAGTCGTCCTGCCGGCGCTGCTGCCGTCGTTGCTGTCCGGTGCGGGGCTGGCCTTCTCCCGAGCCATCGGAGAATTCGGTTCCGTGGTGCTGATCGGTGGTGCGGTGCCCGGCCAGACCGAGGTGTCCTCGCAGTGGATCCGGACCCTGATCGAGAACGACGACCGCACCGGCGCCGCCGCGATCTCCATTGTGCTGCTGGTGATTTCGTTCGTGGTGCTGTTCGTATTGCGGGTCATCGGTTCGCGTGCGGCCAAGCGTGTGGAGTCGGCCCAATGACGCTGTCCCCGGTGGCGCGCTACCTGGTCAGGTACGTGGCGCTGGCCTACATCCTGGTGTTGGTGATCGTGCCGGTCGGATTGATTCTGTGGCGCAGCTTCCAGCCGGGCCTGGGTGAGTTCTTCGCCCAGATCAGCACGCCAGCCGCGATTTCCGCGCTGCAGCTGTCCCTGCTCGTGGTCGCAATCGTGGTGCCACTGAACGTGCTATTCGGGGTGCCGACCGCACTGGTGCTGGCCCGCAACAGATTCCGCGGCAAGAGTGTGCTGCAAGCGGTGATCGACCTGCCGTTCGCGGTGTCCCCGGTAGTGGTGGGCGTCGCGCTGATCCTGTTGTGGGGGTCGGCCGGCCTGCTCGGATTCGTCGAGCACAGTTGGGGTTTCAAGATCATTTTCGGGTTTCCCGGCATTGTGCTGGCGAGCATCTTCGTCACCGTGCCGTTCGTGATCCGCGAGGTCGAGCCGGTGCTGCACGAGTTGGGCACCGACCAGGAGGAAGCCGCCTCCACCTTGGGCGCGCAGTGGTGGCAGACGTTCTGGCGGATCACGCTGCCGTCCATCCGATGGGGCCTGACCTACGGGGTCGTGCTGACCGTCGCCCGCACGCTGGGGGAGTACGGCGCCGTCATCATGGTGTCCTCGAACCTGCCCGGCACGTCCCAGACCCTCACCCTGCTGGTCTCCGACCGGTACAGCCGCGGCGCCGAGTACGGCGCGTACGCCATCTCGACGGTGCTGATGGCCGTCGCGGTGATCGTGCTGATCGTGCAGGTCATCCTCGACGCCCGGCGTGCCCGGGCGGCACAATAGCTTTCGATAGGAAGAACCGACCATGACTGATGAGCAGAAGCAGGGTGGCGCCGCTCCCGCAGCCATCACGGTGCGCGGTGCCAACAAGCGGTACGGCGACTTCGCGGCCTTGGACAACGTCGATTTCGACGTGCCCGACGGGTCGTTGACCGCGCTGCTGGGCCCCAGCGGGTCAGGCAAGTCGACGCTGCTGCGGGCCATCGCCGGGCTCGACACCCCGGACACGGGCACCATTACCATCAATGGCAACGACGTCACCGGCGTGCCGCCGCAGCGGCGTGGCATCGGTTTTGTGTTTCAGCATTACGCCGCCTTCAAGCACCTGACGGTGCGGGAGAACGTCGCGTTCGGCCTCAAGCTTCGCAAGCGGCCCAAGGCCGAGGTCAAGGCGAAGGTCGACGATCTGCTGGAAGTGGTCGGGCTCAGCGGTTTTCAGACGCGCTATCCGAGCCAGCTTTCCGGTGGGCAGCGCCAGCGCATGGCGTTGGCGCGGGCCCTGGCCGTGGATCCCAAGGTGCTGCTGCTCGACGAGCCGTTCGGCGCGCTGGACGCCAAGGTGCGTGACGATCTGCGCAGCTGGCTGCGTCGCCTGCATGACGAGGTGCACGTGACCACCGTGCTGGTCACCCATGACCAGGCCGAGGCCCTGGACGTCGCCGACCGGATCGCGGTGCTGAACCGTGGCCGCATCGAGCAGGTCGGTTCGCCGACCGAGGTTTACGACAGCCCGGCCAACCCGTTCGTGATGTCGTTCCTCGGTGCGGTGTCCACACTGAACGGCACCCTGGTGCGTCCCCACGACATCCGCGTCGGCCGGAACCCCGACATGGCGATCTCCCAGGCTGACGATTCCGTGGCAGCCACCGGCGTGCTGCGTGCCACGGTGGACCGGGTGGTCGTGCTGGGCTTCGAAGTTCGCGTCGAACTGACCACGGCGGCGGACCACACGCCGTTCACTGCACAGATCACCCGCGGCGACGCGGAGGCGCTGGGGCTTCGTGAGGGCGACACGGTTTACGTCCGCGCCACTCGGGTGCCGCCGATCACGGGCCAGGAGAAGTCTGTCGAGGCCGTCCTCACCGGAGCCTGACGGGTCCCACCTTGCCGGCCGCAGTGCACAGGCCGGGCGCGTCGCCCGTGAGCCCGCCGGGCTCCGATCAAATGAACATCGCAGGGTCGATGTAAGTGGTCGGATCGACGCACTGTTCCCGCTGTTTCTCGGTGCGGTGCCGCACCACAGCCGGAATGCCGGTCGCGATGGATTCGGCCGGAACATCGTGCGTCACAACGGCATTGGCGCCAATCGCGGAATCGTCACCGATCACGATCGGGCCGAGCACTTTGGCGCCCGCGCCGATGGTCACCCGATTGCCGATGGTGGGGTGGCGCTTGCCGTGGTTGAGGCTGCGGCCACCCAGCGTCACCCCGTGGTAGAGCATTACGTCATCGCCGATTTCGGCGGTCTCTCCGATGACCACACCCATGCCGTGGTCGATGAAGAACCGACGCCCGATGGTCGCGCCGGGGTGGATTTCGATGCCGGTGAGGAACCGGGTGAACTGGGCCAGCACTCGCGCTGGGCCGCGCCCGGTCGGCATGGCCCACAGTTTGTGGGCCAGACGGTGCGACCAGATCGCGTGCAGGCCGGAGTACACGACAGCGTTCTCGATGTTGCTGCGCGCCGCCGGGTCGTGGCTGCGCGCGTTGTCCAGATCCTCCCGGAGCGTGGCTAACAGCGTCATTCAGGTCAGTCCCGGATGTGCTCGTACAACGCGGTGGAGACGTACCGCTCGCCGAAGTCGGGGATGATCACCACGATGAGCTTGCCGGCGTTCTCGGGGCGCTTGGCCAGCTCCAAGGCCGCCCACACATTGGCGCCCGCTGAGATGCCGCCCAGGATGCCCTCATCGGTGCCCAGCGCCCGCGCCACGGTGATGGCGTCCGGGAAGGCGACGTCGATGATCTCGTCGTAGACGGAGCGGTCCAGCACCTCGGGAACGAAGTTCGCGCCGAGGCCCTGAATCTTGTGCGGTCCCGCGTGACCCTGCGTGAGGATGGGAGAGTCCAGCGGCTCGACGCCGACGATCTTGACCCCGGGCTTGCGTGCCTTCAGCACGTGCCCGACACCGGTGAGGGTGCCGCCGGTGCCGATACCGGCCACGAAGATGTCGACCTGGCCATCGGTGTCCGCCCAGATTTCTTCAGCCGTCGTCTTTTCGTGGATCGCCGGGTTCGCCGGGTTGGCGAACTGGTCGGCGGCCACGGCGTTCTCGGTCTCGGCGATGATCTGCTTGGCGCGGGCGACCGCACCTGCCATCCCTTCGGACCCCGGGGTCAGCACGATCTCGGCGCCGAACGCGCGCAGCATGACCCGACGCTCGGTGGACATCGTCTCCGGCATGGTCAGAATCACCCGGTAGCCGCGCGCGGCACCGACCAGGGCCAGCGCGATGCCGGTGTTGCCGCTGGTGGCCTCCACGATGGTGCCGCCCGGCTTGAGTTCCCCGGAGCGTTCCGCAGCATCGAAGATCGCCACTCCGATGCGGTCCTTCACGCTGTTGGCCCGGTTGTAGAACTCCAGCTTGGCCACGACCTGCGCACCGGCGTTCTCGGTCAACCGGTTGAGACGAACCAGCGGTGTGCGTCCGACCAATTCGGTGACGTTGCCGTAGATCTTGCCCATCGGTGACCTCTCGTCGTGTGCGGACTCACCGGGACACCAGTTCGGTGAGTGCCGCAGCGGACCTGCTCTTGCCATTGTGGGTGCGCGCCGATCCGGACGATCGATCGACACCACACCGGTACATCAAACCGCACCGCGGCGCACCGAATTCCCTCGCGTGATCGCCCCGCCGCCGGCCCGGTGGGCGGGACGACGCGTGGCAACCGGCACGCGCTGAGCCGACGGCACCTGCTGGGGTACCCGCATCACGACATACATGTCCCGAACATGCTGGTATCGGGTCGTCGAGTCAAGGGTTTTGATCACCGGCAATTCAACTGCCGGTGTTGCCCGTAGTCACACCTCGATGCGGGAGCCCAGGATGACGGTGCGATCCGGCGGCAGCAGGAAATAGGCCGCGGCATCCGAGGTGATGTAGGAGGTGCCGATGAAAAGTCTCTTCCGCCACGGTGCCATGCATGGGTTCTTGCCCATGATGAGGTCGACTTTCGATAGAAAGTAGGTCGCTCCGGCCAGATCCAGTGGCCCCTCGGTGTCCGCCGAGTCGACCAATTGCAAGGCGGCCGGCACGTCGGGCCGTTCCATGTAGCCGTATTTGGCTGTGACATGGATGATTCCGTCGTCTCTATAGCCGAGGTCGTCAACGGCCAACCGGTCGTCGGCCGGCACGCGTGGCACCGTCGCGGTCACCAGCGACAGCACCACCACGTGCTCGTGCAGCATCCGGTTGTATCTGACGTTGGCCCGCATGGCCAACGGCGCGGTCTCGACGCCGCGGTTGAGGAACACCGCGGTGCCGGGGACCCGAGTCAGCGGCGGTGTGCTGGAGACGATCGAGTCCACGAACTCGCGCAGCGGACCCTCGGCTTCGTCGCGGGCCCGG
>JARLGS010000554.1 GCA_031292695.1 Mycobacterium sp. | reverse complement strand
GGTGCCGGACCCGCGGGGTCAACCCGAACCACCGGCACTGCGGGGCATCTCGGTGGAATGCGCAGGTGATGGTGCATCGGTCGACGTGGCGAAGGTGCTGGCCGGGCGGGCTGTGGTGCTGAACCTGTGGGCCTACTGGTGTGGTCCGTGCGCCGACGAGCTGCCGGCGCTGGCCGAATACCAGCATCGAATGGGCGCCAGGGTGACGGTGGTGACCGTCCACCAGGACGAGAACGAGACCGCGGGACTGCTGCGACTGGCCGACCTCGGCGTCAAACTGCCGATGCTGCAGGACGGGCGACGGTTGATCGCCGCAGCGCTGCGCGTGCCCAACGTCATGCCCGCCACCGTGGTGGTCCGCCCGGACGGTAGCGTGGCGCAAGTCCTGCCCCGGCCCTTCACCAGTGCCGATGAGATCGCCGCGGCGGTGAACCCACAGTTAGGAGTGTCGGGGTGAGTGTGCTGAACCCGCAGGCCGCCCCGGCCTGGCTGGAACCACTGGTCAACAACGCGAAGCACCTGCCGCAGGCCTACCGCCGGCGGGTGCCGGCCAGCGTGCTCGCCGCGAACACGGCTGCCAACGCCACCGCGACCCTGACCGGTGCCAAGCGGGACGCCGCGGTGCTGGTGTTGTTCTCCGGCGCGCCCGATGCGCCGGCCGGAGCGCTGCCGCCGGACGCCGATCTACTGGTCACGGTCCGGGCGTCGACGCTGCGGCACCACGCCGGACAGGCGGCGTTCCCCGGCGGCGCGGCCGACCCCGGCGACGACGGGCCGGTCGGTACGGCACTGCGCGAGGCCACCGAGGAAACCGGCATCGACACCAGCCGGCTGCATCCGTTGGCGACGCTGGAGCGAATGTTCATCCCGCCGTCGGGCTTTCACGTGGTGCCGGTGCTGGCGTACTCACCAGATCCCGGGCCGGTCGCAGTGGTGGACTCGGCCGAGACGGCGATCGTCGCGCGGGTGCCGGTGCGCGCCTTCATCAACCCGGAGAACCGGTTGATGGTCTACCGCAAGGAGAACACCCGGCGGTTCGCCGGTCCGGCGTTCCTGCTCAATCAGATGCTGGTGTGGGGCTTCACCGGTCAGGTGATCTCGGCGATCCTCGACGTCGCGGGGTGGGCGCAGCCGTGGAACACCGACGCCCTTCAGGAACTGGACGCGGCAATGGCGCTGCTTGGGGACTCCAACGGCTACCGTGTGGAACAACCATGACACCTTCACAGTGGCTGGATCTGGCCGTTCTGTCCGTCGCCGTCGTCGCCGCCATCTCGGGCTGGCGCTCTGGGGCGCTCGGTTCCCTGCTGTCTTTTCTCGGTGTGGTGCTCGGTGCGGTGGCCGGCGTGCTGCTCGCTCCGCACGTGGTGGCACACGTCGACGGCGCCCGCACCAAGCTGTTCGTCGCGCTGTTCCTGATCCTGGGCCTGGTGGTGATCGGTGAGATCGCCGGCGTGGTGCTGGGCCGAGCGGTCCGGGGCGCGATCCGCAGTCAGGTGGTGCGCGGGTTCGACTCGGTGACCGGCGTAGTGCTGCAAGTGATCGCGGTACTGGTGGCGGCTTGGCTGCTGGCCACCCCATTGACGTCGTCCGACCAGCCGAGTCTGGCCGCCGCGGTCAACGGCTCGCGGGTGCTGTCCCGGGTCAACGACGTTGCGCCGTCGTGGTTGAAGCGGGTGCCCACCCGGTTGTCGGCGCTGCTGAACACCTCGGGGTTGCCGTCGGTACTCCAGCCGTTCGGCCAGACTCCGATGGTGAGCGTCGACGCGCCCGACGCCTCGTTGGTGACCAACGCGGCGGTGATGGCCGACAAGGCCAGCGTGGTCAAGATCCGTGGGGTGGCGCAGAGCTGCCAGAAGGTGTTGGAGGGCACCGGTTTCGTGGTGGCACCCGGCCGCGTGATGTCGAATGCGCATGTGGTGGCCGGCTCCAACAGCGTCACCGTCGAGGTCGACGGCAAGACCTATGACGCCAAGGTCGTGTCCTACGACCCGTCCGCCGACATCTCGATTCTCGACGCCCCCGACCTGCCCGCGGCCCCGCTGAAATTCGACAATCAGGAGGCGGCGACCGGCACCGGCGTCGTCGTGATGGGTTACCCCGGCGGCGGCGAGTTCGCGGCGACCCCGGCGCGGATCCGCGAGATCATCAAGCTCAACGGCCCGGACATCTACCACACCACGACCGTCACCCGTGAGGTCTACACCATCAGAGGCAATGTCCGGCAAGGTAATTCGGGTGGGCCGCTGCTCGATGGCAGGGGCAGGGTGCTCGGTGTGGTCTTCGGTGCCGCGGTGGACGACGCCGACACCGGCTTCGTCCTCACCGCCGAGGAAGTGGCCAAGCAGATGGCCAAGGTAGGCAACCAGGACGCGGTGCCGACCGGCAAGTGCGTCTCAGCGGGATAGCCGAGTCAGGAACGTCGACAGCTCCCCGGTGACCGCTGCCGGATCCTCTTCGTGGGCGAAATGCCCTGCGCCGGAAAGTGATACGAAGCGTGTCTGAGGAGCGAAGCGCTGCGTCCGGCGCACCGGATCGTCGAGCACGTACGGGTCGACCGCGCCGTGGATGTGCAGTACCGGCACCGTGGTGTGGCGCTTCATGGCGCGCATGAAGCGCCGGCCTTCACCGCGAAACTGGCTGCGGCCCGCCCAGCGCTGGTACTCCAGCGCTGAATGCGCGGCCGATGGGATCTGAATTGCCTTGCGCAGGTGCGGAATCGAATCGGAGAAATCTTCCGTAGCCCGCCACGCGGCACCCGCCCGGCTGGCGACGAGCTGCTCGACGGCGGCACCGTCGTGCCGGGTCAGGACGTGTTCCGGCCACCACGGAACCTGGTTGCGCAGCATCGCCGGCAACAGGGCGGCGCGCTGGGCCGGATCGGTCAGCGTCGACGACCGCAGGGCCACCGGATGCGGTGAACTGACCAGCACGATGCCCCGCACCACGCGTGGGTGCAGCATCGCGGTGGCCCAGCAGACCAGGCCGCCGTCGGCGTGGCCCACCAGCACCGCCGAATGGTGACCCAGCGCGCGCACCAGGCCGGCAGTGTCCCCGGCGAGGGTCCAGCCGTCGTAGCCGTGCGGCGGCTTGTCGCTGTCGCCGTAGCCGCGCAGGTCCACCGCGACCACGCGGGCGTCGGGCAGGCTGCGGAGCTGATGGCGCCAGGAATACCAGAACGAAGCGAAGCCGTGCAGCAGGATCACCAACGGGCGGTCGGCTGCCGGCCGGGGCTGCGCCACGACCGGATCTGCTTCGACCACGTGGAAGCGAATCCCGTTCGCGTGCACTTGAAGGTGTCGCCACGGACCGTCGATCCGGACGACCGACGGATCAGGTGGCGGCACTACCAGCCTGAGGTGTCGCTCGTAGCAGTACGGCCACGGGCGACAGCAGAGCCGGCGGCTTTGTCGTGGCCCGGTGTCAACGCCACCTTGGCCTCCTTGACTGTGGCGATGGTGTCCCGCGGGCCACGGATCTTGCGGACCTTGAGGAAGCCGAAGAACGCCAGTGCGCCGGTGGTCAGCACCATCAGGGCGAAGACGATGAGGTACGAGGCCCAGTTGGGCAGCCACACCTCCAGTAGCGAGCCGAGGAAGAAGAAGAAAAAGAAGGTCGAGTAGAACAGCACCACCAGTGCGGCGATGAAGAAGACGCTGCCGGTGAGGCCTTTCTTCACGTCGGCGGTGATCTCGGCGCGAGCCAGTTCCACCTCGGCCCGCACCAGCGTCGACATCTGTGCGGTGGCGTCCTTGACCAGGTCGCCGATCGACGGATCCGGCTTCGGCGCGTGCGGATCCACCAGCGGGATCGATGTCACCGTGGCTGGAGCTGAGCCATTCTTGCGGTCGACATTGCTCACGAACACGTCCTCCCGGCGTCGGTGTAGTCCTGGCATATGTTGCCACGTGGGGCGCCGGTTAACGATCCCGGCCAGCGATAGGCCACGGTTAGAATGGCCCGGCTTGCCGACGCGTCTGCCGTCGGCGCGACCCTGGAGAAGGTTGACGATGCGTTTGGCACCCCGATGGCCGGCTTCGCTCGCGGTGGCACTGACCCTGTTCGGGCTTGGCGCCGCACCCGCGCCGCGGGCGGACGCGGCGGCGCCGGTGCCTCTCGGTGGCGGCTCGGGCATCGTCATCGACGGCGACACCTTCTGCACCCTCACCTCGATCGGGCATGACAACCGCGGCAAGCTGGTCGGCTTCACGTCCGCGCACTGCGGCGGTCCGGGGCATGAGGTCGCAGCCGAAGGAGCCGAGGATCACGGCCCGCTCGGCGTCATGGTCGCCGGCAGCCAGGGCCTGGACTACGCCGTCATCGAGTTCGACCCGGCCAAGGTCCAGCCGGTCAATAACGTCAACGGCTTCCAGATCGACGGCATCGGGCCGGACCCGGCGTTCGGTCAGGTGGCGTGCAAGCTGGGCCGCACGACCGGCTACACCTGTGGCGTCACCTGGGGCCCGGGACAGGAGCCCGGCACCATCGTCGACCAGGTGTGTGGTCAGCCGGGCGACTCGGGTGCGCCGGTCACGGTGAACAATCAGCTGGTGGGCATGATCCACGGCGCCTTCAGTGACGACCTGCCCACCTGCGTGGTCAAGTACGTGCCGCTGCACACCCCGGCCGTGACGGTGTCGATCAACGCGGTGATCGGCGACCTCAACGCCAAGAGCCGGCCGGGCGCCGGCTTCGTCCCGATCTAGCCCTTCGCCCTACTTGCTGGCGCGGATCGCTTCGAAGACGCTGGGGTCGACCAGGGTTGAGGTGTCGCCGAGTTCGCGTCCTTCGGCCACGTCGCGCAGCAGCCGGCGCATGATCTTGCCGCTGCGGGTCTTGGGCAGTTCGGGCACGACGTGGATTTCGCGGGGTTTGGCGATCGGGGAGATCTCTGTAGCGACCTGGGCCCGCAGCTCGTCGACGATGTTGGCCGAACCACCGTGTGCCGAGGCCTTGAGGATAACGAAGGCGCAGATGGCCTGACCGGTGGTGGCGTCGGTGGCGCCGACGACGGCGGCTTCGGCGACCCCCGAGTGCCCGACGAGGGCGGATTCGACTTCGGCGGTGGAGATCCGGTGTCCGGAGATGTTCATGACGTCGTCGATGCGGCCCAGAACCCAGATGTTGCCGTCGGAGTCGTAGCGGGCGCCGTCGCCGGCGAAGTACCAGCCCTGCTCGGCGAACCGGGACCAGTAGGTTTCCTTGAACCGTTCGTCGTCACCCCAGATGCCGCGCAGCATCGCCGGCCACGGCTTGTCGAGCACCAGGTAACCGGTGACGTGTTCGGCCTCATCGGCGCCGGGGACCAGCTCGTTGCCGTCGTCATCGACGATCTTGGCGCTGATGCCGGGCAGCGGGGTCATCGCCGAGCCGGGCTTGGTCGCCGTCACGCCGGGCAGCGGGGTGATCATGATGGCGCCGGTCTCGGTCTGCCACCAGGTGTCGACGATGGGGGCGGTGCCGGCGCCGATGTAGTCGCGGTACCAGCGCCAGGCCTCGGGGTTGATCGGCTCGCCCACCGAGCCCAGCAGTCGCAGGCTGGACAGATCGTGGGACGCGGGAATCTGGTGGCCCAGCTTCATGAAGGTGCGGATCAGCGTCGGTGCCGTGTAATAGATGGTGACACCGTACTTTTCGATGATCTCGAAGTGCCGGTGCTCGGACGGTGAGGTCGGGGTGCCCTCGTAGAGCACCTGGGTGACGCCGTTCGATAGCGGACCGTAGGCGATGTAGGTGTGGCCGGTGACCCAGCCGATGTCGGCGGTGCACCAGAACACATCGGTGTCGGCTTTGATGTCGAACACGTTGTGGTGGCTGTAGGACGCCTGGGTCAGGTATCCGCCACTGGTGTGCACGATGCCCTTGGGCTTGCCGGTGGTTCCCGAGGTGTACAGCAGGAAGAGCGGCTGCTCGGCGTCGAAGGCTTCCGGGGTGTGCTCCGGTGACTGGGTTTCCACGGTCTCGTGCCACCACAGGTCACGGCCGTCGGTCCAGTCGACATCGATGCCGGTGCGCTTGACCACCAGGACGTGCGCCACGCTCGAGGAGCCTTCGACGGCCTCATCGACGGCGGATTTCAGCGATGCGGCCGCACCGCGCCGGTACTGCCCGTCGGTGGTGATGACGAGTTTGGCCTCGGCGTCCTCGACGCGGGCGCGCAGCGCTTGGGCGGAGAACCCGGCGAAGACCACCGAATGCATGACGCCCAGGCGGGCGCAGGCCAGCATCGCCACGATGGCCTCGGGGACCATCGGCATGTAGATGGCCACCCGGTCGCCGGCGCTCAAGCCGAGTGCGGTCAGCGCGTTGGCGGCTCGGCAGACCTCGTCCTTGAGCCCCGCGTAGGTGATGTCGCGGGCATCGCCGACGGGTTCGCCCTCCCAATGGATCGCGACGCGGTCGCCGTTGCCGGCCTCGACGTGGCGGTCGACGCAGTTGTAGGCGACGTTGAGTTTGCCGTCGGCATACCACTTCGCGAACGGTGCGTCCGACCAGTCCAGAACCTCGGAAAACGGTGTCGTCCAAGATAACCGCTCGCCCTGCCGGCGCCAGAATTCCAGCCGGTCGGCATCGGCTTCCTGGTACAGCGCGGCGGTGGCATTCGCCTGGGCGGCGAACTCAGCAGGCGCAGGATAGGCCTGTGGCACATCAACGTCTTGTGTCATGGCTGTGAGCGTAGTCACTCGCCCGTTGCAATGACGTTGGTGGTGATCACCTGGTGGCATTAGCGTGTGCGGACGTGGCTGCACCCGACCCGCTGGCTCCATTGGCAGACCTGCCCGGCGTGGCCGAGGCCGGGGACGAGGCGCGGTAGGCGCTTGGCCGGGCGCACCGGCACAAGGTCAATCTCCGCGGCTGGCCGGCCACCGAGGCCGAGGCCGCGGTCCGAGCCGCTCGCGCGTCGTCAGTATTGGACGGCGGGTCGCTGAGTTTCGCGAAGGAAGGCGAGTCGCCGGCCAAGGGCGAGCAGGCCGACGCGGTGCTGGCAGGTGCGCTGCGAGTATCTGAGGCGCTGGAAGGCGGGGCGACGGCGCTGGTCGGCATCTGGCAACGGGCGCCGCTGCAGGCGATTGCCCGGCTGCACACGCTGGCAGCCGCGGATCTGACCGATGAGGACAAGCTCGGCCGGCCCCGCACCGACGATCCGGATGTGGGGCGCCGGCTCGAACTGCTCGGCGACATCGTGGGCGGCGGTAGCAAGGTCCCGGCCACTGTGCTGGCCGCCGTCGCGCACGGTGAACTTCTGACCCTGGCCCCGTTCGGGGTGGCCGACGGTGTGGTGGCGCGGGCGGTGTCCCGGCTGATCACCATGGCCAGCGGCCTGGATCCGCACGGTCTCGGCGTGCCGGAGATGTACTGGATGCGCCAGGTTGGTGAATACCGCGCCGCAGCACGGGGTTTCGCGTCGGGCACGGCCGACGGGCTGACGGCCTGGCTGAT
>JARLGS010000553.1 GCA_031292695.1 Mycobacterium sp. | reverse complement strand
GCCGACGCGATGCAGCTCTATCGCGGCATGGACATCGGCACGGCCAAGCTGACGGTGGCCGAACGTCGCGGCATCGTGCACCACCAGCTCGATGTGCTGGAGGTCACCGACACCGCGACCGTGGCGAATTACCAAGAGGCCGCCGCCGCGGACGTCGAGGCGATCGCCGCCCGGGGCGCGGTGCCGGTCATCGTCGGCGGCTCGATGATGTACATCCAGGCGCTGCTCGACGAGTGGTCGTTCCCGGCGACCGACGCGCAGATCCGGGCGCGCTGGGAGGCCCGACTGGCCGACGTCGGTGTCGCGGCCCTGCACACCGAACTGGCGCGCGTCGACGCGGCCGCGGCCGCATCGATCCTGCCCACCGACGGCCGCCGAATCGTGCGGGCGCTGGAGGTCGTCGAGCTGACCGGCCGGCCGTTCGCGGCGTCCGCACCCCAGATCGGCGCCCCGCGGTGGGACACCCTGATCGTCGGATTGGATTGGGACACAGAAATTCTCGACGACCGCTTGGCTCGGCGTACCGACACGATGTTCGCCGACGGCCTGGTCGACGAGGTGATCGCGCTGCAGGCCCGGGGGCTCCGGGACGGGGTGACGGCAGCACGGGCTCTGGGCTATGCGCAGGTGCTCGCCGCGCTGGACGCCGGTGGCGATGCGGCCGCCCTGGACGAGGCCAGGGAGCGGACGTTCATCGGCACCCGCCGCTACGTGCGCCGGCAGCGATCCTGGTTCCGTCGTGATCACCGGATCACCTGGCTGGCCGGGGACGCGGCCGGCACCGCGGCCGAAGTGGCCCGCAACTGGCGCCACGTATCCTGACCAGGTGCGGTTTTCGAAGGGGCATGGCACCCAGAACGACTTCGTGGTGCTTCCCGACCTGGAAGCGGAGTTGTCGCTGTCTGCTCCGGTAGTCGCCGCACTGTGCGATCGACGCCGTGGGCTGGGCGCCGACGGCCTGCTGCGGGTCACCAAGGCGGGGGCGGCCCAGAACGCGGGTGTTTTCGCGACGCTGCCCGAGGGGGTGGCCGCCGACGACTGGTACATGGACTACCGCAACGCCGACGGCTCGATCGCCCAGATGTGCGGCAACGGCGTCCGGGTCTTCGCGCATTACCTACGGGCCTCCGGGCTGGAGTCCCGGGACGAGTTCGTGGTCGGCTCGCTGGCCGGACCCCGCCCGGTGGTGCTGCACTCCGCCGACGCGGTCAACGCCGAGGTCACCGTCGAGATGGGCAAGGCCCAGTCGTTCGGCACCGGTTCGGCGGTGGTGGCCGGCCGCACCTTCGAAGGGCTTGCCGTCGATGTTGGCAATCCGCACCTGGCCTGTGTCGACGCCTCACTGAACGTAGCGGGGCTGAATGCGCTGGAGGTCGGCGCGCCGGTGTCGTTTGACGCCGAACAGTTCCCGGAGGGCGTCAACATCGAGGTGCTGACCGCGCCGGTCGGCGGCGCCGTCGCGATGCGGGTGCACGAACGTGGAGTCGGTGAAACCCGTTCCTGCGGCACCGGAACCGTCGCCGCCACACTGGCTGCGCTGGCCCACACGGGCACGGACACCGGGAGCATGCGCGTGGTGATCCCCGGCGGCGAGGTCAACGTGACCATCACGGAGACCACCAGTTTTCTGAGAGGGCCGTCGGTGCTGCTGGCCCACGGCGAGTTGGCTGCCGAGTGGTGGCGCGAGAACGAAGGAAATTCAGGTGCGTCCCGCTGACTTTGCGGGCACCATCGATAACTACCTATGACATATCCAGATAGCCCAATTCACGGCACACCCAGCACCGGTGAGCTGGCCCTCGAAGACCGCGCCGCGCTGCGCCGCGTCGCCGGACTCTCCACCGAACTCGAGGACATCTCCGAGGTCGAATACCGCCAACTGCGCCTGGAGCGGGTGGTGCTGGTCGGGGTGTGGACCGACGGTTCGCTCGCCGACGCCGACAACAGCCTCGCCGAACTCGCCGCACTGGCTGAGACCGCGGGCTCGGAAGTGCTCGAAGGCCTGATCCAGCGCCGCGACAAGCCCGACGCGTCGACCTACATCGGCTCGGGCAAGGCGCAGGAGCTCCGCGAGATCGTGCTCGCCACCGGCGCTGACACCGTCATCTGCGACGGTGAGCTGAGCCCGGCGCAATTGAACTCGCTGGAAAAAGTGGTCAAGGTCAAGGTGATCGACCGGACCGCGCTGATCCTGGACATCTTCGCCCAGCACGCCACCAGCCGGGAAGGCAAGGCCCAGGTGTCGCTGGCTCAGATGGAGTACATGCTGCCGCGGCTGCGCGGCTGGGGTGAATCGATGTCCCGGCAGGCCGGTGGTCGCGCCGGTGGCGCCGGTGGCGGTGTGGGTACCCGAGGCCCCGGTGAAACCAAGATCGAAACCGACCGGCGGCGGATCCGCGAGCGGATGGCCAAGTTGCGCCGCGAGATCAAAGACATGAAGAAGATCCGCGACACCCAGCGGCACAGTCGCCGGGTCAGTGACATGCCGTCGGTCGCGATCGTCGGCTACACCAACGCCGGCAAGTCCAGCCTGCTCAACGCGCTCACCGGAGCTGGGGTGCTGGTGCAGAACGCACTGTTCGCCACCCTCGAACCAACCACCCGCCGTGGGCAATTGGACGACGGGCGGCCGTTCACGCTGACCGACACCGTCGGATTCGTGCGGCACCTGCCGACCCAGTTGGTCGAGGCGTTCCGTTCGACGCTGGAGGAAGTCGTCGACGCCGACCTGTTGGTCCACGTGGTGGACGGTGCCGATGCCGACCCCATCGCGCAGATCAACGCGGTGCGGAAGGTGATCGGCGAAGTGGTCGCCGAGTATGACGTAGCCGCACCGCGAGAGTTGTTGGTGGTCAACAAGACTGACGCAGCTGGCGACCTGGCGCTAGCCCAACTGCGGCGGGCGCTGCCGGACGCGGTGTTCGTTTCGGCGCGGACCGGGGACGGCCTGGACCGGCTGCGGTTCCGGATGTGCGAGCTCGTGGAGCCGACCGACGCCGCCGTCGACGTGACCATCCCGTACGACCGGGGCGATCTGGTGGCCCGGGTGCATGCCGAGGGGCGCGTCGAGGCCACCGAGCACACCCCGGACGGCACCCGGATCAAGGGTTGGGTGCCGTTGGCGTTGGCCGCCAGCCTCAGTGAGTTCGTGACCGCATAGCTCAGGCGGCCGCTTTGGCGGGCTTGTCGTCCTGCTGAGCCGACGGCTTGGCCGGCTTGTGGATGGTGACCTCCTGGCCGGACGTGCCGGACTGAGCGCCCTTGCTATCGGTGTCATTCGTGCCGGCGCCGTCCTTGCCCGCGGTGCCGGTGTGACCTGCCTTGCCCGGGGTCGACGTGGTGGTGTTGGTGCTTCCGGTCTGCTGTCCCGGCTTGCCGGCCGGCTTGACATCCCCGACACCGGTGGCGCTGGGGGAGTTGGCGGTCAGTGGCTTCGGGGTCGTGGTGGGCGGTGTGGCCGGATCGGACTTGGTCGTGGTGGTGGATTCGAGGGCCGGAGTGACCTGGGTCAGGGTTGCGGCGGTCGGGGTCTTGACGGCCGATACCGCCGTGCGCGCCCCGATGTTCGTCGTCACCGGGGTTGTGGTGGACGCGACTGGGCTCGGCGTGTTGGGGGTGCCGCCCTGGCCGGTGATGTCGGAGATTGCCGCCTGGACGCCCTGGCCGGCGGCCTGGACCAGGTTCTGCGCCAGCGTGATCGGGTTGATCAGCGGGATCAATTGGAACGGTGCCGGCACACCGGGGCTGAGGCTGCGGTTGTAGCCGGTATCGATGAGCACCCGCAGTACCGGTTCGATGAGATCCACGAGCGGCTTGACGATGAAGGTCGTGTTCGTGAACCCGCCGAACTCCAACAACGGCTGGACGATCGGCAGGGTTTTGGTGGGGATGGTGATGTAGGTGGTGTCGCCGTAGACGCTCTGGTTGTTCGGATTGGCGAGTGCGGCCTGCAGTTCCGCGGGGGTATAGCCGTCGGGCAGTTCGCCGGTCGAGCTGTTGGCGTTGGGGGCCAGGTAGGTGCCGTGGACGTACCAGAATCCGGCGATGGCGTTGAGGTCGGCCAGCAGGTTGATCGGGTACAGCGGGAAATCGGCGACACCGTCGTATTGGAAGGCGATATCGGTGGTCTTGATGCCCGTGTTGGTGGGCGCCGGCAGGCCGAAGGTCGCGTCCAGGATCGGAACCGTGCCGAGGAGGGCGAGCCGTTCGAACAGTCCGCCGTTGGGCCGGTTGGTGTCACCGATCATCACGAAAGCCAGTGCGGCCTTCTGCGCGTCGGTCAGTCCGGACAGGGTGGACTTCTCGCGAGTGACGATGTTGCCGCCCTGCGAATAGCCGAAGACGATGTCGGGGTTGGTCGACGTTGCTGTCGGCAGCGCCGCCTGCAGGGCGGTATCGAGGTTCGCGATGCCCTGCCCGGTCGAATCGTTCCACTTGGCGCCGGACAGGCCGCCCCAGCCGGCGAACGGGAAGGGCCAGAACTGGGCCGGATAGTTGATGCCCTGCAGGGTGCAGTCGTTTGCGGCCGTACACGTCGGGTCGAACGGGGCGATGTAGTAGTTGTCGGCGTTCTGCAGGTAGCCGGCGACCACATTGGCGTTGGGCGTGCCGGTGCCCGGGACGATCAGCGCCGTGGCGGTGAGCGTGATGGCCGCGGTGACGGTCGAGAGCAGACCCAGCAGGAGGGTGCCCAGCACCGCGATGATGACGGCCATCGCGGCGGGAACCGACGATCTCAGTGTGCGCATCGAGCTCCCCTTAGACTTCGCCGAACCGCTGGTCGGCCCTTGTTTCGCATCGTCGCACTATGACTGGATCGGAACCGGACATTCACCGAAAATTGCCCGTCGTGTCTATTTCTGAACGGACCACTCGTGGCCAGGGTGGGTGAAATCACATCGCCGCGGTACCTGTTGCAGAGCAATGCTTTTCGTCCATGTGCCCCGCATTCGGGGCAGGGTGCACCGCGATGCATCAGTAGTAGGCAGTAGTCTCAGTGGCAACACCGGCTGCGCACCCTGACGGGACGCGACCGCCGGTCACGTCGTGGAACGGCTGAAGCCGTCAGTTCACCTGCACCAGCATTTCTCGCGGCGACCGATTCTGCCGCCGGCATTATCGCCCCACCGTGCCTGAAAGGCCGTGCTTCTTCATGTCTGCAGAACAATCGTTCACCCCTTCTTTCGCTGACCTCGGTGTGCCCGCGACGCTGGTCGCCGCATTGGCCCACCGGGGTATCGCCGCACCGTTCCCGATCCAGGTCCAGACCCTGCCGGACACGCTTGCCGGCCGGGACGTCCTCGGTCGGGGCCGCACCGGCAGCGGCAAGACGCTGGCCTTCTCCATTCCGCTGGTGGCCCGGCTGGCCGGGTCTTCCCGGCGGCCGTCGCGGCCGACCGGCCTCGTGCTGGCGCCCACCCGCGAACTGGCCACCCAGATCGCGGCGGTCATCGAACCGCTGGCCACCGCTGTCGGTCTGACCGCGACGACCATCTTCGGTGGAGTCTCGCAGCACCGCCAGGTGTCGGCGCTGCGGGCCGGCGCAGACGTCGTCATCGCCTGCCCGGGCCGCCTCGAAGACCTGATGAAGCAGAAGTTGGTCAGCCTCGACGCTGTGCAGGTGACCGTCCTGGACGAGGCCGATCACATGGCCGACCTGGGCTTCCTGCCGGGCGTCACCCGGATTCTGGCGGCCACGCCGGCCGGTGGGCAGCGGATGCTGTTCTCGGCGACGCTGGACAACGGCGTCGACAAGCTGGTGCGGCGCTTCCTGTCCGACCCGGTCACCCACTCGGTCGATGAGATCGACGCGCCGCCGCCGGCCATGACCCATCACGTGTTCCACGTCTCCGGTGCCGCGGAGAAGAACGCTCTGGTGCACCGCCTGGCGTCGGGCAGCGGCCGGCGCATCCTGTTCATGCGCACCAAGCACCAGGCCCGCAAGCTGGCCCGTCAGCTCACCGAGGCCGGGGTGCCGTCGGTGGACCTGCACGGAAACTTGTCCCAGCCGGCGCGGGACCGCAACCTCGCTGCATTCAGCGCGGGGGAGGCGCGAGTGTTGGTGGCGACCGATATCGCCGCGCGCGGGGTCCACGTCGATGAGGTCGAACTCGTCGTGCACGTCGACCCGCCGGCCGAGCACAAGGCGTACCTGCACCGTTCGGGACGTACCGCGCGAGCCGGTAGTGCCGGTGACGTCGTCACCGTAGTCCTGCCCGAGCAGCGCAAGGACGCCCAGCAGCTGCTGCGCAAGGCCGGTATCACGGCCCGGCCGCAGGAAGTGGTGGCCGATTCGGCGCCGGTACAGGCTCTGGTCGGCGAGGTCGCACCGTACCGGGCGCCGGCACCCAAGGAAGCGCCGGTAGCCCGCGGGGGCAGTCGCCCGCCCCAGTCGGCGACCGCAGGCCAGGCCCAGCGCCGGCGGCGGCGCCCGACCGGTCAGCAGGCACCGGGTCGCACCCAGTCCCGTCGGCAGGGCACCGGGCGGTAACGCGGCGTCCGTCGTGTCCGTTATGCAACCAACCGGACGGTTGGGATAAGTTGAATCAAACTTATCCAGTACCGGAGGTCCCGCATGGGTGTCATCAAATACGACCGCACGTTGTTCGAGCCTGAACACGAGCTGTTCCGGGAGTCTTTCCGCGCGTTCCTCGATCGCCACGCCGAGCCCTACCGCGAGGAGTGGGAAAAGGCGAAGATCGTCGACCGCGAGGTCTGGCGGGAAGCCGGCAAGCAGGGCTTCCTCGGCATGGCGGTGCCGGAGGAGTACGGCGGCGGCGGTAACCCGGACTTCCGCTACAACGTCGTCGTCAGCGAGGAGACGGCCGCCGGGCGGCACAGCGGTCTCGGGTTCACCCTGCAGAACGATGTGATTGCGCCGTACCTGCTGGAACTGGCCAACGACGAACAGAAGCAGCGCTGGCTGCCCGGTTTCTGCAGCGGTGAGCTGATCACCGCGATCGCGATGACCGAACCGGGCACCGGTAGTGACCTGCAGGGCATCAAGACCCGCGCGGTCAAAGATGGCGATCACTATGTGCTGAATGGTTCAAAGACGTTCATCACCAACGGTATTCACGCTGATCTCGTGATCGTGGTGGCGTGTACGGATCCCGACAAGGGCGCGCAGGGCTTCAGCCTGCTGGTCGTCGAACGCGGCATGGCGGGTTTCGAGCGCGGCCGCCATCTGGACAAGATCGGGCTCGACGCCCAGGACACCGCGGAATTGTCGTTCACCGATGTCAAGGTGCCGGTCGAGAACCTGCTCGGTCAGGAGGGGATGGGATTCATCTATCTGATGCAGAACCTGCCCCAGGAACGCATTTCCATCGCTGTCATGGCCGCCGCGGCGATGACAGCCGTGCTGGAATCGACATTGCAATACGCCAAGGAGCGTAAAGCGTTCGGCAAGCCGATCGGCAGCTTCCAGAACAGCCGATTCGTGCTGGCGGAACTGGCGACAGAAGCCACCGCGGTGCGAATCATGGTCGACGAGTTCATTCGCCTGCATCTCGATCGGAAGCTGACAATCGACCAGGCGGCGATGGCCAAATGGTATTCCACGGAGGCCCAGGTCCGCCTCGTCGACCGCTGCCTGCAGCTGCACGGGGGCTATGGCTACATGCGCGAATATCCCATTGCGCGGGCGTTCCTGGACTCCCGGATCCAGACCATCTACGGCGGCACCACCGAGATCATGAAGGAGATCATCGGCCGCGGATTGGGCGTTTAACTAAATTGTCGCGGTCAAAATTGAATCGCATATCCAATCGCGACACACTGATCGGTATGCGGCCGATATCCCGCACTATGGGCGTCAACTGAAGCAAAGTTGACATGCACTCGTCAATCACGAGAGTTTGTGTGACGGAATTTGTGTCCGGAGTTTTGCCAACCGCGGGAGGAATTCGATGACCGGGCTGCGAACCCGTGCTGGAAGGGCGATCGGACGCAGCAGCGTCGGCGCGCTTTCCCTCGCGGTGGCACTGCTCATGGCTCCGACGGCTGCAGCGACACCGGATAGCGATGCCGCTGAGACGGCCATCTCGCATGCATGGGATACCAACGGCGGCGACGGCGGCGTGCTGGGCGCCAAAGACGGCGACGTCTATCAGGTCGCCGATGGGTACGCCCAGAACTTCGCGGGCGGCAAGATCTACTTCACCGCCAATGCCGGCGCGCATCCGATCTACGGCGCGATCCTCGACAAGTACCAGGCGCTTGGCGGTCCCACCGACAGCGACCTCGGCTTCCCGACGATCGACGAGGGCGCCGGGAAGGCGCCGGACAGCCGAAACAGCACGTTCAGTGCGGCCGACAAGCCGGTGATCTTCTGGACGCCGGACAACGGCGCCTGGGTGGTCCGCGGGGCGATCAACGCCGCGTGGGACAAACTCGGCGGGTCGGCCGGCGCTCTGGGGGTGCCGACCGCGGACGAATCCTGGCAGGGCGACGTCGTTTCGCAGAATTTCACCGGTGGTGAGGTCAGCTGGGACGTCAAGACCAAGGAATTCAACACCACGCCTGCTGACCTGGCCGGTCAGCTCACCGGGCTGAATGTGCCGGGGGATGCGACGACGGCGATCGCCGCGGCCCGGCGGGCCTACGGAGGGCCGCTGGGCCCGCTCGGTGCCGAGCAGGGCGCTCAGTACAAGGTGGACGACGCGGCCAAACCAGATGCCGGTGTCGCCCAGAACTACGCCGGCGGCACCATCTTCTACTCGCCGGACACCGGTGCCCATGTGGTGACCGGGCCGCTGCTGGCCAAGTATCAGGCGGTCGGCGGGCCCAAGAGCGACCTCGGATTCCCGACCGGCAGCGAAGCTGACGGTGGTTTGTCTCCGTCCAGTCGGGTGGTCACTTTCGCGGCGGCTGACAAGCCAGAGATCTTCTGGACACCAGACCACGGTGCGGTCGTCGTGCGCGGGGCGATGAACGCGGCGTGGGGCAAGCTCGGCGGCGCCACTGGAAAGCTCGGCGCGCCGACCGGCGACCAGTCCGTGAGCGGTGACGTTGTCAGCCAGAAGTTCACCGGCGGCTCGATCTCGTGGAACAAGTCCAGCCACGCGTTCAGCACCGATCCGGCGGATCTGGCGGCGCAGCTGACCGACCTTCAAGTACCCAGCATGGACCTGCCGAACGCCGCCAATGCGGCGCCGTCGGCGGCTGGCAAGTGGTACCAGTTCCACTGGTGGTGGCTGCTGGCGATCGTCCCGTTGGCCCTGGTCGTTGCCGCGATCGTCATTGCTTCGCTGCTGCGGCGCCGCCGGCGCGCAAGTGCGGCCGAGCCTGACGATCTCGGGCACGACGACTATGGCGACTACGGCGACTCGCAATACGCGGATGATGAGCACGCCGAGCATTACGCGCAGCTGGGCGAGCCCGCCGCCGGCGAGCACGGCGAGCATCCCGACGACGAGTGGCACGGCTCGTGGGACGACGAGCATGCCGAGCACGGGCCGGAGGCTGGCTACCCAGAAGAATTCTCGTCCGAGGAACACGCGCCTCACGAGGTTCCCGCGTTCCAGGCCAACCCAGACGTCATCGACACGGCGCCGAACGTGTTTCCCGACCTGACGGCGGAGCACCCGGCCGATCAGCCGGTCGAGAAGCAGGTCGAGAAGCAGGTCGACGAGGGGCAACCCGCGGCAGAGCCCCTCGAGGCACCGGCCGAGGGCAGCCACGGCGCGCCTGCTGACGAGGCGACGGCGTCAGTTGAGCTTCCGGATGCGCTGCGTCGCGGCGCAGCGCCGAATGCTCCGCAGAAGCCTGACAGCGAGGCAGCTCGCGGAGATCGTCCGGCGGGCTTGGGCGGTGCCGCGTTGGGTGCTGCTGGGTTGGGCGCCGCCGGCGTCGCCGGACTCGCGGCGTGGCGGCACAGAGACGCCGACCAGCACAATGTGCCTGCTCCGGAAGCCGATGCCGACACCGCAGTCAGCGAACTCGAGCCGCCGGCCGGCCCCGAGTCGTCGGCTGTCGCCGAGGGCCCAGCAGGCGAGTCGGCCGAGCCGCCGGCTAGCCATCCGGAGCCCGAGAGCGAGCCGTCAGCAGCGGACGTGCAATCGGAAGACCAGCTGCCGACCGGTCCGCCCAGCGGCCGACACCATGCTCTCGGTGCCGAGGAACCCGAGACCGCGCAGATGTCGTTCCGCGTCGCGACCGGAGCTCCGCCGCCCCATGGCTATGACATCAAGGCCGATACCAAGACTGGTTTGTACTGGGTCCCGGGCTCGCCGGGCTATGACACCGCGCCTGTCGAAATCTGGTTCGCCAGTGAGGAATTCGCAGTCACCAACGGATTCATCCGAGGCTGACCGCACTGACAGCTGAGCCCCGCCGCAAACGCTTGCGGCGGGGCTCAGCTGTCAGTGCTCGTGGGCATCAAATCTTGCGGATGACCGTGACCACTTTGCCGAGCACGACCGCGTCGTTGCCGGGGATCGGATCGAAGGCCGGGTTGTGCGGCATGAGCCACACCTGTCCCCGGGTGCGCTTGAACGTCTTCACGGTGGCTTCGCCGTCGATCATGGCCGCGACGATGTCGCCGTTGTCAGCCACATTCTGTTGACGAACCACGACCCAGTCACCGTCGCAGATCGCGGCATCGATCATGGATTCGCCGACGACTTTCAGTAGGAACAACGAGCCTTCACCCACCAACTCGCGTGGGAGCGGGAAGACGTCCTCGACTGCTTCCTCGGCGAGAATCGGTCCGCCGGCGGCGATCCGGCCGAGTACCGGGACGAAGGTGGGCTCCGGCATGGCATCCGAGCCGGCGACGTCGGTTGTCACTGTGGGCGACAAGGAATCGTCCGAACCCCGGACATCCACGGCACGCGGCCGGTTCGGGTCGCGTCGGAGGTAACCCTTCTTTTCCAGGGTGCGTAGCTGATGTGCCACCGATGAGGTGGAGGTCAGGCCCACCGCATCGCCGATCTCCCGGATGCTGGGCGGGTAGCCGCGGGTGGTGACCGACGTGCGGATGACCTCGAGGATGGTCCGCTGCCGTTCGGTCAGCGGGCCGAGCCGTCCACCCGGCTGAGCGTCTTGGGTGCGATTGGTGCCGGCCGGGATGTCGGTGCTGTCGCTCATGGGCACGAATCTAGCCCAGCTCAGCCATTTGATCAAACATGTGTTCGAGATGAGTTGTCGGCGTGTCGGGCTCGCTTCGTCGCGTGACGAAACCGCACGCCGTGTCAGTGCTCGGTCGGGAACGGCCCTGCCGGACAGCCGTTTCGGCGACGGTCGGGCCCGGGGCTACTCGACGGGGGCGCGGAACGTCGTCGAGCAGAACTTGTCGGTGGGGCGTCGTATGGTTCGCAACAGTTCGATCACATGTTCTAGTGTTCGAACAAATGGGCGATATAGTTCGAACATAAGAGCGAATGAACTCCTGGAAGGAACTGCAATGACCATCATCACGCGTGAACACCCGACCGATGTCGTCGTCCGTACCGTGCGCCGGCGCAGCGATGTAAACCGTCACCAGCAGGCTCGGCTGCGGCCGTCGGGTCCGCGGCCGTCGGGTGCGGCGTTCCGGCACCGGGGCACCGGCGTCCTGACCTCCCGCGCGTCCCACCGGAGTCGTCCCATCACCCCGCTGACCACGGTGATGCTGGCCCTGGTCGCCGCTGGGATCACGGTGTGGCTCGGCCTGGTCGCGCAGTTCGGTGAGGCGGTTCAGCCCGCGGCGGCAGTGCCTGGCCAGCTCGCGGTGGTTCGGGTGCAGACCGGGGAGTCGATTCAGCAGGTCGCGCGGCGGGTGGCGCCGGATGCGCCGGTCGGGGCGGTCGTCGACCGCATTCGCGAGCTGAACAAATTGCGCTCCGTCGCGCTGGATGCCGGGCAGACGCTGATCGCTCCGGTCGGCTAGCGCTGGTCATGGACCTGGACATGTATACCGTGATCGGCACGGCGCCCGGCCGGGTTGGGTCGGCACGGGTACGCTCGACACCGTTCGAAACGGTCGATTGTCGGTGCGGCGAAGGAGCGGTGATGCACTGTCCGTTCTGCCGGCATCCGAACTCGCGTGTGGTCGACTCCAGGGAAGCCGATGAGGGGCAGGCGATTCGGCGTCGCCGATCCTGTCCGGAATGCGGCCGGCGGTTCACCACCGTGGAGACCGCGGTGCTGGCGGTGGTCAAGCGCAGTGGGGTCACCGAGCCGTTCAGTCGCGAGAAGGTCATCAAGGGTGTGCGACGAGCCTGCCAGGGGCGGCAGGTGGACGACGATGCCCTGAATCAGTTGGCGCAGAAGGTTGAGGACGCGGTGCGGGCCACCGGTTCTCCCGAAGTGCCGAGCCATGAGGTCGGGCTGGCGATCCTCGGCCCCTTGCGTGACCTCGATGAGGTCGCCTACCTCCGGTTCGCGTCCGTGTACCGGTCCTTTTCGTCCGCCGACGATTTCGAACGCGAAATCGAGGCGCTGCGCGCCCACCGCGGTGTGGCCTCGTCAGGCTGACGGAAGCCGTTAGGTCGCGCTGCGCTCGTCGCTGTCCAGCGCATCGAGTACGGCGGCCTTGGTATCGAGCGAGGCGTTGATCGATTTCGGGCTGAGCCCGGTCAGTAGCAGATTGCGTAACGCGTCGCGGTCATAAACCGAGGGTGCTGTCGAGTCGATGAAGTTCTCGACCAGTTCCACGAACCGGACGGGGTCGTCGTGAAACGGGAAGTGTCCCGAATTGTCGAAGATTTCAAGCCGCGAACCTGGCATCGCGGCATGGGCCAGTTCTCCGTGGGTGGCAGGGATAACCGAGTCCTGCGCGCCCCAAACCAATTGCACCGGAATGGATTCGGTCAAATAACATCGGTCCAGCATGGTGACCACCTGGCCGCGCCAGTCCACCACTGCGCGCAGGGTTCGGCCGAAAGCCGATGATGCCCTCGGCTCGGGTAGATCGTTGAGTATCCGCAACATGTTCGGTAGGTCGTGACCTATGCCCGTTGACCCGAACAGCGCGCCACCGAGATGGCCGGCGAGTTGAAGCGCCGGTAGCACCAATGGAATTCGCAGGAGTCCCAGGGCCTCGGTGCCCATCGGAAGGGACGCGATGCGCAGCGCGATGTTGACGTCCCGGGTGACGCCGCCGGCGCCGACCAAGACCAGTCGATCGACCAATTGCGGGAACTGGTAGGCGAATTGCATTGCTACGCCGCCGCCCAGCGAATGACCGACGACGGTCACCCGTTCGATGTCGAGCACACTGAGCAAATCCCGCATGCCGTTGGCGTAGGCCGCCACCGAGTAATCCGCGCGCGGCTTGTCGGACTGACCGTGACCGAGCAGATCCGGGGCGATAACCGTGAACCGTTGCGCCAAGTGGGTCTGGACGGTCGCCCAAGTGGTCGAGTTGTCACCGATGCCATGGATCAGCAGGATCACCGGACCTGATCCGGCCACCCGAAATGCCCGCCGGTAGCCGTGGATGGTGCGGTATTCCAGTCGGGGGGTCGCTTCACGTACTGAGTGCAGGGTGGGCTTTCCGTCGGCCATCGTCCCAACTCCTTGCCATCATGCCAATCGTGCCTGACAGTGCGCTCAGCTGTCCGCGGAGCCTTCGTCGCTGTCCGGGTGCGTCTCGGGGAACCCGTCACCGGATTGTTGGGCGAGAAATTGTTCGAATTGAGCGCCGAGTTCGTCGCCGCTGGGCAATTCCTCGTCACGTGCCAGCAATGACCGATTTTCCTGGGCAGCAACGAACGCATCGTACTGTTGTTCCAGCGCGGTCACCACTTGTGCGACCTCGGAACTGGACTCCACCTGGTCATTGATCTTCGTGTACACCTCCGCGCCGGCCTCGGACAACGCCTGCAGCGGAATCTGTAGTGACGCGATTCGGGAGACCTCGCCGAGCAAGGCCTCGGCGGCCGGTGGGTACGCGGTCTGCGCCAGATAGTGCGGGACGTGCACGGTGAAGCCCACTGCTTCGTTACCGTGTTGAATCATCCTGTACTCCAAGAGATTCGACACGCTGGCGGGCACCTGCACTTCGCCGACCCACGGCTGATGGTCGGCGATAAGGTCCTTGTTTCCGGCATGCGCGGTCATGGAGATCGGCCGGGTGTGCGGGACGGCCATCGGAATGGTGCCCAGCCCGATGACCTGACGGACGCCGAGCCGTTCGGCGAGCAGCCGCACCGCGGTGATGAAGCGTTCCCAGCGCAGATCCGGTTCCAGGCCGGCGAGCAGTAGGAACGGTGTGCCGGCGGTGTCGTGCAGGGCGTACAGGTTCAATTCGGGGTCGTTGTACTTGGTGAAGTGGTCGGTGGTGAACGTCATCAGTGGCCGGCGCGACCGGTAGTCCAGCAGTTCGTCGATGGCGAACGACGCGACCAGTTCGGTGTCGAGGGTGTTCTTCAGGTGCTCGGCGGCCAGCCGGATGGCGTGGCCTGCGTCGGAGAACCCTTCGAGGGCATGCACCATGACGGGCCCGCGGCCGTCAGATGCCGACAGTTGTGGCGCCGGAAATTCCAGCTCGTACATGCCGCTCGGCTCCGGCTGGTACTGCCGGGTCGGGTCGGGTCGCTCGTCGCTCCCGGCGTGCTCGCTCACCTTCACACTCCTTGCCGTGCTGCATGTCCGCAGCGTCGCCGTCCGGGTGGCAGGCGACGGGTGCGGTCCGTCTGCTACCAGTGTCGCGCATTATTTCGGTGTTGCCGGTGCCACCCCGGAAAACGGCACAGCGCACCAGATGCTGCCCGCACAGGTGGCATCAGGCAAGATCAGACAGATGCTGTGGACCCGACTGGCCGCGAGCGCGTTCGTGGCGCTTCTGGCCACCTCGTGCGGCCCACCGACGATCAAGGCCGACCCGCGCCCGGTCGACGCTCCTGCAGTTGCCGCCGTGCCGGCCGCCGCCCACACCGCCCGGCCGGACCTGCGGGTCGGTGCAGTTTTCCAGGGCAGCGACACTGAGCACACGTGCAGCGGGGCGGTACTTGATTCACTGTCCGGGAATCTGATCATCACTGCGGCCCATTGTCTTGATTCATCGATCGCAACATCGTTCGCGCCTGGATACCGGAGTGCGGGCGTCCCGGCGGATTTCTGGCACATCGATGCGGTGTATCTGGACCCGCGTTGGGTACGGCATCAGGACCCGCTTGCAGACTTCGCCATCGCTCGGGTCAGTCACCGCGGCACGGCCGCGACCGACACGCTGGAGCACCACACGGGCGGTGGCTTCGTGCTGGGTGCGGCGCCGGGGCCGGATGTGCCCATCACAGTCATGGGCTATCCGTCAGGCGACGGCGGGGCGCCGATCAGTTGCGCCGGTGCGACCTCGCGGCCGAACCGCGGCTTCCCGGCGCTGCGGTGCCGGGGGCTGGTGGAGGGCACCAGCGGGTCGCCGTGGATTTCCGACTCCCAGATCAGGGGAGTGGTCGGCGGTCTGGAAGGCGGCGGCTGTTGCGACACCGACCTGTCTAACTCCCCGCCATTCTATGTAAAGATGCGGGTTTTGTTTAGGCGGGCCGCGGGGGCCGCCCGGGCCGACGCGGCATCGGGTGCTCCCGACGACGGCTGCG